>SLPX01000270.1 GCA_007131745.1 Myxococcales bacterium
ATTCGCGCGGACAAGCCCATGGTTATCCCAAGAGATTCCCGTTTCCGAGATAGAGCAAACCAGTAAAAGCGGATTTGCGCAAATTTCACTCGTAAGGAAAAACGGATGGAAATGAAGCGAGGATGGGTGATGGAGCTATGGGAGCTATGGGAGCTATGGGGACGAAGAAGCGTTTTGTTTCGCGCTTTCCCAGTATGTTTTGCAGGTTTCTTCATCGATGCGTTCGAGGGATTCCTTGAAAACCATTAACAGTTTTCCGTCGGGTCCGTAATATTTCTTGTCCGCGTTCAATCGACCATTTTCAAGAACATCTTCTGAAACGACCTTCCCTCCCTGGGTCATGATGGATTCAGAGTTCCAGCGGTTCCATCGCCAGGCGGGGCCGAATAGTCGGCCCTTGCCGGTGAAACTTCCGCCCGTTTCCCGCATGGTGAAACGGTCGCCTTCGACTTCGAGCACCACGTTGTAGAATCGGTTGGGCATGTCCGGCCTGGGATCGATGTTGGCAACTTCCTCGATGATCTTTCCCCGGCCTGGGTTTTCGGAGGGTTGAACGGATCTGCGGACGATTGTCTTTATGGCGCCGAGATTTTCCCCGTCGGGTCTGTACGCGGTTGTTTCACCGAAATAGCAGATGGTTTCTTGTTCAGCTCCCAGGGGTGTTTCTTCGGATGCGTGGGAGGGGGTTCCTTTGGGACAACCCTTAAGGCCGAGGGAGAAACAAACACTTACAAACAAAAACGCGGTTGCAAATAACGGCGGTAATCGCGAGGGGGCGGGTGGAACGGTCAGGCGGTGGCGTAGAAACGGGAGTTTGGAGCCGGAGATAGTGGACGAGTCGGGTGTTGGTTTTTTTTGGGAGAAGTTGTACATCATTCGCTCCATTTGTTCAAAGTAGTGTCTTGGTTAGGTTCGCTTTGCCTTGCAGGCCACAAATCAAAAACGTCATCACCGCGATCTTTCAACCCCCTGAACTTGAGTTCCTCCATGGCCTGTTGAACGCGCTTTTGGAGTTTGAGACAGACGTCCTTGTCATCCGCGGCTTCAGGCCCTTCGTCGAAATACATTGGTTCGCCCACGTAGTGAGTCAGTTTTGCAGGAAAAGGAAGGGGCCCGATTCCCATGAAAAGAGGCAACTGGAATCCTTTCAGGCCCAGGACTCCCCTGGTGGAGTTTCCTTCTGAAAAAACATGGTAAAGATCGTCGTTTCCAATGCAATACGCGGGAATCAAGGGAACATTGTGACGCAAGGCAAGAGAGACGAACCCGGTTCTCTCGCCCCAGCGCAACTGGTAACGTTCGGTGGATGGACGACAGGCTTCGGGCACTCCTCCGGGCATGACCCCGACAATGTCGCCCCTGTCCAGCAATTCATCCGCGGTGATGGGGGTGCCGTCCACCACGCCGGCCCGGCGGAAAAACTCCCTGATAATGGGGACCTGAAAAAGGAAATGCGCTCCCAAAAACCTGATGAGCCTCCCACTGCGCCTCCACATTTCAAGCCCGAACAATACAGCGTCGACCACCAGCAAACCGTGATTCATAACGAGAATGCAAGGCTTGGATTCAGGGATGTGTTCCATGCCCTTGATGTTGTAATGAAAATACTTTTTCAGAAGATCAAAGAACCAGCTGACCTTGAGCAGGGGCTCAAGGTCCAGGATGTCTTCGTGAAATCGTGCGTCGTCCCCATTTTCAAACATAGTGCATTCCTTTGCCTTATATCGGGCCGTGCACTTTTGATCGTGCATGATAAATCTGTAGAAACAAACACGGCCACGGTCAACAAAAATCCAACTGTAGCCTCGTGAACAGAAAGGGTTTTTTCTTGCAATGGCCCGGCAAATCCGCAAACTCGTTATTCGCAACAAGGGAAGAAATTCTCGCGCATTGAAACACTTTTGAACTGCGAAGCATGGCCGATGGGCACAGATAGTCATCGATAGTCATGGATAGTCATGGATAGTCATGGATAGTCATCGGTAGTCATGGATAGTCACAGATAGTCACAACGGTCTTTTCAGAAAAACACAATTATGAACTTGTTTTACAGCATGGCCCAGGCCGCCAAAAAACTCTCCCGCCCGGTTGTGGCGATAGGGAATTTCGACGGCGTTCACACGGGGCACAGGCATATATTTTCGGCTGCAACCGAACTTGCAAACAAACTTGAAACCGGGTGGGCGGTAGTGACTTTTGATCCCCACCCGGCAAAATTTCTGGCGCCCGAGTTCGCTCCGCAATTGATCACGACTTTTGAATCGAGGTTGAAACTGATCGATGAAAGCGGGCCGGACGGAATCATCGTGCTGGATTTTGACAAGGAGCTGGTCGAAATTTCCCCTGAAGGTTTCGTCCGGGATTATCTCGCGGGGTTGCTTCGTGTTTCAGGGGTTTGCGTGGGATATGACTTCACATTCGGCATTAACAGAAAGGGGACCGCAAAGGATCTGCAGGATTTTGGTCGGAAATACGGGTTTGATGTCCGGGTGATCGAACCTTTTACCGTGGGCGGCATGACCGTTTCATCGACAAAGATAAGATCTTTTGCGCTTTCGGGCCGGGTATATGCCGCGTCCGTTCTTCTGGGGCGACCGCTCGTGCTTTCGGGCAAGGTGGTCCGGGGGGCGGGAAGGGGCGCAGACCTGGGATATCCCACGGCCAACCTGGAGGTTGAACAAGAACTCATACCTGCTCCCGGGGTTTATGCAGCATGGTGCATCTGGGACGAAAACCACTTTCCGGCCGCGGTCAACATCGGTTCGGTGCCGACTTTTCGCACAAACGGAAACACCACGGTCGAAGCTTATATTATGGACTGGTCGGGAGACTTGTACGACAAACATTTGGAGTTGGAATTGGTCCGGCGGCTGCGGCCCGAAATCAGGTATAATTCCGCCGAGGAACTGACCGAACAGATAAAAAAAGATGTTTTGTGCACTCGGGAAACCCTTATGAAACTTTGAACCTGAAATGACATCCGGGAAAGAAAGAAAAGAAGATATTTCTGCGAATAGGGAATCCAGCGGTGTGAAGGAAGCCGCGGCCAAACTGGATGAACTGATCCGATCAGCGGAGGGGAAGGGAATGAATCGTGAGGAGGAGGATGGGGAGAATGGGGAGGATGGGGAGGATTGGGAGAATACGGAGGATATCGTTTCGCAGAAAGGTTCGGGGGAGGGAGACGTCGCTTTAGCCACTGAAACCATGGCCCGCATCTTGGAACAGCAGGGGCATGCGGACAGGGCCGCCATGATGAGAAAGAAAGTGATCAAGACAGCGCAGTGGAATGTCTTGGAACGGGCGGAGGAATCCCGACTCGAACAGGAAATTCCGTTGGAAAATACGGTTTTGCTTGCTTGTGAAGATTCCGCAACAGGTGTTTTAGCCACGGGGTGGAATATAACCACGGAAGCAATGGAAGCAGCGTTTTTGGCTTTTCCTGAGTGTCTGAGACCTTTTGATTGCGGATTCGATGCTACCGGTGCGTGTGAAATCTTTCCTGTCCTGCGGTTGAGCGCGACCTTTGCCGAAACGGAATCACACAAAGAGGGGGCAGGGGTTTTGAAAAAGATCTTTGATCTGCCTTTACAAAAAATGCAGGGAATGGTGTGGTTGGCTCCTGCATCAGGCCGGCCGTTGTGGGTCTGTGCATCAGTGGGACTCAAGGCATCAACAGGGCGGTTTCACTCCGTGACGCACAGCGAATTGGTGAAAACAGATGGATTTAAGCGTTGTCGTTCCCGCGTATAATGAAGAAAAAAGTGTTCGGCCGTTGATCGAAGAGCTGGATTCGTTTGTCTCGGAATTCCACGAGTCGGGTCGCTCGTGTGAAGTGGTCTTTGTGGATGACGGCAGCACGGACCACACATATGAAACCGTCAAAGAAATGGCCGAAAGCAGGGGGTATTTGAAACTGGTCCGGCTGCGACGCAACTTCGGACAAACCGCTGCCATGAGCGCTGGGTTTGATCATGCTGAAGGCGAGATCATCATCCCCATGGACGCGGACCGGCAGAACGATCCGGCCGATATTCCAATGCTGCTGGAAACCATGGAAAAGGGGTATGACGTTGTTTCGGGTTGGCGCAAGGATCGAAAGGATGCCTGGCTTACACGCAAGCTTCCGTCGAAGACCGCTAACTTCCTTGTGAGCATGGTGGGAGGAGTGCGGCTCCATGATTACGGCTGCACCTTGAAAGCCTATCGAAAAGATGTTTTGGAATCCATCCATCTTTATGGTGAGATGCATCGGTTCATTCCGATTTACGCCAGTTGGACAGGAGCGCGGGTGGGCGAGATCCCGGTCAATCACAGGCCTAGGAGGGAAGGTAAATCCAAGTACACAATCGGCCGCACATTCAAGGTGTTGATGGATTTGATGACCGTCAAATTCCTGGGCGGATACTCGACCAAACCCTTGTACCTGTTCGGCGGCCTGGGTTCTTTGCTGTGTCTGCTCGGGGTGGTGTTCGGAGTGGTGACCCTTGTGCAGAAATACACTACCGGCGCATGGGTGCACAAAAATCCCCTTCTCCAACTCGCTGTGTTTCTCTTCACCGTGGGCCTGATCATGTTTTTCATGGGGCTCCAGGCCGAACTCATGGTGCGCACCTATCACGAATCACAGGCAAAACCGACGTACCTTACAAGAGAAGTTTTTTCCACAAAAGAGGGGGAAGAAAAAAGCGTAGAACAGACAAGCGAACAAAGTGACGGCCGGAAAAGCGGATGATGGTTTTGAGAGTGCATGATCCGTGCGGTGAACGCGAACCCTGCTAAACTTTTATCGTCCCGGATTTGTGCTGCGCCATGACAAACCGTGCGGCTAAGTTGTGAAA
The DNA here is from genome assembly GCA_007131745.1 of Myxococcales bacterium. The sequence continues at coordinate 4,842 of SLPX01000270.1, forward strand.
AGCGTTTTCGGCCTCTGCGAAGACCGGTAGGTTCGGCCAAGCTGAGAAGGTTCTCGTAACCTCTTGCATTTTACATTCATGATATGGATAATGGCTCGAACGATTGAAAAAACAGACCTGACGGGGTTTTATAATTGTTTTCGTTTATCGATGGATCCATAAATTGATTCATCGATGATTTAGAGTTTTCAAGTGATTGATCATGGGAAGATTCGTACTTAAAGGAGCGCAGATATTCCTGGATTTGCTGGTGCTTTCCATTGCGTACTGGCTCGCCTTTTTGTTCAGGTTCGAGTTCCGCATGGAAATGCCGCAGTACAAGCTGCTGTTTTTCTCTTGGCCGTACGTAATCCTTTTCAAGTACCTGGTGATGGTGCTTTTCGGCGTGCACAATTTTTCATGGCGTTATGTCGGGGTAAGAGAAGCAAACCGAATACTTGGAGCGCTTGCCGTTGCGTCCGGTTGTTTGATCGCGCTCAGGATCGGGCTGGGGGGGCTGGGTGGCCACAGCCGTTACGTGGTTATACCGCTTGGCGTACTCGGCATAGATTTTTCGCTGGCTTTTCTCGGAGTCGCGGGCATCAGGTTTTTGCGCAGGATATCCGCGGAGAAATCGGAAAGGGCGCGGTCGACTTCGGGCAACGGCGAGATGATCAAGACCTTGCTGGTTGGGGCGGGGCGGGCCGGGGTGCTTGTAGCCAGGGAAGTACAGCAAAAACCCGGACTGGGAATCAAGGTGGTGGGATTCGTGGATGACGATACGATGAAGACTGGAACGGTCATCCAGGGACACAAAGTTATGGGAGATACGGACTCGATTCCGGCAATAGCGGAAGAGACCAAAGCGGACCAGGCGATTATATGCATCGCGTCCGCGCCGGGAAGTGCGATCAGGCGAATCGTGGAGGCCTGCGAAAAGGCCTCCCTGACAATGAAAATAATCCCCGGAATATACGAAATCCTTGACGGACGGGTTAGCTTGAATCGACTCAGGGAAGTGTCGATCGAAGACCTCCTGGGCCGTGAAGCGGTTGAGTTGGACATGGGGCTCATCAAGGGTTTCATCAAAGGAAAGCGGGTGCTTGTCACCGGTGCCGGGGGATCTATAGGTTCCGAACTGTGCCGCCAGGCGATTCGCTTCCAGCCGGAAGCCGTTCTTTTGCTGGAACAAAATGAAAACGCCCTTTTCGAGATAGAAATGGAATTGCAAAAACACCGCGGTTCCATTCAACCAGGGGAGCGGTACCGGGATGGAAACAATGTTTCAGTAGTGCCCATCATAGCGGATATTTGCGACAAGAAGCGGTTGGAAAGGGTGTTTGAGCTTTACAGGCCGAACATTGTTTTTCATGCCGCGGCCCACAAACACGTTCCAATGATGGAGTTGAATCCCGGAGAAGCGCTAAAAAACAATGTTCTGGGAACAAAGAAAGTCGCGGACGCTGCCGAGAAACACAAATGTGAAGCATTCGTCATGATCTCGACCGACAAGGCCGTCAACCCCACGTCGATAATGGGAGGAACCAAGAGGTTGGCGGAAATGTACATCCACAAGATGTACAAGCAATCAAGGGCCGGGCAAAACGAATGCGGTTCGCCGGAACCGGAACAAGAGACCGAGAAGCAACAAACCAAGTTCGTGTCCGTGCGATTCGGAAACGTGTTGGGCTCAGCGGGTTCGGTTATCCCCATTTTCAAAGAGCAAATAGCAAAAGGGGGGCCGATCACCGTGACTCACCCTGAAATGAAAAGATATTTCATGACAATACCCGAAGCTTGCCAACTCGTGATGCAAGCGGCCGCAATGGGGGAAGGGGGAGAACTATTTGTCCTGGACATGGGCAAACCGGTGCGAATAGTCGACCTGGCAAAAGATTTAATACGTCTTTCGGGTTTGAGCGAGGAAGAGATTCCTATAGCGTTCAGCGGGGTGCGGCCCGGAGAAAAACTGTTTGAGGAGTTTACCACCCGGGAAGAAAACATGACAAAAACCCTGCATCCGAAGATCTTTATCGGCCGGGCAGCGTTCGGGTCCGACCCTGATGAGTTCGAAGAAATGCTGTTAAGACTGCCGGATGTAGCGGAGCGCTATTCGCCGAGCGAGATCAGGTGTCTCCTCCAGACCCTTATTCCAGAAATGCGTGAACCCGACAGCGACAAGGGTTGTGGAGGAAAGGAAAAAAAGGATAGCGGTCAGGCGCGAAGCATCGAAGCTGAAGATAACGAACCATTCGATGAACACGATTCCACGGGGCGCGGCTCCGGGACGGAATCGGTTCTACCTGTTTGAATCGCCGGGACAATCTATTGAATCCTGTGAATCTTGTTAATCCTGTGAATCTCTTGAAGGCGTGGTGTCCGCGCCCGGTTCCCTGCTTCTCTCCTTGTCCAGGATCTTTATTCTGGCTATCCGGTAATCAAGCCTTCTCGCCTCTCCGCGGTCTCCCCGCTTGACGGCCAGATCGCGAAGCACTACCAGGAACTGCACCTGGGTTTTGGGCTTCATGTCCGGCATCTCCCTGAGCCCTTTTTGAAGCATTTCCCGAGCAGCCTCGTGCTTTCCGAGTTTCAGAGCATTTCGAGCAGCGGCAAGGATTAACGATGTGTCGCGTGGGTACAAAACAAGTGCATCGGCCAGGAGATCGTGAGCTTGTTTCCGATCCAATGCTTTTTCATAAATGTCCGCGGCAGCGAGGTATGCGCGAGGGGTTTTGGAAACATCCAGTATTCTGAGCGCCCAGTGAAGGGCCTCCCCGGTTCGACCTGCCCGGGCCAGCATCTCCGGCACCGAGTGCATTCTTCTTATTTCTTCCGGCCAGCGCCGCGCGGCCTGCTCGAACGTGGAAACAGCTGCCTCGGTGCGGCCCTTACTGAGAAAGTTCTCCGCCACCAGGAAGAAAATCCGCCGGTCCGGAACCAGCCGGCCGGCAATGACATCTCCCATGAACAACCTGTATCCCGTGTTCCACCCGGTCTCCGCGAACTCCATTGTCAAGTTCGTGATCATGGGAAGACCTGTACTTGAAGATGCAATCGCCGCGGACCGCATGGAATGGAAAGAAGCCTCCCTTTGTGATGCATGAGCGTCAAGCCTGGCAATCGTAAGATCCACGAGATAGTCTACAACGGTTTTTACTGGAACCAATCCCCTTTCCAGGGAACGGGCCAACTCAGCGTGCGCCTGTTCGTAGGCTCCCGCGGTTGCCAGGATCCTGCTCGCCAGCAGATGCGGCCGAGGATCGTTTGAAGAAAGGGATATGGCGTGATTCACCCACCGGAGCGGTTCGCCTTCCCTTCGACTGAAGAGGATAAAGGCCTTGAGATAGTGCAGATAGTAATCAGCCGGATGGCGTCTCAACGCGGCTGAAACCAGTTCGTGAGCATCGGCCGTGCGGCCTTTTTTCAAGGCCGACTCAACCCGGTGCGTCTCATTGAGCAGGCTGTTCGGAGCGGCCCAGAAAATTCCGGTCAGAGCAGCCGCTAAACCTGTACAGATAACCGCTGATACGACGGCCAAACGGACAATGCCCAATTTTTTGGAACGTCTTTTCCTGGATCTCTTCGCGGGATCTGGTTTTGAAACTTCGCTTTTTTCCAGGGACGGGGACGTACTCTCGTCCGGTTTTTTTACACGCCGCTTGGAAAATGGTTTGCGGTCAACGGAAAGAGGTTTTCCGGATGCAGCCACAAAACCCACCAGTGCTGCAGCCAGGAATGCTGTTCCAGGGAATTCCAGGTTGAAATCCACCAGGTTTTGAAAGAAAAGTCCTGAAAGCGCTCCGACCGCGCCGCACGCGGCCGGATCCCAGATCGTCCGCCGGGCAAACTTCACCAAGAATACCGCGGCAAGAGTCAGAAACAATATCAACGCGGGAAGCCCAAGTTCCACAGCGGTCTGCACAATTATGTTTTCCGCGTGGTGAACCGAACCCCTCCTGTCGGGAGGCGTCTTAGTAGCGACCGCGACTCGGTACGAACCACTGCCGACCCCGGTTACCGGATGCTCCCGGGCCACTTCCATGCCTTCCCACCACATGGCTATCTTGGTGTCTTCCGAAATTCCTTCAAGCCCCTTTACACCGTACGCGTCCCTCACCACTTGAACCGAAGGGATGAGGCCGATGATCACGACCACCGCGGCCGCAAGCAGCTTTAAGGCAAACTCCTTTTCCATGTGCCCGTTGCGGTACAAGCTTACAACGATGATCAAGAGGCCGGGGAAAAACCCAAGGTGCGCGCCGCGGCTTCTTGCAAGAAAACAGAGAAAAACCGGAAAAATACCTAAGGCTAAAACGGCCCACCGCTTTCGCGACGGCGGTATTGTCAGAGACAGCCCTATGTGAAAAAGCCCGGCCGCAAGATAAAAACCTCCCGCGTGGTTCTCGTTTACAAAAGGGGCCACCGCATTTCCAACGCTTGCCGCCGGTTGATATAACCACCAGATTCGATCATCCCCGGAAAGATAGTTTACCAGGGAAAAAACCGAGAGCGTCAGCAAACAGACATCCAGAGCCCAGGCAAACCTGACGCCTCGGGAGCGACGACGGCACACTATTATCGTTGTAAAAACTAGCAGAGCGAAAGAGCTGTAGTGCAAAAGGCCCATCACCGCGGCCGGCTTGTCCCATGCAATAGGCCGGGTCGCTGAAAGCCCGAGTGCCTGAAAAACATCTCCCAGGCGAACCGAGGTCGCGGGATCCACCAGGTCGCGAACCGCGGGCGGCAATGGAATAAGTTGAAAGAGAACAACGCACGCCATGGCCGCGGGAATATAAAAAGCCCAACCAGGCTTCAAATCCGAAAGAGATGTCCGCGCGCCCAGGGAATTGACGAGCAACGCGGTTGCAGCCAAAATCGCGGCCGCAACTCCGAGGTGCGCGCGCACGTTCTCGTGCACCGAACCCACCAACACAGCGGCCACGGTCACGGTGGCGCAAAGCCCGTAGAGAAGAAAAGGTCTCAGCAGGAAAACAGCCCAGGATGCTGCTCTCCCCCCTTTTCCATCAGGAATCGAAGATCTTCGGCCTGACTGTCTGGAACCGGGTCGTTCCGGCCCGTCGGAGCTTGCTGAAGCAGGGTCCGCGGAGCCGGCCGCCGGATCTATTGATCCGGTTTTAAAAGAGCCTTTCCGGGACAAAGATCACATCCCCTGGTCTGAGCATGAAATTCTGGCGTCTGCCTTCACCGATATCTCGAACCTGGACGCGCATCCGGTGCTTGCGTCCGTCTATCATCCTTGTAACCGTGGTCGAGTTTGTATCAGCCCTATCAGTGAACCCTCCCGCTTCGGTTACTGCTTCGATGATGTTCATGTTGTCGGTGTACGTGATCACTCCGGGTTTTTTTACCTGACCGAACACGGTGATTCTCTTGCTCTTGTAGTCGGTCACCAGGACATGCACCTGGGGGTTTCTGAAATACCCCCGCGAAAGCTCCTTGGCCAGCCTTCTTGCGATCTCAGGCGGGGTGAGCCCCTCAACTTTCACCTGTTGAACATAAGGATAGTGAAGCGTACCGTCGGCTTCCACCCTGAACTTGGTCGGGAGCTTTTCTTCACCCAGAAGAGTTATTTCCAGCTCATCGCCCGGACCGACCGTTGTATCCACGTACCCCTTGGGCGGCTCGCCCTTGATGACCGAAGTCTGAGGCCCCCTGTGGCAACCGGAAAAAAGGATGAGCATAAGAAAAAGACAATGTCTTATCTGGAAAAAACCCGCGCCTCTTGAATTGTTTGAAGCTCTTTTCCGGATCAGGGCAAACATGAAAAATCAATATGCAAAGTTCAGATTGAGATAAGCCAGGTGCTTAACGAAATCGGGATCGTTTCTGACCCCTTCATCAATGCTGATGGTATAGAAGTTCGTAGCATTCGCGTAGAGGGTGTATCCCAGTCTTGCCGACATCCAGCCGGTGATGTGATAAGCCACCGAAAGCCCGGCCTGGAACCCGTGATCGGTCCGCTCGCATTCATTATTCGTTTCACCTGCTGAGCAACCCGGCCCTTCAAACCCTTCCGGCAGTTCAGCTCCGTGGTATTCGGCCATTATCCATCTGAAGGTCGCTGCAATATCGATCTTGTTGATGATCTGGTGGTGATAGGTCAGGTACGCTGTGTTCATGCTGAAGAAATCGCCCCACATGGAATCCCGGAAGTCATGCTGGTAACCCAGGACGATCTTCGCTGTCGGCGCCACATCCCATGTCATGTCCAACATGGCCAAGGGGAGATTGAAGTTTTTGACGTCACTGTCTTTGTACCAGCTATAACCGTAGCCTATTCCCACGTTGAACGAAAGCGTCGGCGCGAACCTGCCGGTGACCCCGGCCATGACCCTGATCGGCCAAGAATCGTTGTTTTTGTAAACGATGGCATCGTCCGCAAAATCGGACATGTAGCTTATGAACTGCCAATTAGCGCCCACCCAAAAAGCCGTCTGGGGAAAAAACTTCCACTTGGCCCTGAATTCGGGCTGATGGTAGTAGTAGTTACCGTGCCTCACATCACGGTCTTCAAAAACATCCACCACGAAACGATAACCCAACCGGAGATCTATCAACCCACCGCCCGGACGGTATGACACGCCCGCTCCTATTACGTTCATGTTTCGGTCGAAGTTTTGATTGTTCGGCAGGTAGCGCGGCTGGCTGGTTCGCACGTAGTTTTCATGCAAATCAAAAGAAACCGTACCCTTTGGAAAAGCCTGGAGCAAAAACCCCACGTTCGCGCCGTGAAAATCTCTTTTTCGCCTGGTGGATAGTTCCTGCAGATATCGCTTGTACGAGTATCCCAACACGAGATCGTAGAGAAGCTTTGGAAAAGAATCTTCGTCCACACCTTCGGTGTTTCCAAGGACTATCGCGGGCCGAAGTCCCATGTACACAGAACCGATGTCCTCTTCGCCGTGTGTGTTGGACGAATAGAAAACATTGGAGTCGTAACCGAACTCCAGGTCGAGACCTGCATGAAAGCGGGAAGAACCCAATTTCAAACCAGGCATCCGGGATGAAGGTTTTCCCCTTATCTGGGAACCCGCGCCGCCGAAACCCGAGCTGACCTGCGCGGAACTGTTCACGGGCGATCCGCCGGTGATCTGCGCTGAAGCGGGAGCGGCCCACAAAACCAGCGCAAGCAAGAAAACTCCAAGCTTTATTCCATGCCGATACAGATTCATAATCCCCGGACCCGGTTTCTATTCAGTAATTTCCGGACGAAAAGCAACGACAAATTCCAATCCGAAAACGCATATGTTTTAACTAGATACATACAAAACTGTCAATGGTCAATTCAACCTCATCAACCCCGCCAATTCGTCGCCGACCTGTTTAATTTTGCAGCAAAAACCGCTCAAAAATAGGGAGATACCTCTGGCGGTCTTCCGATTATGACCTCATCCACCACAACCGCGCTTCCACTCAATCCCGCCGGAGGTTCCGTGGGATCTTCCACCGGGATGGAAGGATCTATGTCAACTGTCACCTTGGTTTCTCCGGTATAGGTCAACTCCTCACCGGAGCAACCCTCGGCTTCGCGTCTTATGTTTTCGGCCTGTTCTTTGAATATAGCCATCTTTTCGTAGAGAATGCGGCTCTTGTCCCCGGTTTCATCGGTCGGGGCCACGGATCTCAGTTCCTTGAGTTCCTTTCTCGCAAGGCCGATCACTGTATTGATCTGGGCAAGTTTCTCCTGCACGCAGTTTATACGTATGATGTCCTTTGTCTTACGAGCTGCTGAAAGATACTCGCGTACTTTTTCCCCGGCTTGTTCAGCGGCCCAGAGTTCCATTGCACCTCGACGGAGCGCTTCATTGGGAGAAATCGCCTCGCCCGTTGTTTCATCGAAATCGGATTCCTCGGCCCTTACCCTCGGGCCCAGGAAAGCGATGCATAACAACATGCATCCAAGAACAGACCATTTAATTATGGAGCGGAAATTCATGCCCGTCTCCTTTCGAGCTAAGCTCAAAAACATAAACATAGTATTGTTTGCATCGGAGAGGCAGTCAACCGAAAAAAATTTTTTTCTCGGACATTAGTTTCCCAACCGCTTCCATGCCTCCTAAAACGTTTATGTTATTTTTTAATACTCTTACATACTATATGATAATATGCAAGCTTTGATCGCATCTCATGGTCTGGTGTTATTTGTTTTTGTTTCAAGCCTCGGGATCTCCACCCATCACAAGCGCATTGGCCCGAGCGAGCGACTCAAAGGTGCCGGCATCCGTCCACCAACCTTTCAATACATCGAACTCCATTTCACCCCGGCTGATGTATGCATTGTTCACGTCGGTTATCTCCAGTTCCCGACGGGCCGAAGGACGCAACCCTGCTATGATGTCGAATACCGCGGTGTCGTACATGTAGATCCCCGTAACGACATGTGAACTCTTGGGCGCTTCGGGTTTCTCGATGATCCCGGCCAACCTGTTTTCCTTCAGTTCGGCCACACCGAACCGTTCCGGGTGATCTACTTCTTTCAACAAAATGCGCGCTCCCTTTTCCTGGCGGGCAAATGCATCCACGTATGGGTTCAGGTTGTCTTCAAAAATATTATCTCCCAAAACAACAATCATCCTGCCGCCACGCGCAAAATCCGCGGCCAAGCCAAGCGCCTGGGCTATGCCCCCAGGTTCATCCTGGACACGATAGGTAAACCGGCAATCAAAATCCCGGCCGCTGCCGAGCAACCCCACCACCGCGCCCATGTGTTCGGTACCGGTTACAACCAACACATCCCGTATTCCTGCCCCGAGAAGCTTTTTTATCGGGTGAAAAATCATGGGCTCGGAACCCACGGGAAGCAGGTGCTTGTTCGTCACTTTCGTGAGAGGATAGAGGCGCGATCCGCTGCCTCCGGCCAGAATTATCCCTTTCATGACACCTTCCTCATCAATTGCACAACCATCTTGAAAAAACCCTTTTCCGACAAGTATCACACACCCAGGCTTTGGGCCAGGGCCGCCTTCCAATGTGGCATGATATCCATGTTCAACTCTTGGAGACGTCGGTTCTTCAAAACGTGAAATTCAGGCCTGGGAGCGGAAAGCTTATCAAGTCCGCCGGTTCGATATCGCGTTTGCATGTTGAGCAAGCGACAAATTTCCGCTCCGAAATCCGCCCACACACAGCTTCCGCCGCACGTCACATGATAGATCCCACCATCCGGGTTTCGCTCTACCAGCAAGGCTGTCTGAAGAGCCAGGCTCCCGGTCCATGTTGGCGTCATAACGCGGGTGTCGTCCAAGACCAAATCCGGCCTTTCGAGGCGGGTGGGTAGTAATGAAGCGAAATTCACACCGTGCCTTCCGTACAGGTTGCCGGTTCTAAGCACAAGCGTCTTGCCGGGATTGTTCGCCAGGGCGAGCTTTTCTCCTTGAAGCTTGGACGCGGCATACCGTCCCATGGGAAGCGGATCGGGTTCAACAAGTTCATCGAACCCGGATTCGGGAATATTTTCGCATACCCGTTCATAAACAAAATCCGTGGAAAAATGTATCAAACCAGCGCCTACCCGATGGGCTTCCGTTGCAATCGTACCCACTGCCGTTCCATTGACTTCCATCGCGGTTTCCGGATTTCTTTCCGCTCCGTCCACGTCGGTATAGGCCGCGCAATTTATCAAAACAGCGGGCCTGAAACGATCAAGTATTTCCCGCACCTTGTCCCTTTGGGTTATGTCACATTCCAACCTGGAAAAACCGTGCACTTCAATTTTGAGCTTTTTATTGGACAGTGGAGGGGCGGCGACAAACCCGTTGTCATTCAAAGACCGGGTCGACTCATTGTCGGCACCGAAAACATTCGCAAGTTCACGTCCGAGAGATCCCCCGGCGCCTAAAATACAGATGTTCCCGGCGCGGTCGGGCGACCTGAACGGCATAAGCTCACCAAATAAACTAGTAGGAAAAATTCACGGAGAATTTTTGAAAACCCTGAGCGCCTTGAGGAAGCCGCCATGAGTTGATATTGTTTCTGACCGCGGTCGTAAAGGATCCCGGGCATCCGCCGGCCACGTTGACATTGCTCAAACGCCCGTTCTTATTGATAATAAAGCTTATGTTCAATGAACATTTGAACCTGCTGGTCTGGAGATGAGAATCATATATTCTCCTGAGTCCATGAACTCTTGAACGTAAAGCATTTCTGATTTTTCCGGCAAGTGAACTCGGCACTTCGCCTCCCAGGCTGGGAATCTGGGCGGATGTTTTCGGCTTCGGCCCGGAGGGCTTCTTTATCTTGGGTTTGGACTCGGTTACATCCGCGGACGGCCCTGATATACCCTTTCCAACACCTTTGCCGGTACCCTTGATACGACTGCCCCCTGTACCCCTGGTAGCCGCGCCCGGCCCACCCCCGCCGTCTCCGCCCGCTGATCCGAACCTTTCGGCATCCCTGTCCAGAGCAGCGTTTTCCATGCCCCTGGCGAGACTGTCGCCACCGCTTTGCGCTATCGGTCCGGAACCATCGCCTTCGGTAGGAGTAAGAACAGAAGCCGTTCTGAAAGCGGCTCTTTCATCGTCCGCGTTGATTCCCGCCATCGTAAGCCCCCTTACGAGAGCATCCTCGGTCTCGGCATCCAGTCTTTTCGGTTTACTCGGATCCGCCCGTTCTTCTCCGCTGTCTTCCGCTGGTCCGGCTTTTTTTGCCTTTTGTTTTTCAGCTACCTGTTCTTCTTCATCTCCGCCCTCTTCGGTCGCGGCTTGTTCGCCCGCGCCCGCGCCGCCGTCATCATCAGCCTTTCTTCTTTCCCTGGCTTCTTGAACCTGCCTCTGAACTTCAACCCTGACCACCCTGTCAAATCGTCCACCGCCTATGTGATCGGGTTTATCCACTACCAAAAACATTATGGCAAGCGCAAGGTGCGCTGCGAAAGTTCCGCTCATTATCGAACCGAAAGTCCAGTCCCATTCTCCAAAAAGCCCTCCTCGTATAAACGAGGGCAAGCGAGATTTGGGCCTTATAACGGGCGCCTTCACAAACTGAAATAGAACCGTCACGTCTCCCACTGTGAGTTTTCCGCGCGCTGAAGCATCCAGCTTCAGATACCAGAAATCTCCCCTCTTTTTCGCGACCCCCGCCTGTTTCAACTGCATCAATGTCTTTACTGCACCGCTTACCCCGATTCGCCCGTCCATCCCTTCAACAAATTTCAAACTGTAGGTGTCACCATCCACCTGAAGCAGATTGAAATGCGCGGGAAGATAGCCGGAGGGCACTATGAATGTGTTTCTGGCAGCTTGCCCGATTGACACATCCCCCCGCTCACGGATGAGCTTCTCCTCTATGATCCGCCCCCCTTGCACAATGCCTATTCTGAGGATCTTGGGCCTCTCCACCGGTTGAGGCTTTTTTGCGCCCGGTGTCTGTGCGGTTCTTGCAGCGTTCGCTTTCGTCATTGGGGACCTCCCCCCGTTTTGCGCCCCCTATTCTCGGGTCTTAACTATTGCAAAACTGTAAGTTTTGAACTCCGCCTGGTTCGCGGTGTACAAAACTTCGGAAAGAAGCCTATATGGAATATCATTATGGACTGCAACCAAGGCATCGCCCGTAAAGTTTATTCCTGCCTGCTGACTTCTTGTCTTCAGCATTTTCGCTTCTTCCTTGAGCCTGTTGTACAGGGGCGTTATAAAAAACCCGTCAGCTCCATCTCGCTTGACGTTTTCGTCGACTTTGCCGTTTCTGACGTTTACAACAGCGTCTCCCCTAACCAATATGGCCGATGCTCCAACGTGGATATCGATCGCGTCGGCCATGTTCGACGTGGACTCCGACTGGGGCAAAGTCATCTCGCCTTCTCTTTGAGTGATGTTTACCGGGTTGTCTCCGTAGCTTTTCAGAAGAAAGCACAAGATGATGACCAGTGCATCCATCAAAGAGTTGATAAGAAGGGGCATCTTCTTGACGCGACGCCTTTCCGCAATTTTTTCTTTCTTCTTGAATTTCTTCTTCGCCAACCAGTAATCAGTGGATGAAAGTTTGCCGTTTGCCATTCTGGTCTCTCCGGTCTTTTGAACGTTTTCCCGCTGCAGTACAACCAAGCGGTTTACAACAACGGATCAAAAACTACACACCTAACCTGACACGCCGACCATCGGGCCGACCGACCACATATTACCAAAATCAACCGCCGCCGTCACCCCCGGTTAAGAAAAAAACCGGGAGGATTTCACGCTATCTTTGCTTCACTGCCCTTAGACGCAGAGCATTCAGCTCCACAGCCATCAAGCCGTGGACACCAACCGGGCAGCGGCAGCCCTCTTGTACAGCGGGAAATCCGCCGTCTAATCGAACCACCGAGGCTTTCCTTTTATGACAACCGGCAGCGGGTGTACCTTGGCCGCGACATTCGCTCATCGTGCAAAAATCAAGTCGCTCCGATGGCGAGTGTCACCAAATGATACATGCAAGCCTGCTCGGCTGCATCACCCTTTGCTCCCCCGGTTACAAACCAGGAGCCGGCTCCACGGTCGAATTCCATTCTGCATCCGCCCGGAGGAACCGAAGGAGGCTTGGGATCGGTTGCCCTTGTCGGAATTTCTCTCAGAGCATCCAGAGTTCGAATCACATCTTCGTACTTAACGTCGAACTGCGGCGTCAAAGTAATTGTATGCCTATCGACCCTCGGATTCTCGTAGTAATGAGAAGCCTCGTACTTCTTGGCAAACAGGTACCACATGTGGTTCTGAAGCTCTTCCACGATTTCTGTCGTGAACTTGCCATCTTCCTTGTTACGGAAACAAAGGTTTTCCTCCACTTCGCCCTTTCCCGGGGGGCACTCGCTTCCGAACCTTGACTTGATGTAATAGCCTCTGCCGGTCATTACAACCGTCAAATCCAGAGCCTCCGTACGCTCCTGATCATCCGCGGAACTCTGACTTCTCAACCTTGGTGTCTGAACGAGAATGATCCCGATCTGAATGAACTGTGCACTCAAAAGCAGGAATGGAATGAGCAGACAAACCAGATTCATCAAAGGAATCAGGTTAAGGTCGCCCACATCCACCGGTTCGCGTTTTTTACGCATGGTCTACTACTCCTTGAGCCTATAGCCGCCGGCTTTGATCCGGCGTCCGTATTTTTAACAGACAACCGACCGGCGGAAAGGTTCTGAAAAAAATCATTACCTAGGAGCAGCACCACCGGCTCTCGCACGAGCTCCCAACAGGTTTTCCAGCTTGACCGAATATTCATCAATCTCATTGATGATCTTCGAGGTCATGTTGGAAAGGAAGATGTGAGCGATCATGCAGGGCACTGCTACGATCAGCCCGAACGCCGTAGTGTTCATGGCCACCGCAATACCTTGCGACAACAAGACGGCTCGCTCTTCCGGTGAAGCGCCGCCCAGAGCGCCGAACGCCTGGATCATACCGATAACCGTTCCGAGCAGTCCCAGCAGCGTGGCCACGTTGGCAATGGCAAGAAGTGTCGGCGTTCTCTTCTGCACAAGAGGAATCACTTCAAGCGACGCCTCTTCAATAGCATTGGAGATCTCGACTTCTCCCTTGTTTGCCCTTGTCAATCCGGCCTTGATTACTCGGGGCAACGCGGCGGAAGGTGCAGCGTTGCACAGCTTGATTGCGCGGTCGATATTGTTCGCCATCACCAGCTTCGTGATCTGAGCCATAAATGCAGACGCATTTATGTTGTAGCGGAAGAAGAGGAATATAAACCTCTCAATGATGACCGCCAGACCAGCAACCGAGACCAACAAGATGACGTACATAAAGATTCCGCCCTCCGTGAATGCCTTTGCAAGGTCACCCATAGCTTCGTTTCCTCCATTCCCCTGGGGTTTTTTCAACCCGGGGTGTCTAGTCCCAACCGGCGGCAAAGCCGCCCGCGGGGTGGAACATACCTTTTCATCAAAAACTACGAGGCATGTCCCCGTTCAAAACTTACAGTTCCTACAAATATCTATCTCTTCTTTGAAGTTCTGTTTTTTCCAACCCTTCAAAAACATCTCCACACAAAAACCAAGCTCTCCCATGTTTAACAGCAAGTTCTTCAAGTAACAAGATCTAACAACAGGTATAAAAACTTATTTCAGTAAGGTCTTTGATCCTAAAAAAGCTTGTTACAAACAAATCAAAGACCAACTATTGGGGGGCATAATATCCGAATCGGGTATATGCTGCAATCTTTATTGTTTAAACGGAAGGATTTTTTTCAAGCCCTCCGCTAAAATGCCTCCGATTCAACAGATGCTATAACCCTGTCCAGGAAAGACCTTCTAAAACGCGGGTCTTCCACGTCCCACTCAAGGCTCAGATCCTTTCTGCTTATAACATGAAAGGCCTCAGGCTTGTATATTTTTCCCTCGATCTCAATATCTTCCAGGATAAAAAGAGATCCATCCCGACTTTTTTTGATCTCGGAGCCGGGCTCGTGTTTTCTTTTCTTCGCTTGTCCATCCGCTTCCTGGGGCAAAACCGCGACCAAAAACACCCAGATCACCGCAGCGATAATTCCAATCGCAAAAGTTCGGGCCAATCCGGCTTTTCCATTTTTTCTAAAAACATGCATTCCTTGACACCTCCTACTGAGCCTTTTCGGCTTCCTCCTGCGCCCTACGAGCCTCCTCCCTGGCCTTTTCCACCATAATAAGGTTATCCGCCCTCGCTATCAATGCCATCACGGCCTTCCTCTCTTCACGGGCCGCACGGGGGTCGGCAACCTGCAAGTACTGGTTCAAATATGCCTTGGCCTTATTCAGCCGGGAGATACCCGTTTCCCCGGGAAACTCAGGCGCATCCAGGTACAACACGCCCAGATTGTAAATCGCCGCTGGATAAGGAGACGCTCGTTTTCCGGATTTCCGGAGCGCTTCCTGGAAAAGACCATTAGCCCTTGTGTAGGCATCTCTAGCCATCTGGAAATTCTTCGCTTCCACGGATCTGCAACCTCCGGGAATCCGTTCGCTGCATTTCTGAAAAGCTTCCTCGCACGGCCCGGTGTTTTGAGGATTCGCCCGGATGCATTGCGCCTGCTGCTCCTCGCATCTCTCCATTCCGGAAGGCCTGCAAAGGTTTCCAATCCCCCTGTAAACGTTTCCAAGGTTGAGCCGATCCCGATAGCTTGACGACCTCAACTCCACTGCCCTGGAGCATGCGGTCATGGCATCCTTGCCTTTCTTTTCGGGATCCGATTCCCTCCAGTTTTTTCCCTGAACATACCAGGTGCACAACCTGCTCCAAGCGTCTCCGAGTCTTGGATTTCGTTCCACCGCTCTCTCGAAGAAAAGCCTGGCCCTGTGCATTTCCCCGTCTTTAAGCGCAAGTTGCGCTGCAAGATGATAACCGTCCGCGTTCTCGGAATCTACTGAGGCCAAAAAACCCAGCACAGCGCGGGCCAATTCCAGCTGTTTTTTTCTCATGTACGCGGTCGCCGTGACAACCATGGCGTCAGCGTTTCGCTCATCCAGCACCAGAACCGCTCTTGCAAGTTCCACCGCTCTGTCGTTGTTTCCTTTTCTCAATGCCGCCTGAGCTTCTTTCAAGTTTTTCCTGATGGCTTCCTTGGGATCCCGGACCGGCTCGGCTGAAACCGGTTTTTCTTCCCCGGTGTCTATACGGACCTTTTCGCCCACTTCCACGGGAGAAGGATCTTTTACTTGATCCGCACTATCCGGAGCAACCTCCCCTTCCAATCCCGGCTCGGCATCGACCCCTTCAGGAAAAACTTGTTTTTCAGCCGCGGTCGGTCCCTCGGCCCCGGATGGCAGGCCGGCCTGTCTCTTTTGAGTATCAGCCTGTTCCGCACCCGCTTGAGGGGTGGTTTTCTTCTTTTTTCCGGAACACGCCGAGGAAACTACAATCAAAAACGCCAACACTCCCGCACACCCAATTTGCACCATAAACCTTTTCCGCGGGCGGTGGCTTCTTGAATCTGTTTTCTCTCTCATGTTTTCCATCCTGCTTTACACCTTCCCCGTTATTTTCCGGCCACTTTCGCATCGTTTATGTAGGGATATCGATCCGGCATGAGATCAGCCAGCCCCTTTCTCATTATTTCGGTCCATTCATTCGAAATCCCCTCCGAGCGGGCCAGTTGAAGACCCAAAATGTAATTCCTGGCGGCCTCTCTTCGCATCGCGGCTGCATTGTTTCTTATCGGTTCATAGGTTCTGTCCTTGTAGGCCTCAAGGACCATGTCCATGTCCGTGAATTCGTCGTCAATGTCCAGGCCGTACTGGGCCATGAGGTTTTCGAAAATCTCTTTCAAGTTCGGATACACTTTGTACTTCTGCATGAACGGCCACAAAATTCTCCAAAACCTTTCAACTTCGGGTGGAAGAGGAAAAGTCTCCAGGTCATTGGTTGCCTTGGCATACACTTGGCCTATGCGAGCCCGGACGGCCAGCACCCATCTCGGATGCAGATACTTGAGCCCCACATCATCCATGAAACCTTTCGTGATTTCGTTCACCTCGTCTATATAAGGATTCATGACCGACAAAATCATGGGCATGGCCCTGCCCTCGCACCTCTTGCCGCGTCCATCCTGGCCCCAGCCCATCAGTTCGCACATCATCTGGGTCACCAACTGGGGCTTTTGGCTGAACGGCGTCTTAAGCGGAATCTTTTTAAGGGTAAGCCTGCGCTTGATAAAGTTTCGATACTGTTCCTCGATCCTGCGGAAAGCGATTTCCCCAGCGTATTCAGCCGCGACGTTTTCACCTCTCGGCATATTGAACCTGTCAAAATATGTAAGAATTCTTTTTTCATACTCCAGGGCGTTACGCTCGCGGCGACGTTCCCTGTTGACCTGGGCCAACCTATGAAGCGCCTGCATCATCTGCATAGCGGCCGTCCTGTCGTCCGGGTTCTTTCGGTAGAAATCCTCCGAAGACGGCGCCTTGGCTGCAAGTCCCTTGGAAACCTGGGAGATGTAATTTTCATAGCTTTCGGTCATACCTCTCAGGTCATTGAGCCTCATGTAAATGTCGCCGATCTGAAAATGCACCTCGCTGCGGAAATTCTGCGCCTCCCGAAGCTGCTCCTGGAGAGAAGCCCGTTCCTCGGGCTCGGAGGCCTCGGCGGCCCTTTTTTTCAGGGATGTAATGACTCTTCCGATCTCCCTGTGATATTTCATAAAATATTCTATGGCTTTCCTTGGTTGATCAAAAATCCGCAACAACCGAGCGTACCAATAGTAGGAATAGACCCGAATCGCCGGGTCATCTACACCCACTCTTCCCTCCGCCAGATCGCTGTAGTATTTTTTCGCCTCCCTGAATTCCATAGCCCGCCAGGCGGCCCTGGCGAGAAAATTGACGACCGTGCCGAGCCTGTTTTTCTTTACCGTCTTGCACTGCCTTTTGCCGCGTACGGTTACGCACTCCTCTTCTTCGATGGCTTGTATCTGCTTGCGATAAGCAGGGTTGGTCACGATCTCTTCATATAGGGCCTTGGCTCTCCGGAAGCGCCCAGTCTGTTCATAACCTTCGGCCGCATAATACAATGAAACCGCCGCCCGAGGGGAATCCGGATTCTGCCGGGCAATTTGTTCGAGTTCAGCTGCCGCTTGCAAATATCTCTTTTCCTGCTCTGATCCCTTCGCCTCGGCGGCCGATTTGTACAGAGCGTCGGCCCTGTTCAGCCTGATGTCCGCGGCGAGACCCAGCATCCTTTGGTAGAAGTCTTTCACCTGAGCGGCATATTCATCCATCTGTTTTTGAGGTGTCTTGGGAGGAAAAGTGACCTGGGTACCACACCTGGCCGTGGCGATTCTTCTCCGCTCGTTGTCCAGCTCTTTTAGAGATGCCAAGGTGGCGCCCTTGGCGTTGTTATCTATCAGAGCCATGCCCAACAGCGCCTGGCTTGCATAGAACGCCTGCGGCGTGTCACAATAATTTTTCAAAAAACTCCAAAACATCTCCCGAGCTTTGTCCGCGTGTCCGTAGCGGTAATAAGTGTAAGCTATGGCAAACCTGTAGGGAGCTTCCATGGCTTTCTTTTCATCCGCCTCGATCAGGTCCTCCATGGCCCTGTGCCAATCCAAAACAGGTTTTGGAATCGGAACCGCGGTGATCTGCTGTGTAACAGCGGGATTGGGAGCAGGCGGTGGAACCACGTTCAACTGCCAATTCAGTTCATAGCTCTCCACTCTCCCTCGCAGAGCCTGCAAGCGGTAGCGTCCACTGATCTGTGACTCAACCACCTGCTCGTAAGCCCTTGCGGCATCCCGGTAACGATGGGAATAAAAGAAGCTGTCGGCCCGGAAATAAAGCGCCCTGTATGCAGACAAAGTATTTTCAAACTCAGGATGTTCAATCAATGCGTCATACGCCTTGATCGCCGCGTCGAAATGCTGCCGGTAACCCTCCGACATTGTCGTCAACTCAGCGCGTTTTTCCCTGAGTTCTTCCTCCAACGCCTTGTATTCATCAGTACCCTCCAGCCCCGCCTCCTTGGCTTCGACCATCCTGCCGATGACCTCCGCTATCGCGCTGATGGCTTGACCTATCTCGGCCTCTTTTGCGTCCCACTCAGCGCGGCCCACCAGGTAATGCTCATTGGCGATTTCAATCAAGCTGGTTTCCCGAATACTCGACAAAGCATCCTTTATCCTGGGATCGGACCCATAAAGCTCTTCATAGCGCGCTGCAAATTCCTTGTAAGGACTGTGGTCAAACGAGGAAAACCTGTTGAAAGCAGCGCGGCGCTCCTGGTGATATATGTCTCTCGGCCAATCCTGCATCACCTCGTTGTTTATCGATAGGAGAAACAGGATGTCGACCACCGCCCTTTGAACAACAGCCTTGTTTTTGAAGTATTTCCAGCTTCCGGCCGAAGGTCGGGGGGACTTGGTCTCGAACCCGCCTTTTTCGAGAATCCAGTTATAAACTTCGAGAGCCGCCAAGAGATCCGTTGCCCGGTAATTCCTTTCCCCTGGAAGACTCGCCGGCGGAGCAGCGTCTTCAAAAAAGATCTTCGCCAGTTCTTCGAAAGCATAGGGCACGTGAGGGTATTTTTCCACCGCTTCATCGGTGAGCCATCCCTTTTTGGCGTAATGTTCCCTCAGGAAATTGAACCTGTCCGGTTCGATCCGCTGGTAGTAGGCGCAAAGAGCAACATATCGAACAGCGTTCTCCCGAAGCGATACATCGTCGGTGTTGGCCAACAGGTTGTCGAACTCATCCAGGGCCTTGCGGTACATGCTGACCCGGAAATAAGTCCAAGCCCTCTTATAGAGAGCGTCCGACACTTCGCGCGCTTCGGAAAACATATCAATGATCCGGGAATACGCGGAAATAGCGTGGTAATTATGGATCTTGATGCGTTCCTCTTTCTTTTCGGCGAGTCTTTGCTGATAGTCGTTTCGATAGCGATCAGGATCCCTGTGCTTTTGAAACTCCTGCCTCAGTTGCTCCATTTCCTCTTCGTCCAACTGCACGATGGGATTGGCCTCGAAATGTTGTTCTCCCAAAAGGAACCACGCCTGGGAAAGAAGATCCACGCGTCTTCTGCGATCCTCCCCCCTGAACCTTTTCAAATCCACGATCGGCTTGCACCCATCGTAGGGATCGAATTCTTCCACGGCCAAAGTCCAAGCGTCTCCGCCTCCCTCGCCGAGAACCGAAGCCGGAGCCGTCGGCGGCTGGAAAGGATCCAGCGCATTGTACCGGTTGGAACACACCAGCGCGAGGAAAGCCTGGCTGGATTTCTCTGCTAAAAGAACAGCTTCGGCTTCCGCCTTGTCGTCCGCGTCCGCGTCTTCCTCGAAAGGAATGAACTGTTCAGCCTGTTTCGCCATCTCGCGCAGGCAATAGCCGAGCAGATAGTGCACGACATCAATGTTTTCGTAATCCGGAAATTCCCTTATCAAACGTCGATATAGATTGATGGAAACGGAATAATCAATCTGCGGTTCAGGAGGTTCAGGCAGATCTCTCCCCAACTCCATGGATCGTTTTCGAATCTTTGTAACCGCCTCCTGGTAGTTCACTTGTGCATACTGAAAATCAACGGTGGCTTTTTCGTAATAGAGTTCGGCCAAACGATAAAGGACGCCCGGGGTCCACTTTCGGTCATCCGGATATCTCTTGATCCACGCCTCGAACTCGTGGATCGCTTCCATCCGTCTCGCCTCGGTGTTTTTCCGGGATTCAGTAATGTTGTCCTCCATCCCCTCCAGTACTTTCGCTCGCTCGTTAAGATAAGTCCTTTCAATCACCTGTTCGGTGATGTTCTTATAAATAGATGTTCCCCAACGATAAATCCTCTCGAAATGATCCAGTTTTTTTATCTCCCGGATCTCTTCTTCCGTGTATGGCTCCTCACGCATTCCCGGCAGGATTTGGCCGGTGGCCTCGGTATGCGGCCAAGTCAGACCTGCAGCAAGCAACACGACCATTGTCAAAACCGCCGACCGGAGGCCCCGCCTCTTTTTCTTGAATAAACTATCCCCGGTTTTTCTGAACTTCATCGCCCCCTGACCTCCTCAAATCGCTTTTCAAGAGCTTGCAATTTCTTTGTCTGCTCTATCGTGAACTCGGCCCACCGGGATGACTGATCGTCTTTTACGGCCCATGCCACATCCAACAAGCCCAAATCCGCCTTTATCAAAAGATCGTACAGATCCTTGGATATTTCATTCATAGTCTCCCGTGTCACACCGGCCGCGACAGATCGCGTCTTGGGTTCCTGTTCCTGAAGTATTTCACGATAATGTCTTACGTTTTCTTTTTCCTCGGCGAGAATTCTACGGGTTCGTCCCACTTCTTGGGCCAATCGCCCGTCAATCCTTTCATTGTATTTTTTCAAATCATTTCTGACCGCTTCCGCCCTTTGCAGCACAACCTCGATTCTTTCCACGCTCCTCCGCCCGTCACCTCCCATTCTCTCCTTGACCGCGTCGACTATTCTTTTCTGGCGCATCAAGATATCATTATATCTTTCCCTCACCTTTCGCTCGTGCTCCAGCGTCTCTTCATCCATTCCCGCCGAGTTGCGGCCGTCTTCGATCGCCGCGCTTATTGAACGTTCCTTTTTCTGGAGCGCCGCTATTTCTTCTTTAATCTCAGTTATCATTTTGTTGACCACCGCGGGATCCAGCTTTTGCTTGATTTCAGTCGAAGAATAGTAGGTCTCTATTGCCACCAACTGGGCCTGGAGTCCCTGAATCGTCACGGTGAGCTTGTGAAGATCTCTTTCACGCACATCAAAGAGCTTTCGTACCCTGCGCACGCGCTGTTCGAAGTCTTCGGTCGAGGAAGGCATCTCGTCTATGATCTTCTTGAGCCGGCTTCGTTCTTTTTCCAGCCGATTCCAATCGGCCAGTTCTTGTGGATTGATGTCCGACCGGACCGCTCTTCCGAGTTTTGCCGCTATTCTCGCGCTCAGGCCTGCAAGTCTTGTTTCTACTTCGTTGGCTCTTGCGCGGGCGCCGGCCAGTTCCGGAAAAGCCGATATGCTTCCTGAATCGCCTATTCTGCGTTCGATACGCTCTATCATTCTCTCGGTGTGATCGATTTCCGACCGCAAATCCTTCATGTCCTGCATGGATTCCAATGCCTTGCGTATCCGTGGCCTGCTCTTTATCAAATCCATCATGCGTCCGGGCAAAGCTATTTCAGAGTCAAGCGCCTTTTCCCCTGTTCCTGCAAGCATTTCCAAAAAATTGTCGGTCGACCAGTGCTCGCCGTGAAGCCGGCGAAGCGCTTGGTACACCGGCCTGTTTTCTTCCGCTGTCTCGGAAAACATCTTCCTGGCATAATCAAACCGCCTGGCCAGTATATGCAGGTTGCCCACCAAGATCTTGCTTTCCGCCACGTACCTGGAATCCGGAGCGGCCAGGGCCAAAAGTTCCAGGCTCTTAATTGCACGATAAAACTCCCAAGCTTTTAGGTAAGCCCAGGCAAGCTCATACAGAGCGTGCTCGAACTGCTCTGATCTCCTGGAAATCCTGCTGTAATATTTTATGGCATTGTCCGGATCGTCATTGTGATAATAAAGACGAGCCAGTGCCATGATGAACATATCCCTGATTTCCCTGTCCTTTCCCCTTAAAGGTTTCTCCTTTGTCTCGAGACCGTCCATCCGCCTCACACCTTCATCAAAAATCCTCAAGGCTTCTTTCAACCTGCCGTTTTTTACGTTTATCACCCCCGTAAAATACCTGGCCTGGTTTCCATACTCGCTGGACAAGGGAATGGCTGCAAACACTTGCATCGCCCGATCCAAAAGCCCCCTGAAATAGAAATATTTACCCAAAGCATATTCCATCCCGGGATCTCTCTGCCCACGGGGAATTTTCTCTATTCTCTCTACAATTTGGTAAACACCGCTGTGATCGTCCATTCGAAATGAAAGCTCAAGGAGCCGTTGCAACGATTGTTGGTAATGCTCATCGCGGGAACCGCGTTCCACCACCTTTTCATAATGCTGGATCGCGGAACGATATTCCCTGCGCTTATAGAAACAATCAGCCAGGTAAAAACGGGCCTGCTGAGCGGCACGGGATTTTCCATGATTATTGATGAGATCCATGAAAATGACCGAAGCTTGGCCATAGTCTTTCATTTCGTAAAGGACCAGACCGTCAAGAAACCTTTTCATGAGTGAACGAGGGCTGTGTTCCCTGGGCGCCTCCAATGTCCTCAGGTGGTGTTCCAGGAGTTCTTGCAAAACGGCCACTTCCCGCTCCAGCGCTCCAAGACCCTTTGCGTCGGAAACGCCGCTCACTCCTAACATCACTGTGAGAAACAGAACTCCCGCAACACTTTTCCAGGATCCCGAACATCGTCCCCGCCCGGCGGGTATCTTGTTGCAAATCTCGGAATCAGTACGTGTTTTTTTATATTTCATTGTCTAATCCCATGTCCGGACCCATTTCTACGGACCGAGCTTTATTCCCCACCCTTACCTTCTTCTCCTTCGACCTTGCGCTGAGGTTGCACAACACGGGTCTGTTGAATGAACCTGATCGCCGGTCTGTCTTTGAGCGGAGTCGATATGTTGCCTTTTTCATACGCCCTTACCCTTATAATCGTCTCGGTGCCCTCGGTCGCCCTGAACGAATGACTGGACAAAACACGGAACTCGTAGCCCCTGAGATAGGAAAAAACTCCGTGGCCATGTCCGCGCCACTTGAGTTCAACCGTCAAAACGTGGGGTCCCGGAGGAACAGGACCGGTAAAAATCGGCATTTCCTTGAGGTCCGACCGCCTCACGTCTTCCAACCCCTCTCTGCCGAAAATGCCCTTTCCATCCAAGGCGTATCGGATACTCGTGAGGCGGAATGAACTCCCCATCCTGTGCTCCTGGATGACCTGCAACTGCGCTCCCGCGATCGTTCCATGAAGCACCGCCTCTTTTAGCAAGCTCAGGCGATACTTCGTCTGGGAAACCCTCTCTTTGAGCGAGGAAATATTTTCGGAAAGAGAGCGCAACCGCATGACATACGTCTGAGGACTTCTTTCATCCTCCTTCGCTTCTGCTTTTTCATCCTCTTCATCAGGGGCTTCCTGCGCGGTTGCCGTCACCTCCGGCACACCGACAGGTTCCTCCTTTCCATGAAAAGATTCCTCTTCAGGACCGGACTCAGGAGGCTCGGCCGATGCATGCCCATGGCTCCACCCAACGACCAGGACAACAACAACCAGTTTACAGAAACCACCAAAAAACTTTTTTTTCATCACGATATCCCCCTTTTCGGCCCCGGCGACTTTGTTTCATTCCGATTCAGTTGTTTTTCAGGCTGACTATCCCTTTCCCGCCCGCGCCCCACCGGTTTTCTGAATCATCCTCGCCGAAGTCTCCAAGCTCGAGGTTGTCTTTGTTTTTGCCACATAGTCCCGAAAGCAATATCGGGTTCAGGGCTTAATAAAACATTCTTCAATTTATCAAACTCGGTACATGCAAATGAAACCTTCATATAAGTAGCTCATTCCACCACCTTGGTCAAGCCACAGGTAACAACACGCGCGTTCAGTCTTTCAAAAGTATCTTGTATGCATTTTCCAATACTTTCTTCACTCCCTTTCCAGCCACAGCCGACATGGGATGAAGAACTCTTCCCTCGGCCAAAAACCTATCTTTCAAGTCTTCGAAAGCATCCTTTACAAACGGCAAGTCGGTTTTCGTCAAAACAACCAACTCGGGCTTTTCGGAAATTTTTCCCGGATAACTCTGAATCTCTTTCCGGATAGCTCTCCAGTCCTCTATGGGATCTCCACCCTTTTCAGGAAAAACCGTGACAAAATGCACCAAAACCCGTGTTCTTTCAAGGTGTTTCAAAAAACGAACGCCCAACCCCCGCCCCTGGGAAGCGCCTTCTATCAACCCGGGAACATCCGCCACCACGAGAGCGCGGGAATCACCGAGATCCGCTATGCCCAAATGTGGCCTCAAAGTTGTAAAGGGGTAGTCCGCCACTTTCGGAGTCGCCCTGGAAATCACGGATAGAAAGGTTGATTTTCCGGTGTTGGGCAACCCCACAAGTCCCGCGTCCGCAATGAGTTTCAACTCGAGCCTGATTGTGCGCTTTTCACCCGGCATTCCAGGATCGGACCTTCTGGGCGCCCGATTCGTAGAGGTCGCGAAACGTGCATTGCCGAAACCGCCTCTTCCTCCGCGGGCTGCGACCACCTGCATATCCGCGTCGACAAGATCCGCTATCAGGTCCCCCGTTACTCCATCAAAAATCTGCGTGCCGACAGGCACCGGAACAACCAGATCCCGGCCCGCTGCGCCGTCTCGGTTGCGGCCGCTGCCGTGCGCTCCCCTCCCGGCGCTATAACGTCTTCGATACGTGTGATCCAACAAAGTGTCCATTTGAGAATCAGCCCGGAAAATGACTGAACCGCCGTTGCCTCCGTCTCCTCCCGAAGGCCCCCCCCGCGGAACGTGAGCCTCTCTGCGAAACGCACAACACCCGTCTCCCCCATCTCCAGCGGCCACTTCTATTACTGCCTCGTCAATGAATTTCAATGAGATCCTCCGGTTGATGGAGCAAACCCGCCCGGAAGTTATCGCGTCATTCCGGCTCTCTTTCAAACATTTTCAATGTGTTTCATTTGTCGCAAGGAAAGATCGAAAAGAAGCGGATCCTGGAATTCCCGTCACCACAAAGATCGGTATTTTTCAGAAAAATTCACTTGAAGTGTTTCAGGACTGCAAGCGCAACCCGTAAAACGGAAGTCACCCGGGCAAAACGGATACACGCATCCGCCTTCCACATCCCGGCCCGTAATGGACAACTCCCTCTATCTTTGAAAAGATCGTATAATCTTTTCCCATCCCCACATTTTCACCGGGATGAATCTTAGTTCCGAGTTGTCTCACCAATATGTTGCCTGAAACAACCCTCTCGCCGGCGTATCTTTTTATCCCGCGCCTTTGCGCATTGGAGTCACGCCCGTTCCGGGAACTTCCTTGTCCTTTTTTATGTGCCATTTTGCATCTCCTTGAGATCCCGGGATCTTTTCCCGATCTTCATTCATCCGCCCAAAGGGAGGCCGAATTTTCAAACCGTGATTCCGGTCACCTTCAGCCTGGTGAAATCCTGCCGGTGCCCCGCCTTTTTCCGCATCTTCTTCCGCCTCTTCATCTTAAACACCACCAGTTTAGGTCCCCGGCCCTGCTTGACGATTTCAGCGTCGACTTTGGCACCCGCCACGTACGGCGCGCCTACCTGGATCTTGTCTTCGTCCGCTATCATCAACACCTTGTCCAGCGAAACCGTTTCGCCCTCGGCTCCGGCCAACCGATCCACATCCACCGCCTCACCTACGACCACCCGGTATTGCTTGCTGCCTGTCTCTACCACGGCATACATACCTGACTCCTTGATTACTGTCGTCGCTTACACACTCACAAAGAACGCTTATCCATGCGAGCATGATTATTCGGGCCCCTTCATGAGACCCTGCAAAAAAACAGATTCAACCCGAACCTACACAGGAACGGATTTCCTGTTAACCAACGATGCTCCGTCGTCACGGCAAAAATTCCGGCCCGCTTGTTTCATGACGGACCCCCATCTTTACCGGCCGTACAGTAAATAAATAAAAGCCTGAAGAGGTCAAGGAAAAATGTAGATTTATTTGATCTCATAAATATAATTGATTTCACGGAGGAAATAATACAAGTTTATTCAGCGGAGCAAAAAACGTACGGTCCGGCACCCAAGCCATGGTCCTGTTGATTTGTCAAATCTCTTGACCCATAATGGGTGTCTACAATAAACTGGCTTCGGCAGCAAACAAAAGGATACGTGCAGCTTATCATGAACAAGCTAATTATAGAGGACGACGAAGGAAAAACCACAATCGTTCCCCTTATAAGGGACGAGATAACCATCGGGCGTAAAGAAGGGAACACGATCCGTCTCACCGAGAGAAACGTGTCCCGCCGTCATGCCAAGCTTGTGAAAAACAATGGGGTGATTCTGCTCGAGGATCTCGGAAGCTACAACGGGATAACCCTGAACGGGACCCCCGTCAAAGAACCCGTGCAGGTAAAAGAAGGGGATCGCATTCAAATCGGAGATTATGTCCTTGCGCTCAAGGTCGACAGCCGGCAGGCCGCTGCAACCGATCCGTTTGAAGAAATGAAGACGATTCCGATGGAAAAGGAGGAGGTGGAGGCCAATATAGCGGAACAAGAAGCAGCGGCCCGGGCGGAGGATTCGGTTGAAACGGTAAAAGAGAAATTGCCCGCCGGCCTGAATGCGTCGGCCGCGCAAGCTCCCGCGCCTGCAACAGCGGCGGAACCAGTTGAAGCCGGTGCACCCGAACAAAAACCAGACCTGGTAGATGAATATCAACCTGCGTCGGCACACAAACCGGCAGCCCGTCTCGTCATGGTAACCGAGCCTTCCAGGGGCGTTGAATTCAGCCTCGAATCTGAAGCCAGCGTAGTAGGCCGCTGGCCTGAAAATAGCATCGTGGTCGATCACCAGTCCATTTCACGGCACCACGCAAAGATCATCCGGGACGACAATCGTTACACAATCGTTGACATGGGCAGCCAAAACGGCGTCCTGGTAAACGGTGAAAAGTACGACCGGGTGGAGCTACGCAAAGGCGACATGATCGATCTTGGACATGTTCGTTTCAGGTTTATCGCTCCGGGTGAGGATTTCGATTTCTATCGGGACTTTGAATCGGAACAAAGAAAATCCCGTTTCGGGCTTTATGCAGCCATCGGCATACTGGGCGCAGTAGGCGTCGCCGCGGCCGTTTTCTTGTTCAGGCCGGGAGAAGACAAGGAAACTCCAGAAAAGAAAGATGAAATAGCAGCGGTCGAAAAAGTGGATAAAGAAACCGAGGAAGAGCCTGAAACCGTTACTCCGCAGATCTCATCCGCGGACCATTCAAAGATCAACGCCGCCATTGACGCTAAAGATTGGGAAAAAGCCGTAAGCGAAGGTGAAGCGCTGCTTAAAATCCACGGAGATGACGCTTTGGCGAAGGAGCTGATCCAAAAAGCTAAAAATGAGAAGGAAAACGAAATTAGGTTCAACAATTTCATGAAGAGCTGGAAACGCGGGGATCACCTGGCCGCGGTCAAGCTGGGCAAGGGCTTTCCTCAGGACAGTGTTTACTACAAGGAAATAGCTGTTCTTCATCCACAAGCTCTTGAAAAATACACAACACCCCTGTTGAACAAGGCCAATGCTCTTTTGCGACGGAAAAGATGCTCAGAATTGAACGAGCTGAGCCGATCCGTAACAGATCTGAACCCGTCCGAAACCCGCTTTCAAGCCCTGGTTGATAGCTGTGCACCCAAGGAAACAGCCGTGGCGGAAGTTAGCCCAAGAACCTCTCCACGTGAAAAAACAAGCCCGGGCACAAGGACGCCGGAACCTAAAAAGGAAACCCGACCCAGACCTGTCGAGACCCCTTCTGAAAACGTAGACCAGCTTATTCAGGACGCTCGTGATTCTTGGGCGCGCAATGACTGCGCACGCGCCCTGACGGTTGCCAGGAAGGCATACCAGCTTCAACCGAGCACCTTGCTGGTTTACATAATCGGCAGCTGCGCATGCAGGACCAAGCGTCCGAAGACCGCAAAATGGGCCTATGACAGGCTCAGCGGGGGACGTCAGCGGCTTGTTGTAAAGGCGTGCGCGGAAAACAATATCACCCTTCCATAAGGGACCGCCGATCCATCCCGCCATGCTTCGTCCCTCCCTGCGCTGCCTGCTCACGTACCTCAAGTACGCTGCGCCGGCTGCTCGCTCGCTCCTTGCCTGGCGGGCGCCTCGACGGCCCTGCAAGCATGTTTGTCCGGATCTCAACGAGATTCTGTAAACTTCAGGATTCGGGACCGCCGATCCATCCCGCCATGCTTCGTCCCTCCCTGCGCTGCCTGCTCACGTACCTCAAGCCCACGATTCCAATCCAACCTTTTTTGACACAAATCACCACACGACCTAGTCTGAAAGCAACGGTTAAAAAAGGATTTTACCCGGCATTTGAGGCTAAACCTGCATGAAAGAGAAACAATCAGTCTATTACGAGCCACTGTCGCGACGCACAATGGCCATGTGGTTTTTTCTTTTGGCGTTCGCCGCGGTGCTTGCGTTTCTCAAAATCGGTGAAACAAGAAAAAAAACGGTTCATTTGTCCACAATACCCCCGGCCGAAGACCCGGGTCCTGAAACCAGGTGGGCATTACCCAGCATCACCCATGAAAACACGGCCGCCCCTGTCGAAAAAACAAAAGAGAAGAGGCTGCCCGACTGGGCAAAGCACATAGATTTCAGCAAATCACAACTTGTAGGAGATCGCTTCGTTCAGCAAACGGATGATGGTTCAAAGCTCTGGTACACGATAGATCCCAGATTGCAAAAAAGGGCCGAGGATATTTTCAAGCAATACCAGGTTCCATATGGAGCCGTGGTGATGATTGAAATCAAAACCGGGAGGATCTTGGTCATGGCCGGCCACAGCGAAGCGGATCCCGGTCTCGGTCCTTTCGATCTCTGCCTGACGGCATGGGCGCCTGCAGCTTCAGTGTTCAAGGTAGTTACAACAGCGGCCTTGCTTTCGGAAAACCGCGCCCGCCCGTTTACGCGGGTTTGCTATCACGGAGGCTCGCGCGGACTGAGACCCGAACACTTGATCGATGACAAGGAAAAAGACACTCAGTGCGACACCCTTTCGGGCGCTCTCGCAAAATCCATCAATCCTATCATGGGCAAACTGTCGGTTCTCCACCTTGATCGCAACACTCTGCTCAAGTATGCCAACGCTTTCGGTTTCAACCAGAACCTGGACTTCATCCGCCCTCTCGCCCTGTCGCCGGCAGCGATACCGACAGGATCGTTCGCGCGGGCGGAAGTCGCGGCCGGTTTCTGGCACACCAACCTGAGTCCCCTGCACGCTGCATTGATGGCCCAGGCCTTGGGAAACCGCGGAATCATGTCGAGGCCCAGGCTCATAGACCTGGCCCAGGATAAAAACGAAAAGCCTATGGCGCTGCCCGAAACATGGACGAACAGGGTAGTTACAGAATACGTGGCAATGTTGCTGGGCCGGATGATGGTCATGACCACCACCGTTGGTACGGCAAGAGACGATTTCTATGATCGAAAAGAACGTGCTTACGTCCCATGGGGCCGGGTGGCCGGAAAAACCGGTTCTTTGACCAGGGATGATCCCTACGTCAATTACAACTGGTTCATGGGATTCGCTCCCCAGGAAAAGCCTGAAGTGGCATTTGCCGTACTCCTGGGCAATCCGAGGAAATGGAGAATACGGGCTCCTGCAGTGGCTCGTTTTCTACTCAGGGCCTATGGTGATCTCAGGCCGTACAATCCTCCGGGAACACTGCCGAAACCCGGCGGCGAATCAAGCCGGGAATAGACAAACCGGAAATCCGTCAATGGCCGCAGACAAACAAACTATCATAACCGCGGTTTTTCATTTCCTCATCGTTGTATCCATTTTGGGAGCAGGAGCAGTTGCCGCTTTCGGGTTGAACCGGATCGAGATGAACGTAAGCCGGCGGCTGTCTCATCACTACGGGTGGAGAAGCCTCCTCTTGACCGGATGGATCGGTACCGGTTTTCACGAATTGTGCCATCTCGCGTGTTGTAAGCTGCTTGGGTTGAGGGTGGTCGATTACAAACTGTATCAGCCCGATACCCGCACCGGAACGCTTGGTTATGTTTACTTTGTTCAAGACAAGAAAGGTGCCGGAAATGCTCTCAAGCGCATGTTCGTCGGCACAGCGCCTTTGTTTTTCGGCCTTGTTGCGTTGACCGGCGGTCTTTTTGCCCTTGGATGGCGGACGGCCGCGGTTACGGAAACGTTCGTTCCGACCGGATCTTTCTTTCTGTTGCTTTTTCGCCGAACAGCGGAAAGCTTCACGGGATTGCTTCGCAGCGAACATCTTTCGAGCCCGGTGTTTTGGATCTGGTCCTATGGATCCCTGGCTGTGGGCCTCCACATGGCGCCAAGCAAGGCCGATCTGAAGAATACTGCCTGGGGATTCGGTTTGATCCTAGCGATGATCGCCACGGCCCTGTTTTTTTTGCAGCTCTTTTCCGCACAAGCAGCTCAGAAAACCATGAGTATCGTTATACAAGTTTCGATAGCAGGAGGTGTAACCGCGGCCTGGGCGCTTTTGCTCGCTTTTCTATATTACTCAGTGGTCAAATTAATCACTTATTTTTTTCCCTGAAGATCAACCGCAACCCAGTTTTTCGATATGCCTCCTGACTTGGTCGGGGTCGGTCAACTTGAAAACTTCCCGACGAAAAGAGGCTCCCCCGTACACGCCCTTTGAATACCAGCCGATATGCTTTCGCATTTCCCTGACCGCTCTCTCGGCCGAACCTCCTTCCCGAAGGTAAAGATCCAAATGTCTGGACATGACCCTGCGCCGCTCTTCAATCGAAACCGGTTTCTTTTCGCCTTTTTCACCGAGTTCCCTGAATATCCAGGGGTTGCCAAGGGCGCCTTGAGCCACCATGACACCCGAACAACCGGTTTTTTTCACCATGGTTTCATACGTGTCACGGTCGATTATCCCGCCGTTTCCTAAAACAGGTATATCAACGGATTTGACCACCCTGGCGATCTCATCCAAGTCCACCCGTCCGGAACAAAACCTGCTCCTGGGTCTCCCGTGAACCGTAATCCACCCGGCGCCGGCTTTTTCCGCTATCTTCGCTATTTCCGGACCATTGAGTGAATGCTCATCCCAACCCGTTCTTATCTTCACCGAAACAACGACGCGGTCTCCCACGGCCCCGACCACCGCATCCACAATGCGTCCGGCTAAAGCCGGCGTCTTCATGAGAGCGGCTCCGTTGCCGCCCGCTGTTACTTTCCTGGCCGGACATCCCATGTTCAAATCCACGACAGCGACGCCCGAATCTGCTGCTATCACCGCCGCTCGGGCCATCTCTTCCGGGTTTCTTCCTACAAACTGCACACCATAGGGCAAACGGCGATTGAAAGAAGGGGCGACGAATCGCAAAAGTTTCTCCGGCCGCCTTACTAAACCGTCTACGCTGATCATCTCGGTAAACGTGAAAGAACACCCCATTTCTTCGCAAATCGTGCGCATCGAAGGAGTGGTAATCGAAGCCATCGGCGCCAGCAAAATGGGTGGATCTATCTTGACGCGGCCGACTTGGAGCGGATTCAACTTCACCGGTTCACATGATTGGATTTCGCCCGGCAACTCTTCCGAAGATGGGGTTTTCATATCTATCATTTGCGCGTTCCAATCATTTTCATGCCGGGTAAAAATATTTTCCATCTATGCACTGTTGGATTTTTTCGGAGAGAGAACTTTTTTTGCAATAGAATCAGGATTCAAAAACACCGGGTAGAGTTCAGAAGAACTGAAATGTTCATCCATGGAATAGAGCCCGGCACAGACAGGATCAAGAGAACACGCCGAGCAAACATCGGCCTTTCCATGAACAAAACTCGTCTGCCGAACCGTGCCTTTGCATTGATCCAGAAAATGCACCACGCGCTCTTCTTGTTTGACTATTTTCCGGGTTTCCGTGGAAAACTCCGCAAATTCAGCCATGTAACATAAAGGCACCCGCTCCACCCTGAAAGATTTTCCCTTGGCAACAAGAAAACACATCGCACGATTCAATCCGAGTTCGATCTCTCCCAGGGTTGGAATCACACCGGGGTTTTCCTCGCACCTGTTCATCATGGGGTCGATATTGTTGAATACAAAATGACCTATCCCGGGAAAACGATCCACGACCCACTCGACCGTTTCCTGGAGATGATTGGCATTTGGTCTACAGATAACGGTATTGATATCAACATTGATCTTCATCCCACCAATGTTTTCAAGCGCGCGCTCTATATTTGCCAATGAATCCTTGTTTTGCGTGATGCATGCCTGTGTCTCCGCCCTGTGGGAATGAAGTGAAACGTGAACGTGACTCAACCCGGCATCCACGAGATCTTGCAAAAAGCCGGGATCCGCCAGCTTTTGACCGTTGGAGATAATGCGCACCGGCAAACCCAGCCCATTTGCGTATTCCACTGCGCTTGAAAGAAAAGGACACAAAGAAGGTTCTCCACCGGTAAGGATTACACCATGGAAACCTCTTTCTTTTAGATCATCAATCCGGCTGCAAACTCTTTCATATGTTTGTCGCTCTTCTATAGGTGGATTCGAGCAGAAAAGACAATGCTGATTGCATTCACGGGTTACCTGCACATATCCCAGGTTCGCCATGTTTTTTTCTCCGTTTTTTTACTCAGCGACCCACAAGAGGCGCGCCGACATTGCCCGGCATAAAGAACAGTGGTATTATACATGTATAGGTTTTTGACGCCATCGCGTCGAAAAAGGTAATGCCACTAATGAGTAGACTAACAGGAGTTTCAATAATGCACGCGACTCGCTTTCTTCCCCTGTTCCTGGCAACGATCTTTTCGGTATCCGGATGCATCCTGAGCAGTGACATCGATCATTTTCATTTTCAACTGCCGGAAAAAACTTATTTGTTTGACGCTTCTTCGCTGGAACTCGGCACAACGACCGATATCGCATGTGACCCGGCGCAAGATCATTGCAACTCCATCGACCCTTCTCTTTCTTGCGACCCTGTCGGCCAAACCTGTGTCATGTCGGAAACCGTTACCATGCCCACCATAGATTGTTCGGAAGAAAATATTTGCTTGGAAATGGGAGAGAGTTTTTACTGCGATGAAAGTTTCAACGCTTGCACGATCCAGGCTCCCATCCAACTCAGCACTGCGGTCCACCTGGCCGAGGAAGTCGGAGAACTCAAAGAAATCGGCAGTCTCAAATTCGCCAAGGTATCTCTCGAAACCCTGTATTTTATCGTTGAAGTAAACACGCTGGGAGTTGACAGCCCGGCCCTTGGGATCTATGTGGCGAACAATGGTGTTTTGGAGCTGTCATTCGATGGGAATGGTGAGGTGATCACGCCGGGATCCCGACGCATAGGATCGCTTCCGTCCGTCCCGGCCGGTTTTACCGGAAAAAAGGACGTAATCCTGACGGAAAACGGCCGCGAAGCTTTGAACGAATACCTCAAGGAACCGAACGTTCCGTTCAAACTCTTCGTAGCCGGCATTGTAAGCATATCGCCGGGACAACACTTCCCAAACATCGAAGACGGGCAGTTTCGAGTTCTCGTATCAGGAACCGCACTTGCAAAAACAGCGTTGTAAAGCCGCTGATCTTCAGGCCCCTGTTTTCACCCGTTTTCCTTGAAAAGTGCTTGGTTTATCCTCTCCTTAAGTTCCTTGCCGACCTTAAAGAAAGGAAGTCTTTTCGACCCAACACTCACCGGGGTTCCCGTACGCGGATTTCTCCCCTCGTATGATTTATAGTGGCGTATTTCAAAACTTCCGAATCCACGGATTTCTATACGCTCACCACGCATCATGGCATCTTCGAGTGAATCGAAAATTGAGTTTACGATATGCTCCGCTTTGCCTTTTGGGAGCTTCAAGCGTGCAGCTACCTTTTCCACAAGCTCAGATTTAGTCATCGCCTCGCTTCCCGGATAGGGTTGATATATCGTAGAATCTTCGCAGAAATCAAGGTTGCAGAATACCGAAACATAATAATAAGATCAACAAGAAACGGGGGTGTCTTTTCACCCCGTCTTTGTGCCTTTTTCGGGGGGTTTACGAATCATCTTCACAAAGGTATGTTCAAGTCAGCCCGAGAAAACAACAAACACTTGGCGACCGGAAACACGAGGCCGGTCGCTACACAGCACGAGAAATCGATGAAGTATTTACACAAAGTTTTTCCTTTCGTCTTGTCAGCGGTCACCTTTTTTTCAATCCGGCCCGTCCGGCCGAACCCGGAAAAAGCGGCTAAAAGCATCTGGCGGGTTTCCAGAAACTGGCTCTATGACGCCAAGACACATGGAACAACCGGTAAAAGCCACGAAACAAAAGTCCACCTGAACTTCACCGGCAAACTCAAGGGAAGGGTGGCAACCTACAGGGCGGATTTTCAGTTTCCATCGGGTGGAAAAAAATGCCGTGTAACCGTAAGGGGAAGCATTGAAAAGGGTTCATACAAAAGAGACAAGATTCCAATTATAAACGGCGTGATCCGCACCGAAAACATATCTTCAACATGCAGTCTTCCTGACCGCATAAAGAAGACAATACAAAACCTCAGCATTCCGCTAAAACTGGGCCTGGTCCAAAAAAGACTTTGCGCGACAATGGGATCCGAGCATCCGGGCAAGAGCCGGGACTGTTTTGTCGGAAAAAAATAAACACGCTCTCATTGACCGGGGATTCACTCCTCCGTGCCGAGCCCCTGCGTCCATGTTTGTCCGGATCTCAAGGAAATCCTGTTTGATTTCGTTTTTCCCGAAACCTGCACTTCTACATTTGCTGCAACTTGGAGCGAACCAGACCGGCATATTGGCTCTTGGGAAAGGATTTCAAGAGATTTGTATAATGAACCTTGGCCTGGGCCGTACGCTTCAACAATTCATGAGCATGTCCCAGGCGAAAAAGCGCATGGTCGTCACGAAACTTTTTCTTTTCATCCGCTTGCAACATGGCTTCCAAATGAATCGTAGCCTGGCGGTAATCCGCTTTTTTGTAATGAGCGGAACCGAGATAGTAGAGCAACGCGGGAATGTACGGCCCGGTGCCTTCGTATTTGATTGCTTTTGTGAGACTTTTTATCGCTTCATCCAGTTCGCCCGAGTTATATGCATAAACCCCTTCAGCGTAAGCCTGGAACCCGGCATGTTTTCTGGCATCATCGTTGATGTGGTTGACCACGAGACGTTCCAGCGGGGTTTGAGCAATATCCGCTATTTGACGGCCTTCTTTAATTATCTTTTCATGTTCTCCCCCCAGGAACCAATCAAAGAAAATCGCTATTTTCTCCGACCGCTCCCTGGCAGCGACATTGTTCTCATCGATCCGTTTTCTTGTTTCTGCGAGTTCTTCTTGGGAAATATTCAAAGTTCTTTCGAGCGCCTCCATCCGCGCCGAATCCCGCCCCGTGGAAATGTCCACCCATAGATAAGCAGCGACGATGCACAGCGCCGCAAACACGAAATACGCAACAATACTTCCCAGAAGAACCCTTTTGCTCAATCGTTCCAGATGCATATCCACCAGCTTCAGATCTTCCCTTTGAGTCTCGGCGTGCTGAAGAATCATGGAAATCTCTTTTTCTCTGGATTGCTTGGTGGTATCGTTCATGGAAATCGGCTCCTGTTTCGTTCTTTTGAAAATAACAGCCATTGCCCTACTTGACCAAACTCGTTTATAGCAGAAAATCAAACAATGGCATAAAGGAGCTGCAATAAATGTTGTCAAGGGTAAAAAGTGAAGATTGGCAATCTTCACTGAGCAAGGGAGGTGATCTTCGCAAGGTGCAAGGTCAAGGCTGTGCGCTGCTACTCCGCTACGCTCCAACCCTTCGTGTGACAGTGTCCTACGGTTTGGCTTTGGGGGCCGGCTATGACGACGGAAATGCAAGAGGTGGGCGAATTAAGGAGAAACGTCACCAGGCTGCAAAGCAGAAAGGATTGTATCGTGGGGGCCAATCGGTATATAAGAGTGCCGGAGCCGTGAGAGCCCGAGTAAGACCTTCATCTCATCGAGATGTTGTGTATCCATTCAGTGGGCCAAGCGGCTCCACCTGTTTAGAAAGCTCATTAAACAGCCTCTGCCATTGCGTACCCTTTTTTCAGCCCGAGTTCGGCTCGGTTATCCGACCATGGTTGTCCGGACACAAGCAGGGCAAAGACAAGGTCAGCCAGTTTGCGCGCAATAGCACCACCGGCTGCCTTTGTCGATTTGCCGCGTCTGCGCAGTCGTTCGTAATAGGTCGCAACGACTGGATTGTATTGTCGGGCTGCTGCAGAAGCGATGAGCAAGGTCATCTTAAGCATGCGATTGCCTTTGAAGGTCATGCGATAGCGTCGTTTGGCCTCGCCGCTTTCCCAGACAATGGGATAAAGACCACAGTAGCCGACAAACCGGCCTTTGTCCGCAAACCTGCTTATGTCGCCGACCTCGGCCAAGATGGCAGCAGCCGAAACTTTACCCAGTCCCGGAATCGTAGTCAGTACTTGATTCGGAAAGATTTCATCGAGCAGCTCTTCAATAATCGCATCGAGTTTGGTGACATGAGCCGTCAGCTCGCGAATACGATTAGCCGTGCTCGAAAAGAGCATTTGCGTACTTTTTCGAAGCGAGGCCACTGGTGCTTGGGATGCCAAAGCAAGAAGATTCTCGGCGAATGTTTCGCCCAGCAGATGTCGCGGACCATTTTTCATCTTTGCGATTTGTTCGACGGATTTTTTCAGAATCAAGTCAGGCGAGGGCATGGTTTCGAGCGCAACCAACACACGGCTGGTCAAGCGATTTCCAAGCGATTTTTTGTAACCAGGAAAATGATATCGCAAGAGCTTGTGCAATCGATTCTTGCAAGTAGTCCGCTCTTCGATCAGCTTGCGCCGCATTCGCGTGACCTCACGCATTTCTTCTATGCCTTCAGGCGGTGCAGCCTTTTCCTTTGGCTGAATGCGGAGCAAAAACTGAGCGATGACTTCGGCGTCAATACGATCAGTCTTCGCGCTGGTTTGCAACGCTTTGGCAAAATGTTTCACTGCCCGGGGATGCAAAACATGCACTTCAAGGCTACGGCGTTTTTCGTTACGCAATGCCTGCTCCAGCCGCTTGTGCATGTTCGCCGTTGCTTCCATGCCGCAAACAACCCGAGGTCGCTTGCCACACAACGTGGCCGCCGAAACGATAGCCGCCCTCAACTCCGTCCACCCTTCGGGATCGTTGCTGTAGGTGGCTTTCGGTCTCACACTTCGGCTTTCATTGTCGACAAAACACACATCAACTTTTCTATTCGCCACATCAATACCAACATACAGTTCACGACGCGCCATACTGTTCCTCCTTCGCTGAGTGAGAACAAATGCCATCGGCGAGGGAGTCCCTCATGCTCACACGGCCGGGCTTTTCCTCCTGAATTGAGCGGTCGTGCCGCAGTTTGCAATAAAAGCTCTGGGCCGTGCGCCGAGGGGTCACGCTCCTTTTCGCGGTCGTGCCGCACAAATCATGAAGACCTGATCCCCGACGCCGTGGCCCAGACAATCTATCCCAATCCTGATTCCCGTTCCACTGGGTCGGGACAACAACTGTTATAGGAG
>SLPX01000011.1 GCA_007131745.1 Myxococcales bacterium
AATTGCCTACAAGGATCCCCGAAGCCGTTATTGGAGAGATTAGAGATCGTACGGATATCGTGCAGGTGATCGACCGGTATGTCCGGCTGAAGCGCACCGGGGTCAATTACCTGGGATTGTGCCCTTTTCACGAGGAGAAGACACCATCTTTTACAGTCAGTCCGATAAGGCGTACTTTCTACTGCTTCGGATGTCATGAAAAGGGAGACGTCATCGATTTTGTTAGAAAAATGGAAGGCAAAGGTTTCGTAGAAGCAGTGGAAGATCTCGCGTCCGGAGCAGGAATCAGGATTCCAAGGGAAAACGTGTCACCCGCGGAAGCATCCAATTTGAAAAGGAGAAGGGATGCAAAGGAAAAGGCGCTCAAAGTGAATGAGATTGCAGCGGCTTTTTACCAGGATATGCTGCAAAAAAACCGGGGAGAGCCGGCGCGCTCTTATCTTCGCAAGAGAAACGTGGAAAAAGATTCAGCGGAACGATTCCGCCTTGGCTATGCACCGGATTCATGGGATGCACTCACACTGCATTTGATGAAAAGTAAAGTCCCCGCATATATCGCCGAACGTCTCGGACTCGTAAATTTACGCAGGCGAACCGATGGTTCCGGTCGAAGAGAAGAGGAGATCCGGAAGCAACCCCGTGGAAGTGAAACACCGCCGCTGTCGCCCCGCACTCATCACGATTTTTTCCGAAACCGCCTCATGTTTCCCATCATGGGGCCCAGCGGTGAAGTGATAGGTTTTTCCGGCCGTTTGCTGGATCCTGAGGCGGATGTGAGAAAATACGTCAACTCACCTGAAACACCCGTGTTTCGCAAGGCGGAATCGCTGTATGGAATCCACCTGGCAAGACAACAGATGCGACGCACCGGAAGAGCGATCCTGGTGGAAGGCAACCTGGATGTTGTAAAAATGCACAGCGCAGGCCGAGTGGAAACAGTGGCGCCCCTTGGAACGGCACTCACCGAGTCCCAGGTGAACATGATCATGCGATTCGCACAAAAGACGGTGGTTTTGTTTGACGGAGACGACGCCGGCAAAGCGGCTTCCCGAAAGGCGGCGCGAACACTTCTAAAAATGGGACAAAACGGATGGATCGCCCGTCTGCCTGAAGGATATGATCCGGATTCTTACCTCGACGAAAAAGGAACCGACGAAACCGATGCAACTCTTAAGAGTGCAATCCCCGCAGCCGATTTTCTAATCGAGGATTTGTCGGAAAATGCCGGAAGGGAGATTCCGCAGAAATTGCTGGCACTGGAAAAAATCGTCGATGTTCTGGAATCCATGCCCGACAAGGTGGCCCGCACTTTGTACATTGACCGGGCAGCGGCCGCCCTGGACATTGATCGAGAAATCGTGATCCAGGCCATGCAGCGTAGAAGCGCTTCCCTTCCGCGTTCGGGTTTTCCGGATTCCAAGCAGCAACCCCTGTCACCCGGAAAAAAACGGGAAGTATCCGCTGCATCCAAGAACCGGAGACACGCTGTTGAACTGATCTCTCTCTTGGTTTCGCACCCACATCTGGTGCCGGCCGCGGCCGAAGCCGATGCACCTTCTTTTGTTGAAGACGCTGAATTGAAAGACGCTATCGAGCGGTTGTTCGACATGCAGGAGTCGAACGGAACAATAGTGTTATCCGAACTCCTGGAAAAACTCGATGAAACACTGGCCGATAGCGTTGCCGAAACAGTGTTTTCCGAAAGTTTCGGAACCGATATAGACGCACATCGGGCCCTGCGTGAGATTTTGACAGGCATCAAGCTGGCTCGAATCCAGTACGAATGGGAATGCCTTGGTGAAGAAATGAAACAAGCCGGCAGGCAGGGAGATGAAGATCTCCTTAGGAAACTAGCGCTTCGCCGGCACGAACTGTCTGCACGTCGAAGCGAACTGATCGGCGAAAGGGTTTAAGATCAATGAAATCTCGATCCTCAAAATCGCGAAAAACAAATGCACGAACATCGACAAAGTCGAAAGGCGCGGCCGTTAAACAGGCCCAAAAAGACAACGGTGAAAGCGGTGAATACGAAAAAAATAGGGAATCGTCAAAAGGCCGGCCTCTTGCCCCCGAAGACTATGAGTCCCGGGACAAGTTGCTTCAACAGGGAAAAGAAAACGGGTTTCTGACATATGATGAAGTCAATGACGCCATGCCGGAAGGATTGGCGCCCGAACAAATCGATGACTGGTTGAGCTGTTTTACAAGCGCGGGAGTTCAACTCGTAGATAACGCAGCAGACGCTGTTTTCGCAAAAGACAAAGATGATGACAAAAGTGATGAGCCCGAAACAGAACCCGGTTACTCGAAAACCCACGATCCCGTCCGCCTCTACCTCCGAAAAATGGGAAGCGTGTCCCTGCTGACACGCGAGGGAGAAGTCGAGATCGCAAAAAGAATCGAAGACGGCGAGCAAAACGTTTTGAAAGTAGTGCTTAATTCTCCAGTCGCTGTAAACGAAATCGCCCGACTCGGAGAGGCTCTCAAAAAAGAAAAGGTCAGGCTCAAGGACGTGACCCATGAAGTGGAAACAGAGGGCGCTGAACAGCCTGAAGAAGAGGAAGAAGAAGCCGAGGTGGATGAAAGCCGCCAAATCGAAAAGATTCTCAAGGGAATAGAAAAAGTAAAACGCCTTGAACGGGATCTCAAAAAAATCCAGGAAAAGATCCTGGAAACCACCATGACGGATTCCAGAAAGAAACGTCTCTCAAAACAGGAAACCCGCACGAAAAGAGAAATGTTTCAGCAACTCCTGCAGCTTCGACTGAACAGGCGACAGGTCGAAAACATCGTCGAAAAGTTCAGAAACTTTGTCGTGCGG
This sequence comes from Myxococcales bacterium, assembly GCA_007131745.1. The sequence goes on from SLPX01000011.1 coordinate 2,822, forward strand.
ATCGACCAAGCCGACAAGGAGAAGACCCGCGCTGAAATCCGTGCGGGAATGCCTGCCAGGGACCTGAGGAAAACCATAAAGGAAATGAAGCATTCTCCAAGCGAAGCGCGAAAAATATCGAAAACGCTGGGACTGAAATCCTCGGAACTCGCTGAAATGGACCGTATAATCAGGCTGGCGAAACGAAAAATAAAAAGGGTGGAAAACGAAGCCGGGATGACTGTCGACCAGATCCGCGCCACGTTCAAGGAGATAAAGAGCGGCGAAAGAATGGCGGAACGGGCCAAATGTGAACTTGTGGAAGCCAACCTGCGGTTGGTTGTCTCGATTGCGAAAAAGTACACGAATCGAGGCCTCCAGTTCCTGGATCTGATTCAGGAAGGCAACATAGGGCTCATGAAAGCTGTGGACAAGTTCGAATACAAACGCGGCTACAAGTTTTCCACGTATGCCACTTGGTGGATCCGCCAGGCCATCACCCGCTCCATAGCCGACCAGGCCCGGACGATCAGAATACCGGTGCACATGATCGAAACCATAAACAAGTTGATTCGTACGAGCCGGTACCTTGTCCAGGATCTGGGGCGGGAACCCACTCCGGAAGAGATTGCCGAACGAATGGAACTGCCTTTGGACAAGGTGAGAAAAGTCCTGAAAATAGCGAAAGAACCGATCTCGCTGGAAACTCCGATCGGTGAAGAAGAAGACAGCCATCTCGGAGATTTCATCGAAGACAAGGGCGTGGTGTCTCCTTCCGAGGCGGTCATTTCCATGAATCTGTCGGAGCAGACAAGAAAAGTCCTTGCTACATTGACTCCAAGGGAAGAAAAGGTGCTCAGGATGAGGTTCGGCATCGGAGAACGATCGGATCACACCCTGGAAGAGGTAGGCCAGGATTTCGAGGTCACAAGAGAGCGCATACGCCAGATCGAAGCAAAAGCGCTTAGAAAACTGCGCCACCCGAGCCGTTCGAAGAAACTCAAAAGTTTTGTAGAAAATTGAAACTATCCGTCCTGACAGTGCTTTTGACCACCTTTCCGCTCATCCACGGTTGCATCAACCGGGGAGTACCCATACCGAGAGACAATGATGCATCAACAACCGACGGGGGAAAGATCGACAACGGCTTCTGCGGTGACGGAATTTGTTCGACATCTGAAACCGTGAACACGTGCCCCGAAGATTGCAGGCCTTGCTCAGGTCTGCCGGATGTCGGATGTTGCGACGGAAACACGGTTTTTTGGTGTGACGGCTCGACATTGAGACATGAGCATTGTGGTCAAGAAGGTTGCGGCTGGTCGCCCGTTTCTAAACGTTACGCTTGCGGAGAAACGGGCGAAGACACGGCCGGAGGAAACCAGCGAAGTTGCGGCTGCGAGCTGACAAAGTTTTCAATCACACCGAGAATATACAACGGCACACCCGACCCCACTGCAGTTTGCCTGACCCCGGGGCAAATCCTTGCAATAGGAGCACTCGCAGAACGCGAGGGCGACCATTATTCCAATTTCTGCACCGCGTCGCTCATATCGGACAGAACGGTCCTTACAGCAGCCCACTGCATCCTGGATTTTTGGGGTCAACCCGCGTTTGATCCGGAAGACATCTTTTTCGTGGTCGGCGTGGACGTGAAAACCCCGGTTCATGTTTTTTCGGTGTCGGAACTTCATGCTCATCCAAATTATGACTGGTCCGCACCACACGATATCGGCGTTCTCTTATTGCATGACCACGCTCCCTCGGTTCTGCCGGAAATCGAACCTCTCCCTGTAAACGCTACGGCTCTTAACCCCGGTTTTTGGGGAGAAATCGTTCAAAACGTAGGATACGGCGCGACCCATGACGACAACCTGAACACCAGGCGCTGGTGGACCGAGCAACCGGTCACAAACATTCGGCCCGGAGAATTTCAGGTTTATGGAAACGGATGGAGTTCGGTGTGCCACGGAGATTCAGGCGGGCCTTCGCTGTATGCATTCGAGAAAACAAAGCTGAGCATAGTGGGGACGGTATCATGGGGAGACCCTTCCTGTATGGACTACGATCACTTCGCCAGGGTGGATTACAACATCGTTTTCCTGAATTCGTTCATGGAAGATTGGGACGCATGCTACGGACTGGACGAAACCGGCGCATGCAGCGGAGCAACCGCCCGGTGGTGCGAAGACGGAAACCTCCACCAGGAGTGCTGCAAGGACGACTGCGGAGCCGACCTCAATGGCAATCAAAGATGTTTGGAACCGGTCGACTCATGCGCGGACATCGATGAAAAGGGAACCTGCCTTGGAGACAAGCTCGTCTGGTGCAAAAACAACAGGATTGCGCACCGATTCTGCAATGTATGCGGGGACCAGGTCTGCGGCTGGGTGGACGATACAATCGGCTATGGGTGCATCGACCGTTGATTCACATCCGGGGATAATTCTCCTTCCTCTCCATTATGCCCACGATGGTTCTGTCCACGTTTTCCATCGAACGAGCCAAGTCTCCTATGTTGCGGAACAGGTCTTTTCCCGTGGAAGCAAGGATCCCGTTGTCCGCCGGTATCGATACTCCTTTTGACGCCAAAAGTGCACTAAGAACGGCTGCACGAGCCGCGGCCCCCAGCTTGACCGCACACCCGACCTTGGCTCCGTCACAAATCTCGCCGGTCATGTTACCGGCCATGTTCTGCAAAGAAGCAAGAACTCCGATGTCATCCAAACCTAAAACCACAGCGATTCCGGCTGCAGCGCCCATACCCGCCTTGATCACACAGCCGCAAAGAGGACTTAAAAGACCGGTGTGATAAGTCATCACCGCGGTGATAAGGTGTGAAACAGCGATACCGTGCACGATTTTCTCTTTGGGAACCTTCATGTACTCCCCCACAACCAGCAGCGGAAGAATCGTCATGATGCCCTGATTTCCCGATCCGGAAGAACTCATTACGGCTATCTCGTGACCCGACATTCTTGCGTCGGTTGCCGCTGCCGTATACATGCCGGCCCTGGTCTGAAGATCGTCTTTCAAAACACCCTCCTCGATGAGTGAACGAATAGCCGCTCCGACTCCCATCCCCAACCCTTTCTCCAAACCCACCCGCGCTGCTTCCCGGTTCATTTCCACCCCTTTCCAGATATGGTTTCGAACATCAGCAGACAAATTTGCGGCTGTTGCCAGCAATCCTGAGATTTCACAAGCAGCCAATCGATCCATGTGCAATCCATCTTCGCTCGAAACATCATCCCCCGTCCGGTGATACAACACAATCCCGTTTCGGCGCACGACAGACACATCCGCGTGGCTTCCCGCTATTATGGCTTCGCCGACATGACGCTGTCCATCCACCACCCCTATCAGCCGAGCCTCCACGAAAAAACTTTCTGAAGCGTCACCGTAAACCTCGAGGCTCAAACGCCCCTCATCCATCAACCTCCTTGCAGATGCCAACGCTTTCGCACTGCAATCCTTGAGCAGATTCAAGCCGGATCCACTGTCCAGATAAGGTCCCAGAGCTGCCGCCAAGTGTATCCCGCTGCCTCCGCCGGAGTTGGGAATTCCAACAGCAAGAGCGTTTTTATAGAGGTTTCTCGTGGTCCTTATGGATACATGCTCCACATCCAAAGGTGTATCCGAAACATTCTTATCGCCCTGTTCCACTAACGCAGATCCCGCATCTTTCTTTCCCGCAAGCCATTGGGGCAGACGCCCGAGGACACCATCGGCAGCGAGAGATGTAGCCAGTCCAATCGACGCCGGCTCGGTGCACCCTGTTACCGGAATTGTAGTTCGCCGAATAATGGTTCCGGCATGCTCGGGCGATATGCAGGGAGGAAATAATTCACTCGAAAGACTGTTCATCGGCACTCCTGTAAATGACTTTGACAAGTAAGCTTGTCTTCGAAGATTGCCGTCATTTTATCGAAGAAAAAACCGAAAAAAAGAACAATCCCTTGAAAAAATCTCAAGCGGCGCGAGACTGCGATTCCAAAAGACATCGGACAAGGAATTTTCCCTGAACCGTGTATTCGTCCCATTTTTCAATGTTCGAGAAAAGGAGTTTTTTATGAAATCGAACGATTCTTCAAGGCACAAACTCCCCACCCGGGTTATCCATGAAGGCCAGCATCCATGCCCCATGACCGGAGCCGTGGCCCCTCCAATCTTTCAAACATCCACATTCGCGTTTGAATCCGCAGCCCAGGGAGCGGCGCGTTTCGCGGGAAAAGAAGACGGATACATATACACGAGGATGGGAAATCCCACCACAACAATGTTGGAACAGAACATCGCAGCCCTCGAGGGCGGCTTCGGCGGCATGGGAACAGCCTCCGGTATGGCTGCTGTGTGCACGAATATTTTTACATTTCTCAGCGCCGGAGATCACATGATTGCAACCGAATCCCTGTACGGCCCGTCGCGCGTGGTGGTCGAAAAGGAATTTTCCCGATTCGGGGTGGAATATGATTTCGTAGATACGTCCAACCCTGAAAACGTAGAAGCTGTTGTGAAACCCAATACGAAGCTTCTTTTTATAGAAACCCCTGCGAATCCAACCATTAATATTACTGACATAAAAGCATGTTCCGACATTGCCCGAAATAACAACGCTGTCACCGTTGTGGACAACACTTTTTGCAGCCCCATACTTCAGCGCCCGTTCGAGTTGGGAGCGGACGTGGTGCTGCACTCCATGACAAAGTTCATAAACGGCCACACCGACGTCGTAGCGGGAATGATTATCGCCAAAACAGAAGAACACTTCAAGAAGCTGCGTTCCACTCTCAATTTCCTGGGAGGCACCATGGATCCGCACCAGGCATGGCTTGTTTTACGAGGAATCAAAACCTTGCATCTCAGGATCACTCGCTGCCAGGAAAATGCCTCGAGGATCGCTGCTTTTCTTGACGAACATCCGGCAGTGGATTGGGTCCGCTACCCGGGATTGCAAAGTCACCCTCAATATGAACTCGCAAAGAAACAGATGGACGGCCCCGGAGCGCTCATATCTTTCAGTCTCAAGGGCGGAATCGAAGCAGGACGCAATCTCATGGAAAGCATGAAGGTGGCGATTCTAGCCGTTTCCCTAGGAGGAATCGAAACACTGATTCAACACCCGGCCAGCATGACCCATGCTTCGATGACAAAGGAAGCGCGCGAAAAAGCAGGCATAACCGACGGACTGGTTCGAGTATCGATCGGGTGTGAAGACGGGGACGATCTCCTGGAAGACTTCCGACAGGGCTTAGGAAAAACGGCCTGATCGCTTTTTGTTGAAGCGCTTGGATCGGCACACTCCCACAAACAACAAAAGCAGAATGAACCACGGAGAGGTCGCCGGCGAATACGCGGCCCGGCAGGAGCAACCCTTCCCCGAAACCTCTCCCGAAGGGTCCATTCCTCCGTCCTCTCCCGTCCCTCCATCCGCGGATATTCCTCCATCCACCCGACCGCCATCGGAGATCCCTCCATCGATTTCCTCTTCAACAAGGGGTACCGTGAACCTAACGGCCGGCTTGAGGTGTTCTTCCGAGTTCGCTGAATGAAATTCGGCATAGCTCGGTCCTCCGAAATGTCCGGTGGAAAACAAACCGATCGAAAAGTCTTCGCCGCCCACAGCGGAGCCGATGGTTTCCGTTATGTTGATCCTGGTCTTTTCATATCGATATGGAGCAAAGTACCTAATGATCGAGGCAACCGCGGGTCTGTCCTCCCAGGTCATAGTCGTGGAATCCCACTCCTCCTCCACGAACCCTACGCCTGATAGAATCCCATGCATTCCCACGCTGTAAGGATACAAAACCAATTCCGCGCGTATAAACTCATCGGCAAACTCTGCAGCAGCGGAAAGATCAAATCTGAGAAAACTCTCCCGGCGGAAGTTATCCGATCCTTCTTTTATGACTATCTTGTCGGAAGAACCGTAATTGATGTCCGCGTACTCACCGCCCCGTACAAAAGTGGATTCGACTGCACGAAGATAGATGAAAACATAACCATCAGGAGGCACATCCGGTTGAGCGGACAGCCGCTCCGCGAGCTGAGCTTCGAAAAGGGATTCCGGAACAAGCCCTCCCATGTTCGTTCCTTCGATATAACCAGCGGGCTGGGTAAACGGACCGTCGCCCGACACATCGCCGAACGAACCAATCGAATAATTCTGCGCGGTGGGAGGCTTCTGCACGCTCATGCGGCCGCCGTTCATGTTAGCACGCCACGCTACCGAATGAGCCGATGACCACCCGTGACCGGTTCCATAGCTACCCCGGTTGTACAACCCCAGCAACACCCCCGAGGTATTTGGATTAACCTCTTCATGATTGTCCCAGAGCAACCCGGTGCTCCACCTTCGATGCCCTTCCGTAGCGGCATAAGCGCCCTCGGAAACCGTTCGGAGAAAAACATTTCCCGAATCCCAACTCGTGCCGTTCAAACCGTAATTGTGGCGGCCATCCAGCGCATAGGTATCCTTAAAGAGAGCCAGCTGAGCATATTGAGTCATGAAGTTGTATCGCATGCCGCCCACTATCTCGCCCCTTGGATCTATTGATCTCATATCTTCTACCGTGACCCGAGATGCTGTCGTAAGCAGTATTCCTGAAAGCAGGAAATGTCTCACCGTAACCCCCCTCGCCCATGCATCTTCCAAGTTCGAAAACCGAATTGCATGCATAACTTCGTAATTCCCGGGTGCGATTTCCACCCGCACGTTCTCGAGTCCCAGGTTCGTCCTTAACCCGGTTCTATCCAGGAGAAAAAGGGTGGACTGGCTGAGCGAGCGCCTGAGGTCGTTAAAAACCGGCGCATCCACGGTGATCCTGTTTCCCTCAATTCTGGTTATGTACCTCGTGAAATAAATCGGCTGGGATCCCACGGTCCAGGGTGGATCAGTTGCGGTTCCTCCGCCATCTATTGCATCCAGCCACTCCTGGGTGCACGGGTGAAATATCACGACGTTGTCCCCCACGGAAAAACCGGAAGCATCCTCGATGTCAAAGGTCCGGTCCCCGACCTGAACAAATGAAGTCGTGATATCCACCTCGGTTCCCTCCACCCGATCCCGCCAGCGATTGCCTGATCCCCCGCCGAAATTCAAAATGGGTTCTCCGCTGTACCCTGTACGGCGCAAAACAGTGTTGGTTTGAAGATCCGAACCGTCGCCCGCCCCCCTCAGCACTACACCATCGTACGGAATATTGACAACAGAAGTCACCTCGTAAAGCCCCGGTTCCAAAAGAAGCGCTCCCCGAAACCCGTCCGCTCCCAGCTCCATGGCCCCGACCAGGTCAATCGCGGCCTGGAGATGCGCTGTATTGTCCCCCGCGACAGGACCTACGGTGTGAACCACCGGGACCTCGGGAATCGGCGACTCACTGTTTCTGTAGCCCGCATAGGAAAAATCCGGAATCAGGTTGCTTTCCTCGTCCGCCACATAACGCAACTTACCATCTTCATCGTAATGAACGATCTCCGATTCCCATGCACACAACGCGGGCGCGCACAAAAGAAGCAAAAACCTTCCCACCCACCGTCTGGGTGTTCCAACCTGCCCGAACCGCATGGACAATCTATTCATTCCGAATCTTTTTCTCTTCCGCTGGATGGTTTTCTCCATTTTTTTCTCCTGCAAAACATGAAAAAACCTGAGTTTTGTAGTGAATTATCTCAAATAATCACCTTCAAGTACACCTTGTTCACTCTTGGACGATCCGCAGGAATTTTTTTTCAATTTGAAGTGTAAGCTTTGTGGGTCAAAGAGCATTGTTCCATGGAAAGCGTCGAACAAAACAAACCGGACCGAATCCGGTGAAGCTTTCTTTGCGGAGGTATATCATGTTTTCATTGAATCACTTGTTTTCGACTCGTCCCGGTCGGTTTTTTGCCCTTATAACATGCACTTTTGTTGTGGGTTGCTCCGCCCGTTCAACCCAAATAGCCTCATCAAACGCAAGGCCGGGACTTGCTACAAGGGCTGGAGAAATACAGGTCAGCAGGGTTGAAACGGTTTCGTTCCAGCGCAACGATCCCTCCCGGCCGTGGGGCGCAGCCGTCATTCATTACAACGATCTCAATGGAATCAACGCACAGTTGGAACATCGCATCCGCGCTGTTCGATGCTCCCATTGTGCCGGGGGATATGACATTTCCTGCAACGGAGACCATTGCCCCTTGCTTGCAGGAATCCCGTTGCGCCCGGGAATCGAAATCCGGCTGGAAGACGAACCGGGGCGGATACTAGCAGGAGTTAGAATTGCAGGCAGAACCTACGTGATTGGAACGGAAAACCGCAGATACACACTTGTAGTGGAAAACAAAACATCGGAACGGTTTGAAGTTGTAGCGTCGGTCGACGGGCTGGACGTGATCACCCGAAGTCCGGCGTCCCTGGAACGGAGAGGCTACATCCTGCAACCAAGCACCACCTTGCGGATCGAAGGTTTCAGGTTGGATAATCACAGAGTAGCCGCGTTCCGTTTCGGCTCGGTATCCGAAAGCTTGGCGGCTGAGACGCATGGAGCACGCAATGTGGGTGTAATAGGAGTGGCCGTGTTTTCCGAACGAAAAGCCTCCCTGGTGGAAGAAGCCGATACACGAGAGACAGCGGACCCGTTTCCTTCATCCCGGGTACAAATCCCACACATATAATCTAGACCTCGCTGCACCTTTTCGCAGCAATTTGTTCTGTATACGCGCTCAGTCCCTTGTTTTCAACTCGATATCGTCACATAATTCACCTATGACGGTCGAAAAGGGATTAAAGACTCGTTTCCCGGGTAGCCCTGTAATAGTGGTGGTAGTTCTTGCCATGGCAGCAGCGATGGGATGTGGGGACTCCGGAAAATGCAGAAATAACTGCGAGAACGAAAGTGTTTGCGGCGACGGCATATGCGATGCGAATGAAACCCATGCCGATTGCCCGGCAGACTGCGATCCTTGCATGGGATTGCCCGAGGAGGGGTGCTGCGACGGAGTCACGCTTTTTTGGTGTGATGAGGGTACCTTGAGGCATGAAGATTGTGGGGCGAACGGTTGCGGATGGTCTAATCAAGAAGGCTACGGCTACATATGCGGCGCCACCGGAGAAGACCCGTCCGGAATTCATCGGAGAAGCTGCGGTTGTGGATGGGAAAAAGGGAGGTTAAGAGCCGTACCTCGCATATTCTACGGCACACCGGAACCGGAACTGGCCTGCCTGACCCGGGGCCAGATTCTTGCAATCGGAGCGGTACTGACGGATTACGGCGATGGTCTTGAAAACTTCTGCACCGGAAGCGTCATATCGGATGATATCGTACTTACAGCAGCACACTGCCTTGTTGACTACTGGGGACACGAGCTCCATCCAGGAGATCTGGTTTTCACTGTGGGCGACGACGCCATGGATCCGATCGCTACCTTTTCGGTGCGGGAAATAGTCGTTCATCCTGGTTTCGACGGTGTGGAAGCGCATCATGACATCGGGTTACTCATTCTGGAAGAACCGGTTTACTCGTACGTGGAGAATATCCAGCCGTTGCCGTTGAACAAAAGAGATTTCAGCGAAGAACTTGTTTCCCGCGTCGTGCAGAATGTGGGATTCGGCGTAACACACGACAATTTTTTCAACAGCCTGCGGTGGTGGACCACCGAACCAATCACGAGGGTGGAAAAAAAGCAATTTACGGTTTTCGGGCACGGTGTGAGCGCGGTATGCCACGGCGATTCGGGAGGTCCCGCTCTTTTTTCATTCGATACCCTCGCTCCACACATACTCGGAACACTTTCCTGGGGCGATCCTACCTGTTTGCATTACGACCACTTTTCACGGATGGACGCGAATTACTCGTTTCTTGAACCCTTCCTGGGAGGTTTCGATTCCTGCCTCGGCCTGGATGCAGTTGGAAGGTGTTTAGGCGACACGGCGCAGTGGTGTGAAAACGGCGAACTTCATCAAAGATGTTGTCCGGAGGGGTGCATTGAAACAGGGGATGGTTTTCACAGATGCTCCACTGAGCCGATGTTGTGTGAAAACCTTGACGCACAGGGCCGTTGCTCCGAGGCTGAATTGACATGGTGCGACAATGGAGTCGTACAGAGGAAGTTTTGCAACATCTGCGGATGGGACACTTGCGGCTGGGTGGGAGGCTCGGTGGGATTCGATTGCATCGAAAAATAGAAATCGGAAAGAAGCGAAATGAGTTCATCCCGCAAAAACAGACAAGACATGGAATGCGACTCCGGTTCAACCGTGAGGCAGTCGCTGAATGAAGCAAGACCGGATTCTGCTGAAAACCGCGTGGATCCGGTTTTTACCTCTATACTGGGGGATCTGCCCGAGGGGTTGTGTCCCCTTGCTCGTTCGTACCAAATCGGCGCTAGGTGTTCATCCGTCGGGTTTGACTGGAACTCACCGGAGGGCGCAAAGAATAAGGTTTTGGAAGAGCTGAGGGAACTTGACGATGCCGCGGCTTCGGGTGACAAGAGCGCCGTGTTTCATGAAGCAGGAGATGTTATCCTGGCGGCAGCCAACCTGGCGAGACTTCATGGCGCCAATCCGGAAGAAGCGCTCCAAAAAGCGCTTGAACGTTTCTTGATGCGTTTCAATCAAGTCGAACGGGAACTTCACAGAACAGGTCGCAAGGCTTCTGACACAACCCTCGAAAAACTTGAAGAACTATGGCAGGAAGCAAAAAAACAGGAGCGATCATTTTAAAAACCTTTGCTTGACCTGTTCCTCCATTTTTAAGAGTTCTTCCTCGTCTATTTCAAGACACCGGGCGAACTTTACGAGAACCTCTCTTTCACCCGGAGCGACCGATCCATCAAGGTAGGCAAAATGAACCGCTGCCAACATTATGGCATCACGTTCCTTTTGTTGAAGATCTTGGAATTTCAATCCACTGATGGAGGGCCTGCTTCTGAGATATCCTTCAACAGCAGAACGTCCCCTGGCATCCAGCCCCATACGTGCCGCCAAAGCCCTTATGTTCTTTGCCTCTCGCTCATCCATGTTCCCGTCGGACCACGCCATAACAGCCATTGCTTTGACTACATTCAATTTATCCCCTGGGTTGGACATCCGTTCACCTCCGGCGAAAAAGTACCCCCTTTTACATATCTTGTCACCAACGAAAAGAGTCTCAATATGCTTTGTATCGAATCGGTCCTGGGAACCTATTCTTGAGCCAGCCCTTAGGGCCGACTCAAATATCGACCACTCGCATTCTTCCCCGAATGTGCTCGAACAAGGGCAAACTCATTTCCCTTGGGTATCCCACCGGGCTTGTTTCGAAAAGAACCTCATTGGCTCCCACACGCTTTTTTATGGGTGTGTGAATATGACCTGAAACGACTCGGACAACTTTGGGATGACCGTTTATCACCTCCCCCAGCCTTTCGCTTCCTGCATGTGCCAAAACAAAATCATGGCGGGGATCTCCGGACGGCTCCACGAGCCCATTGTATGGAAGGAAATGAGTAATCACTATGATCCGGTCGGCACGGGAATCCAGAAAATTCAAAGAACGCTCCAAACGTTCAACCATGAACGCGGTTATCTCGACCGGCGACAAGCGCTCATCGCCTTCTCCTTTCCAGTAACTGCAAACACAGTCCATCCATTGAAGGGTATCGTACTTTCCCGAACTTAAAATGTCCGGAGAAAGAACATGATCTAGCTCTCGATTCCTCAAAGTCCAGTCGTACCATCCCGTCACACCCGCGAATCCCACTCCCTCATGAATATAAGGAGAAGCGGGAAGATACACAGCGCCACCCCGTTCCGCTGAATCCTTGAGAATCACCTCGTACCGCCTTCGGCTGTCCGGGCCTTTCAATGCAAAATCCGGCCTCCTGTGGCTTCTGCACCACAAATCATGATTTCCCGGAACAAAAAGCACGGTGGGCACGACTTCCGAAAATATGGAAAGGGTTCTTTCAACCATGCCGGGTGCAGGGCTGACATCCCCCGCTACAGCGAAAATATCCGGCTTCTGCTCGGCAAGCAGGCCTGCAATGAGTCCGGCCGCCTCCAAATGATACTCAATGTGAATGTCACTGGTATAAGCAAACCGCAACGCCAACTGTATTACTCCGATTCCAAACCTTGCTCTGCAGCCTTATCTTCTTCGTCTTGACCTTCCGATTCCTCCTCCGCCTTGTCGAGAGCTTCGAAGAATTTATCAAACACCTTTACAGAGACTAGACCGGGAACCATGGTTTTTTCCAGGTTAGGACCGAAAAAAACAAAAGCCGGCGTTCCCCTCATTTTGATCGCGAGTCCTACCTCGATGTCTCTCTTGACCGCTTCAAGGGACTCATTGCCGTTCAGGCATCGGGTAAATTCTTTTTCATTCAAACCGATTTTTCTTACCAGGCGCATAAGACCAGGTCCGTAGTGACTCTTCCTGTTCATGTACAGAAGATGATCCAGTTCCCAAAATTTCCCCTGTTGTCCGGCACAATAAGCTGCTCTCGAAGCATTGCAAGAGTGTGGATAATAAGGTCTTTTGATGAGCCTGTTACAATTTTCGTCCAGGGGAAACTGTCTGTGGTAGACCCGCATTCGATCCTTGTACTTCTCGAAAGCCTCCCTCACGGCGACGTGTGCTTTAGCACAAAAAGGGCACTGATAGTCGGAAAATTCCACCACGACCAAATCAGGATTCCGGGCTCCCTTCATGGGAGTATCCTCATCTATGAGGTTCAAGTTTCCTACCTTGGGCACATTTATCCCATCCAAGCCGTATCTTCCGCGTCCCTTCACTCCACCCTTTTCCACGTTCTCTCCTACACTAATCTTCCCGGCAAGATCCACATCGGGTTCATGCTCTCCTTCAGCATGGGCGGGATAAAAATAGATGAGTCCCCCTGCCAGACCCGCTCCCACGACCATCAAGGGAAGACTCAACTCACGCACCCCCCACAAATAAGAAACCTCTTTTTTGAGAGAGCTCAAAACTCCTTCCCCGCTCTTTCTTACACCTATAATCCCCAAAATCATCAGCCCCATGTTGACCACGTACAAAACGGTACACCAGATGCAGAAAAACCCATATTTAAAATAAGCTATGTAAGCCAGCCACACGGAATAAAGCACGGTTGCCAAACCCATCCAGAAAAAAATGGCCCACGGAAAACTGGTTCGCCTCTTGATCTTCATCCCCCAGACTGCCAAAATACCGAAAACCAGGTACGTGCAAATTCCCCAAACCGAAATCGGAACCCTTAAAAAAACTGCTTCAGGAGTCTGTGCAATTGAAGTGCAACTCACCGTGTCTGAAATATCGCAACTGCTGGCCACGTCCATTTGTGCCCTGTGATGCACGAGAGTGAGTTCTATGGAAGCCCCTATACCGAGAAGCACCACCAACAGGGCAAGTATGAAAAGAATCTTTCCCGGCTTGGTTCCCCCGGGCGCATCGTCACGCAAATTTTTTCTTTTGCTCTTTTCATTCTTTTTCGCAACAGAACCATTTTTGTGTTCGTTTTTTTTTTTTTTTTTTTTATC
>SLPX01000277.1 GCA_007131745.1 Myxococcales bacterium
ATCTCGAACTCCCCGGCCGGGATGTAGACCCACCCCTCCGGGCATGGAAAACAACGGTTGACGCCGCCATCGCTCGTTGAGCTCGGGTGGCACGTCCATCCCGCGGGGCACGCTGCCGTGCCTCCATCCGGATCACACTTGTAATGATCTTCTTTTAATTTCAGTTTTCCGCACCCCACAATGCCGACGAACGCGCAGAAAAAACTCCACACCAAAACACACGACAAAACCTGAAGCGCGTCGTGTAAAATTTCCCGTTTCCAAATTTTTGCCGTTGCTTGTTTCATGCTTGTTTCATGCTTGTTTAATTCTCATGATTATCCGTATCAGAGTGGTTTTTCAATCGGTTTTTCGACCGTCTCGAAAAACTCAAGGTTTGCAATCATGGAATGGTCGGTCTGGTCATTGGCAGAAAATGGAATTGACAATTTAGGACCGCGTTATGCAGAAAGGCCGGGATGCGGGGATGGATGGGATACATTCTCGTGTGGCAAACGCGTTTCTTGAGTGCTATATTCCCGCCCAACATGTAAGGAATGGCCGGAAGGAAGTCCGGAGAAAACCGGGCTGAAGGTGGAACCATGACAGAGGAAAAGGATCAGCCCGTTTGCAGGGTGGTGTACGAAGACGAAGAACGCACCGGTCTTTTAGGGTTGATGATAGGTGACTTGTTACAACGTCGCCTTGCCGATCCGGTGCGAAACAAGAAATGCAGGAAACTCAAGGGTGATGTGGAGTTGAAAGCGGGAAAAATGCATGTGAACCTGTCCTTTGGCGGTGATGAGGTGGTGGTGGGAGAAAAGGCGAAGAACAAACCGCGCGCGCGCGTAGCGGGTGATCTTCACAGCCTGACCGGGGTGGTTTTAGGAAAAGCTCTTGTTGGGCCGTATTTGGGAGGTCGGATAAAGGTGGTGGGCAATATTTTTTTTCTGCTGAAAATGCTTCCCGTGATCCGCAACTCGGATAAGTAGAATCATGAACAACTCAGATGTTTCCCCGGGCCGGGAATCAATGGATGCGCGGATACAACGTTTCGCTGAAAGACTGGCCGAAATACTTCCAGGCAAACAGTGGATCCGGGGGGATTCGATCGGCCCCGAGTACGGTGAAGACACGACCGAAGAGGTTCCGCGTATGCCGTCTTTTGTGGTGTGGCCGCTTACGACAGAGGAAACCGCGGCGGTGACGACCGCGGCAGCGGAAATGAAAATGCCTTTGACCGTGCGGGTTTCGGGAACAAATGTCGGCGGACTCGCGATCCCACCGAGCGGCGGAGTGGTGGTGGATCTGAGCCGTATGAACAAGATCCTGGAAATCCAGGAAACCGAGATGTACGCTCTTGTCGAGCCGGGTGTAACCTGGCAGCAGCTCAGGGACAGGCTTGACGAGGAGAACATTCCTCTGCGAGTCGGGTATCCTCTTTCTCCGCCTGATTCCAGTATCATGGCGAATTGCCTCCTGGATGGATTGGGGGGTATGTCTTTGTTGCATGGCTCGATGGGCGACTGGATCGGCGGCATTGAGGTCGTACTCCCGGACGGAACCATCGCGCGCCTCGGCGCTCCCGCGCTTGGGGATATCTGGTTCGGTCGAAGTCCCTTGCCGGGGCTGGTCGACCTGTTTGTAAATTGGCAATCCATATCCGGCATCGTTACCAAGCTGGCGATACAGTTATGGCCGAAACCTCCCATCAGCCGCCGGTTTTTCGTGCTGTTCTACGAGAGAAACGGAGCGTTTGCTGTTATGAGGGAGTTGGCAGCGATGGGAATCGCCGACGATGTGGGCGGATTGAGCTGGACCACCGGGAAGATGCTCTACGGCGTTGAAAAGCCTCTCACAAAAGGTGAAGATGAACCCGAGTTTTTTCTCTACCTGGAAATCACGGGTCATGATCCCCGTGAAATCGATATCAAAACCCAACTGCTGGACGATATCCTGAAACGCACGGCCGTCCGTGGGTTCGAGTATGAGAAACCCTTTCCGGTGGAGACCCTGATCGAGTTGAATCCTGATTTTCACAAACTCGCGGATTTTCCGACGAGATTGGATTTTTTGCTCGATACGCCGGGGGGCGGCCTTTCATGGGTGGGCACGTACGGGCCTATGAGCCGTTTTGAAGCTTTCGCTGACCGAGCTCTTGCGCTTATGGAAAGGTATGAAGTTCCGCCGACCGTGGTGAGCCGCCCCATGAAAGGCGGGCATTTCGGTGTTTTGCGTTTCATTTCAATCTTTGACAAGAGTTCCGAACAGGAACGAAAAAAAATTCGGGAAATGAACACGCAGATAGCTAAAGCCGCCTACGAGCTGGGTTTTGTCGTATACAAAACGCCTCCATGGGCGGTCGAGCTTGCAAAACCTTATCTCGACCCCGGGTACGTAAAGCTTTTCAACAAGGTTCGCAAAGTCTTGGATCCCGCGGGCATCATGGCGCCGCATTGCTGGCGGTTGGATCAAGAACCCGACGAAGGGCAAGAAGGGTAATAATAGAAGAGGCTAAGGTGATGTCGAAAAAACGATCAAGGAAACCGTCCAAGCGAAAAGACGCGGATGTTTCGAACAATTCGAGTGCATGGAAAAAATGGTTCATGTCGAAAGATGCGGGGGATCCTCCTGCTCAGGCAGACGATCAGGTTGTTGATCTGAAATCCAGGATCCTTGGGGGAGTTGAGGGGATGAAAAGTGTTTTGGCCGGATGGAACAGCATTTCGGAAGTTGTTTTAAGGCAGGAACCCGGTGTGGGAGCGGCTCTCGCTGAAACCGTGGCGGCTCTTTACCGCGCTGAGTTCGAGTCCGAGTCCGGAGCTGAGCGGAGTGAACCCCGTGATGATACAAAAGATTCGGCGAGGCTTTACGGCCGGATCCTTGAAAAACTGGCCCAAACAAAGTGCAAGGCAACTTCGAAAACGGCGAGAAGAGAAATTCATCGATTGAAAAGTTTCAAACTGGCGCGGGAACTGAATCCAACTCGCACAGGCGGAGAAGAAGAAGATGTTTTTCAAACCTCCTATGACAGAAGGCTGAAAGCTCTGGTTGATGAAACGCCGTCGAGGTATCCCTGCATGTTTCGCCGCTACATTGCAGACGGCGAAACCATTCTTTATCTGCCCGCGGACGAACCATCCGGTGACGCTATGGATTTCCTCATATTGCAGACCGGGCGCAAAGGGTTCTTGGAAATCGAGGGTATGGCGCTTCCCGAAATAAACCGGAAGAAGTTTTACCGGAGCATAGAAGAGCCCGGCATGGTGCAGGATTTTGTAACCGGACCTCTGGATGCGGGAGTTCGGATACTTCGCAGGTCCATGGAGCAAAGCAGGCTGAACGGACACCATCCGGATGTTTTATGCAACACGTTTATCGAAATTCACGCGGATCGGTATTCCGGTCTGAAACATCGCGCCAAAGAGCTGTTCCCCGAAGTTGACAAGTTGGAACCGGGTGAAACATCAGCAAAGCTGTCTCATTGGACCTTGGAACTGCTGGCTCCCCCGGTTTACTATGAGGATTTGGAAACTATCATGGAAACCGGGAGTACGAGCGGTATCCTGCTCACCGGATCCTCGTACTTGGAAAATCGGAACAAACTTGTCGGCAAAAGAATTATCGAGGCTTTTGATTCCGACACAAGGAACTATTACGCTGAGGTAATTCTGGACTCCGCTTTGCTGGCCGCGTTGCGCGGTGTTGAGCCCGGATTCGTGAAATGGTGTATCGGACTTGCTGATTTCGTAAAGAATTCGCCGCTCGAAAACAGCGCGTTCCTGGAAACAATGTCGGCCCGGGCAGCTTTGGAATGGGAGCGGGCGAGGAAAAGGGAAGCAGCGGAGCGCGAAGAGCAAGGCTCGGGGAGCCATTTGCTGACCGGTCCGGGAAATATCGCGCCCGGAGATCAGCCCGAAGCGCAGTCGAACCCGGGGGGGCTCATTATTCCCTGGAAGTAGAAGCGCGAAAGATGCAGCATTACCCCGACGTGAGAGCGCCGATATAAACTACCATTTCAGAAAACGCACCCTGCAAATGTGCCAGTGAGGAATTCTGTCGATCGTTCTCATGAGTTCCACGTGCGCGTCATACCGTCCTGTTTCATTTTGCTTTCTCAGCGGCATGGATATGACCGCTTTGGCGGGATTCGAAGGAGTGTTTTTGTCAAAAGGTTCATCAAGTTGTTTGAGGGGTCCTGACAGAGTCCAGATTTCAGGGTTGAATGCGTGCACGAGATCATCCGGGTGAATGCAACCCTCACGCTCACCGTAAATGAAATCTCTGGCGGTTTCTTCATCTTTGGCCGAAAGCGCTTCCATGAAACTGAATGTCGTCCACATGGGCTTCTGATGAGCCACTCCGCTCCAGGCAAGATTCTTTTTCGGGTGAAATTTTTTGCGATAGTCGTTCCATGTGAACTGTGCCCACCTGCTTCGTTTTCTTCCCGGCGGCTTTTTGCCCGAGATCGTAACCAGCACTTCTTTCATTTCGTTCTTGTTCGTGTCTACGAAGCGAATGATCGGGGGCCTGTAGGAAGATGGATCCTCTTTGCTGTATCCGCCTCGGACAGA
>SLPX01000219.1 GCA_007131745.1 Myxococcales bacterium
ATGGGTGAAAAAACCCGGCTTCAGAACCGAGCAGCGAAGTATCGACATCGCTTCGGGAGAATCCAACACCATCAGTATTCAAATGGAACGCGTGGAGTATGGGTGGATAGATCTGGACGGAGGAAGGGTAAAAGGGGCACATGTTCGCATAGGCGGGAAAAAGATTTGCCGGGCTCCCTGCAGGGCCGTCAAGGTTCCGGCCGGGGGACACGTAGTCACCGTATCCAAGAAAGGACACAAGTCGCTCAAGAAAACCGTGGTGGTCAAGAAAGGCGAGCGGACTCGAATAGACGTCAAGCTGGTTCCAACTCCAAGCCGTGTCAGTGCCTACGTGACCTACGGATTTGCGGCCGCAGCGTTGGGGGGAGCGATATTTACAGCGCTCAAGGCAAAGTCGATTAGAGACGACTTGGATCAGGACATCAAGAACAACGTGCTCATAACGAACAAGGACGACAGGTATCGGGAGGGCAAGATCTATTCAATCGTAGCCAACGGTCTTTTCGGAGTCACTGCTATTGCTGCGGCTGTAGGTCTTTATTATCAGTTCAGGAATCCCGGACCTGACTCCAGCGCCGTGTTCACGGTAGGAGGCGTCAGCCTTTCTCCGGAACTGGGACCCGGCACGGTAGCGGTCAGGGGGAGAGTAGATTTTTGAGATCCTGAACACGGGATGATGTGGTTTATTGTCATCCGGGAGGTCGATATGATTGGGCGATGCCCTTTTTTGAGTTTCTTTTTGGCGATTAGCTTATCTTTTTTTGGAACAAACACCGGCTGCAACCCGTTTGAGTTTGATGATTTGGCCGAAAAAGCTCCCGTTCAGGTAAGAGACACGCCCGAGGGTCTTGAGTATTTTCAATCGTCCGCGGTTGCTTTGGTACCATTGTCGGGCGACAAAGATCATTCTCACGTCATGGCGGTCGCAGGATTCGGACCGAATTCCATAGTTACATTCCAATTGAGTGAAAATCGCGAAATCCAGCGCAAGAGCGGAGGCGAGACATACGAGGGCAACAGGGAAATTACAAGCATGGCGGTCATTGAAGGGGATGGTTTGTATCCTCACATAATCGTCGGGGCGCCCAGGGACGGCTTGGTTTATCTTGCCGGTTTTGCAAATGAATACGTTCCGAGGTCGGAAGGAATAAGGCTGGTTGCAAACGATATGGGGCTTTGGGGAGCAATCGATTTCGGTGGTTCGGTAACAGCGGCTGTCATGGGGCCGGTGTTGAGCGCGGAACCGGATAAAACATTGTGGATCGTTGGAGCTCGAAACGACATCTTTATCATAACGAATCCAGAAAACCGGGGGACTCAGAGAGTAGCCTGCGAAATCGATATCAATTGCACAGGAGGACCGGAAGAATGTGTCGGGTTCAGGGCACAGGACAGGGGCCTTACCGCTGGACGGATTTTTTCCTCTTCCGGCGAAGATGAAGGAAGAATGACCGTGGTTGCCGGGGTCCCCAGGATGGGAATGACCGGCAAGGTAAAAATGTTCTATTATCACGGCGACGAGGAAAACGGCGATTCCAACAACAATGATTGTGATGAGCCCGGGTTTAAAACAATTATTGTTGAAGCGCCGAATCCGGCCGAATCGAGTTTTGGAACCAGCGTCTTAGCGGTTGACCTTAACGGCGATGGCTGGGACGAACTTTTAGTGGGCGCCCCCGGATCCAAAAAAGTTTACCTTTTTTCAGTTGCCGACGAGTCACGTGATGACCCGGATGCCTGGAATGACATCCAGCCGATTGCAATCATTGAACCTGAAGATGATGGAAGCGCGTTCGCGTTTGGTTCATCCCTTGCCGCGGTGGATCTCAACGGCGACGGAACAAAAGAAATCGTCGTGGGGGATCCCGGGGCAGCGGTAGACGAAAGGAGAAATTCGGGAAGGGTCCATGTGTTTTCAATCCAAGTGACACACGGACCTGACGCTGTCGTGGAAGAATTGGGTGTTTTGCACGATGCGGAACCCGAAAAAAGCTCCCATTTTGGAAAGGCGATTGCTCCGATCAGGGCGGGAGATCCGTCAAGTGAAAATGGAAACAAGGGCGACAAGCTTGCAGTGGTCTCGGACGACAAGATCTACTTTTTCATGAGAACGAACACGCTCGAAGAAGAGTGATTATTTCAGCCGGCAGTGTTTCTTGTGCACAAGCCGGATCCTTCACGAATTCAGGTTGTCCTTGTGTTTTTTGTTTAGACAGATTTTGACCATTTGTTAGTTGAAGCCGGAAAGAGCGGACAATGAAAAATCCATCAAAAGATCGTAATTATACTGCGCCGTTATTTATTGCCGTTGTTTCGGTGTTTCTTTCGATTTCAGGCTGCGGAAAAAAGGAATCGGAGATCGATCCGGGGCCGACAGAGGAAATTAATGAGGCGGTGAGCGAAGATCGCAAGCTGAAGGAATCAACCGAGGACCTTCTGGAAAAAAGGGGCGCGTTGATACGCCTTCGAAGCAAACTCCACAAACAGAGAAGCGACCTTGAAAACAGGAGACAAAGCCTTACGGAAGGAGATGAAGAAGGCGCGGCCGCTATAAGGATGGAAGAAGAGGAACTTGCGAAAAGAGAGCAGGATCTTGAAAAACAGGAAGTGGATTTGAACCAAAAGCTTTCCCAGATTTTGGATCAACGATCCACCTTGTTGGCCCAAGCTACATCTGCACTCTCGGCGGCGACCGCGGCGGTGGATTCTCCCAATGTGGCCAGGCGGGAACACTCCGTCTCCCAAAGGGAGGGCGGCATAGCCCAAAGGGAAAATGAGTTGGCTGCAAGAGAGGCCAGGATTGCAAAGCGCGAAGCCGATATTGCTCAGCGTGAAAAAGAACTGCTCCAAGGGTGCGCAGCCATGGCTATTCCCACTTACACTGTCACGACGATCGAAACACCGCAAAAAGGAGCGCCGGGGGTGCGAAATTATACCAGCTCCCATGTAAAAGCTGCATATGACAAGGCGCTTCACGTAATGTCGGCCCGAGGGATCTTGGACTCCGACCTGCCCCCGGGTGTATCTAAGCTCAAATCAGAAGTTCTTTCTCACCTGAAGAATAAGGAGTACTACAGGGGAAAGCTTGCCGCGGATCAGTTTTTGACCATCGTAAGGAACATTTCCATCGATCGTGGATTCATCGGCGCGAAAATGGCCAGGCTGCACAAGCGGATGGCAAAAAGGAAGCTTTCGCCCGAAAGAGAAAAAAAGATCAATGATCTTTTTGTAAAAGCCACAAGAGCCTACAGCAACGGTCGATTCCGCGAGGCCAACTCGATCTTGAACAGGATTTTTTCCCTTGCACGCTGAACCGATTCGTCCGGGATCCGATAAACAATCTAAGTTACATAACGGCAGCTCCGTATCCTACGAAACTGGGTCCGGGATGAACGTCATAGCTGGTAAAATACTCCAGGATAAAACCTTTATTTGACCCCATGGCTGTTGCCGCTGAAATTGCTCCGCCTGCCGCGCCGGGGCAACAGGCGTTGTGTGACCTCAGGGCGTCAGCCAGAAACTCGGAAGCGTCCAGATCTCGGATATGTTTGAGCGCGCGTGCATCGTTTTCCTGTTTGACCCAATCAACAGCGTCTTTTCCAAGCCCCCGATCTACGAAACCGTAATTTATGCCGTAGTGAGTCAAATCCGTAGAACCTACAACAATGGTTCGTGCTTGCGCGTCTTCTCCATCAATCGCAAGGGCCGCCTCTGCTGCTTTGCGCCCGAACTCCAATCCGTTGGACGAGGCGGGAACTCCGGCCACCACGAGTTTTGCGCCTTCCAAAATGTGCCCAATAAAAGGAAGCTGCAGTTCTATGGTATTGTCCGGCCGGTAGTTGTCAGGGCCGATCCTGGAAAACCCGATTCCGACCAGCCTTGAAATTTTTTCCGCGAAATCACCGTCTTGCTCTACCGGTCCGACCGGAGTTTCCCAAATTCCTTCCATTAAGATCCAGCCGGGGGTTTCGGGACCCATGTGCCCGCCCAGCAGAATTACCCGGCTTACCGGAACTCCCGACGAAAGGGCCTTGAAAACCCTTGCCGCCGGTCGGCCGGAAAAGTCCCATCCAGCATGTGGCACGATCCCTCCATGCAGGTTTTTCATTTCGTCCGAATTCGGCGGATCCTTTTCCTCCAAAAATCTCTTGATGGTCTTTTTGCATGAAGGGCCGCTATCGGGATACCAGCCCTGTCTTGCAAAAAAATCGCCGTTTTTTACCGTTTTCATGAGACCTCCTTTTCAAGGTTCTCCCTTTTTCAAAACTTTTCCTATCTCCGCTGCCTGAGCTCCCCAATTGAAAATATCGCCCGGAGCTGCGAATTTTTCCAGAGAATAACATATCATGTAAGTTGTAAAAGAGTGCGTGTTTGGAATCGACGATTTCATGGGCGGCTGTTTTTCTGTTGTGTGAACGCCGGCCCATGAGTATAGCGGAAAAGATCGGATCGGCAGAACCCGGAGAATGTGATGAAAAAACAATTCGGCGAAAAAACACCGTCAAACAACCCCATCCGGGTGCTGAGGATAATTACTCGGCTTAACATC
>SLPX01000200.1 GCA_007131745.1 Myxococcales bacterium
ATCCGGATGCACGTTCTTGGAAGGGGTTTTTCCAAAAAACTCCGCCACCATCTCATGCACCTTGGGCATCCTCGTCATCCCGCCCACGAGAATCACCTCTTCGATCTCTCCGGGCTCCACTCCCGCCTCGGCCAAGGTCCTTTTGCAAATCTGAATTGTTCTTTCCACGAGGTCGATGGTCAGCTCCTCCAGCTTTTCCCTCGAAATCTTTCTCTGAAGATGAAGAGCATCTGATTTGCCCGTCGAAATGATAAAGGGAAGATTAATCTCCGTCTCATTCGTCGAACTCAGTTCACACTTGGCCTTTTCAGCTACATCCTTCAATCTTTGCAACGCCATCTTGTCCTTGCGAAGGTCGATCTTGTGTTCCTTGGCGAAACCGAAAACAAGCCAATCGATTATGCGACGGTCGAAGTCCTCTCCACCTAGAAAAGTGTCCCCCGCTGTTCTAACCACATCAAAAACACCTTCCCCTATATCCAACACTGACATATCGAAAGTTCCACCGCCCAGGTCGAAAACAGCAACCTTCTTTTCAATCTGCTTACCGAATCCATAGGCGAGTGCGGCGGCCGTTGGTTCGTTGATTATCCTGATGACGTCCAAACCGGAAATTTTCCCCGCGTCCTTCGTTGCCTGTCGCTGGTTGTCGTTGAAATACGCTGGTACGGTCACGACCGCTTTTTCCACATCGCAGCCCAGATAATCTTCCGCAACGACTTTCATTTCCTGCAATATCTTGGCGCTGATCTCGGGAATGGAAAAAACCTTGTCCCGCAATTGAATTCTGCAGTCACCATGAGGACCCTCGACGATCTTGAATGTAACCGTCTCCAGGGCCGATTTGACTTCAGGTGAATCAAACTTCCTGCCGATAAGACGCTTGCACGCAGAAACCGTATTTTCCGAGTTGGTAATCGCCTGCCTCTTTGCTATGTGCCCGACCAACCGCTTGCCGTTTTCCGCAATTGCGACCATGGACGGAGTAGTCTTGTAACCACCCCGGTTGGGTATCACAACAGGTGTCCCGTTTTCCACTATCGCCACGCAAGAGTTCGTAGTGCCAAGATCAATCCCTATTACTGTTTCCATGTCTATGTACCAACCTTATAAATGCGGGTTTACGCTTGAAACCGAATCACCAATACCCATAAAAAAAATCACACACACTTACGGATTTCCCTGAACAAACCACGTGCCTCACCATTGTCGGGATCCAGTTTGAGTGCGATTTCTATCTCTCTTCTGGCGTTTCTATACATTTTTGCATCCTTGTATACGGACGCAAGGACGACCCGGGCCTGAACATTTTCAGGCGAGGATTCCACGGCTTTTATAGCATAATGCTGAGCGCGTCGCAATTCCCCCGTCTTCTTCAAAACTTCCGCTGCTTCCATCTGGTATGTGGTCACGGGGTGATGGTCCGCCGCCTGGACCATGAGCTTGGCGGCAGCCTCCCAACGTCCCACCGATAGATGAAATTTCGCCTGCTTGTACTGCTGATCCGCGATGATTTCGCCGGCTCTGGACGCAGCCACTTTGTATTTCTTTCCGTACTCTTCATTTTCAGGCTCAAACACTGTCGCCAATTTCAAACTTGTCGACGCTCCTATGAAATTTCCATCCAACAGTTTTTTTACACCCTCTTCGTAATGCTTCTTGCCCTTATTCTTCCGTTCATCCACCGCTTTACCCAACACCAAGGACAAACTGCGCATGGTATCGGACCTTCGAGCACGCGGCGACGGGCTTTCGGACGAAGCAGGTTCAGCGGCTTCGTCCGGTCGGCTGAACCCTGCAAACTGGTTTGCCAGCGCCTGTATCCGAAGCCTCGACCTTTTCCTGGTGTACGTCCCGGCACTCTTTTTTCGGGTTTTCTGAGACACACGCTCCGCCCCTTGTCCGTTCATTGATCCGCCCCCGGCTTCACCATCCAATCGCACGGAGATCTCCTGAAAACCTTCGCTGCTTTTCAGCTCATCTTCCTCTGCACGTTGGGCGTCTTCCGCCTGGCGCTTGATTTCCGCAATATCGAGCAACGATTCATCGTAATGTTTCCTCTTTTCCGGATCCAATAGAAAATCCTTCACCTGGGTGATGTATTTAAAAATCTCCTCCAACATCACCTTGTATCGTCCCAACCTCTTCCCGTAATGCCTGTCGGGATGAAACTGCAGGGATTTTTTCTTGTACGCCCTTAAAATTTCCTTGTTTCCGGAGTCCCTGGGTATGCCCAACGCCTGGTAAAAAGAAATCTCATCCAGACAGGCATAATATTCTTCGATGTCTTTTCGCTTTTCTTCAGATAGTTCCGTGTCCTCATCCTCGTCTTTTTCCCGGCGGGAAGACAGTGTTCTGATTCGAGCGGAGGATTTCCCGTCCGATTGCATGCCTGACCGTTTATCGGCTCCGACAGTATCCTTGTTCGATGAAGTCGTTGCGTAAGATCTGGAGGATATTTCCTTCGCACCATTTGAAGCGCTCTTAGAGACCGGTTTTTTTGATGATGTGCGTCCGGGGATTTTGATGACTTCCAGATCATGAAGCCGTGTGATTATTTCAAGTGTCTTTTCGCGGCCCAGGCCGGTCATCAAACACAACTGGTCCACGGTCGAAACACCGTCTATCCGGGACCAAACATAACCCTCCTCGGCCGTCAGTTTCAATTCTGAAACCGGAAAGCCGGGAATGTGCAAAGGCACTTCATTGTCGATTTCGTATTCCTTGCTCATTTACGCCTTTTCAATCACAATCAAACCTAACGCACAAGAATACATTCACAAATCTCCCCTTGAAAGCAAAAAAGTCAAACATAACTATACCACTTAGTCACACATTGGGCATAAGAAAAAAAAAAAAAAAAAAAAAACCACTCAAAACAGCCGATTCTTATTTCATCCACTCAACTGAAAGAGTTCAACCCTTTTTGAGTGAACGAACCTGCCCCAACCCGCGGGTTACTTTTCGCCGAATGACATTGATGATAGAGTGTTTTCAAACACCAGTCGTGAAATTACAGTGTCCGCGGATATCATGGATATCGAAACACGGGAGCACTCATGTCGGAAACACATCATTTTTTTCTTGTTCCGGGTTTTTTTGGATTCGTAAACATGGGAGAGTTCAAGTATTTCAGCCACCCGGTCCATTACCTGAAATCAAGGGGCCGTGAACTTGGAAAAACCGTGCGTGTAACAAGCGTCGGAACTCACCCTACCGCTTCGTTGAGGAAACGTTCCCTGCTGCTTTTCGAAACCATACGCAGAGAATCCCGGGATCACTCCGGCCCGTTGCACCTGGTCGGTCATTCCACCGGCGGTCTCGACGGAAGACTCTTACTCACTCCCGGAGCCGTCCTGAAAAAAAATCTGGACCTTGAGCCTTGGATTTCGCGCGTAAAAACGCTTGTCTCCATTTCAACCCCTCACTATGGAGCACCCCTGGCAAAGTATTTCGGCGGTTCGATGGGCGGACCACTGCTTAAACTTCTCTCGCTGACTACAATATATACCCTACGCTATGGACACTTACCGCTCTCATTCATCTTGAAACTGTCAAGCCTCCTGTTCCGCCTCGACAATATTGTCGGTTGGCGCAACACGGTGGCTGATCAACTTTTCGATGAGCTTTTGTCGGGGTTTTTTCCGATTCGGAGAAAGCAGGTAAGCAACTGGTTCAGAGAAATCGGCTCCGACCAGGACTTGCTTTTCCAGCTCACTCCCAGCGCGATGGATGTCTTTAATGCATCCACCGGCGACAACCCGGAGACAAGATATGCATCAGTAATAACCATGGGACGGAGGCCCGGGCCGGGGGGACGGTTGGCCTCCGGGCTGAACCCGTACAACCAGGCAACACACACCGCGTATGAAGTTTTTCACCGATTCGCCGCTCTCGGATCAAAGATGGCATCGCATTTGACACTGCAACAAGAGTCCGCAATCAAACACACGCTGTTTCGCATGCCGTCGGCCCGAGACAACGACGGCGTTGTTCCAACTCTCTCTCAACCCTGGGGAGAGGTCATTCACGCGGTCAGGGGGGATCATCTCGATATAATCGGGCACTTTTCAGGCGAAAACCTGGACCCGCCTCACGTGGACTGGCTTTCTTCAGGAAGCGGGTTTACAAAAATGGATTTTGAAACCACTTGGAATAAAATTCTGCAATTTTGTCTTTTTGATAACAAGAGGAATAAGTGAAAAAAATTTGGAAAACCCCGGCAAACCCCGACAAAGAGGACTTATGATATTTGAGGACTATATCCTCTTAAGAGACCACGACAAAAGTCCGGGGCAGTCACTTGCAAATTGCCGTTTTCAATCTATACTTAAGCAAAAGAGTGGCGATTAGATGGGTGCGCACAGCCTCCCATATACAAAAAAGACACTTTTCGGAGGAAGCAAATGTCATCCAAGTCAAGGCGTGAATTCATACGCGGGATACTGGCTGCAACCGGGTCGGTTTCGCTTTCGATGTGCGGTTGCAAAAGTGGAGGTTGCGGCCGCAAAACCCCGGAGGACGCCAGGTCGGAGAACACAATGAA
>SLPX01000153.1 GCA_007131745.1 Myxococcales bacterium
CGGCGGTGCTACAGGCTTTGCCTGAGCCGGCGCGGACGGCGGTGCTACAGGCTTTACCTGGGCCGGCGCGGACGGCGGTGCTACAGGCTTTACCTGGGCCGGCGCGGACGGCGGTGGTCTGTGCTCTTCAAGCTTTCTTTCCGGTTCAACCGTCGCACTAATCGAAGGTATTGCCACCTCCGGTTCCTCGATCTCGATTTCCGGCTCGTCGATTTCTATTTCTATTTCATCGAATTCTTCTTCATCATCAAGAGTCAACCCCATCGGAATGTCGTCGGCGGCTTCCTGAACGGCCGGCTTTACAGCGGCCTCCGAAGGTGCAGCCGCAACAGAAACCTCGACTTGAGCGAGCCGATCGGCAAGGTCTAAAAGCGCTTGTGTTTCAAAGGGTTTGACAAGGCGAGCGTCAGCGAGACCCCCTTTTTCTTCATTCAAGGGGTATTTTGCGCTGTATAGCAGAACAGTATGTATGTGTTTCTTCGATGGGTCGGCTTTGATTCGTTCGCACAAATCATAGCCATTCGGAGGGTTCAACCTGTGATCCAGAATGGCTATGTCGGGGGGGGATGATTGGATTTTATCCCATGCTTCTTGCCCGCTTTGGGCGAAATCAAGAACAAAGTCCGTTTTAGCGAAGGTGATCTCGATGGCTTTGCTTATGGTTCTACTGTCCTCGGCAACCAAGATTTTTTTTCGAGCCATGAATGCCTCCGCCTTGCATATTAGCTCTCAACTGGTACCATTACTTCGAAAAGGTGTCAAGAAATGCCAAACAATGTCGATGATTTCAGAGATTCGGATACATTCAACAACTTCCCCAGTCCGGGTCGTAAGCCCCATTCGAATCACTTTGAACCGGGAAAAGATCCGAATAATGCAGACGCTACATACGAAAGTTTAAAAACGGCGTTTTTGATCGGAGTGGATGATGAATTCGGACTCCGCTATCGAACATTGCTGGAAAATATGGGCATGAAGGTTTTTGAATTCAAAAACCGGGATGATGCATTAGAGTTCTCCAAACAAACCTGGCCCGCTCTGGTAATGCTTCCGTCTACACAAGTTGGAGCATGGACGAAAACAATACTTGGCATCAAAAATGTTTGGCAATTGTTGCCGGACCACATCCTTTTGGTGGATGTTAAAGATTATATCGCAAAAGAAATCAACGGTTTTGACGCCAAAGGGGAGTATTTTGACATTTTAGCCTGGGTGTTGGAGCGCGAGGTTTCTGAGGCTCCGTTTGTAATCAAAACAGTATTGCACCCCGCCGAGCCACAAGAGATTTTTTTTATACTGGAAACATTGGCGGCCGGCCGAAATGTTAGGGAGGAGCACCTGCAGCGGCAACGTTTGAGAACTATTTACAAACAATGTGCGGATTTGGCATCCATGAAAGGGCGAAGTCCTCTGCTTAGAGCGGGATTGGCCGCGATATTGGATGTGACATCCGGAGCCGGAGGCATGGTATTCAAGCATCATAGTGATCGATGTGGTCCAGAGTATTTCCTGGGAATGGAGCGGATCAAGGTGGAAAAAACACTCGAATTCTTGCAGGATCGAATTCCCGCTGATTCAACCGAAACAAAATGGATAACTTTTCCACAGGGATGTGCCAAGTCCAGGAAAAAAGAGTTTTCTCTACAGGGTGTCGTGATGGCCATCGAAAATGAATCCGAGGGCTTTTTGCGGATCCTGGTTTTTCCCGGCAAAACAACTGTTTGGCCGGAAAACAAGATGGCCGATGTTGATCTGGTTTTAGCCCACATCAGGTTGGGATTGAGACAGCTAAATGCAAGCGAGCCCGTTGCGGCGACCGAGACCCGGGATGTGTGGACGGGTTTGCTTGAAGAAGACTTCTTTTTGAAGTCCGCGGAGAAACGGCTCGGGGCCGAATTAAAAACAGGCTCGCGGGACAGCGACGAGTCATATCATGCTTTGATCGTGGTGGATCTGGATGGTTTTGCCGAGTTCAATCGCAAGGAGGGGCATTTGACAGGAGGCGTTGTGATTCGCAACATTGCCCGGCGCTTACTGGCCATAGTGGGCGGATTGGGAAGCCTGGGGCGCACGGGACCTGACGAGTTCACGGTGGCAATTCACGATGCAACTCCCAAGATGGTGAAAGATCTCGGCAAGGAGATAAGTGAAAGAATAAAGGCCGATCCGATTCCCAACGGTGGTAAGAACCACAAAAAAATACATACCGTTTCGGTCGGCTATGCCATATCTAAAAAAGAAAACAATTTTCGTGCGTTACTATGCAAGGCAAGAGAAATGTTGGATGAAGCTCGGAGAGAGGGTGGAGGCAGAATTGTCGGTGCCTCAATCGGCAAGAAAGCAAAGGCCGCGATCCATCAAACGCGTTGTTGAACCTGATCCTTCTCCACCATCCCAATCCCGAAGTTGCCCTTCATAACCCCCCATAGCCTACCTGGCAAAGGCCTTGCGCGCTTTGTCAAAGACCTTTCTTACCTTTGGAGATGTTCTTTCCGGGGGAAGATGGATCCCTGAATCAAGCTCAAGGGCTTTGCGTGCCGCTTTTTCAGCTAGAACCATGTTGTCCAGGGCCACATGAGCGGTACACAAGTAGAGCAAAACCCTTGCAGCGTTTTCACGCGCAACGTCCGCTTCCGCCATGGCATCCACTGCCAGAGAGGCGGCTTCCGAATAGCGTCCTTCATCCAACATCGTTTTCATTTTTTCCGCAATCGCATCCACCCTGCGTTGCGCGCCGGGATCGGGTATCGGCCCTTCCGTGGCCAAAAGAATTCTTCTGACCTGAACATGAAAGACCGGGACGAGAATCGTTTGCCCCGCCTTGATGGAGGGTTTTTTCAGAAAGTTGTACTCCCGGATGAGTCGGATTTTTTCTCCAATTCGGCCACGGGGAAGACCTGCTGAAAAAATCTTTGCGATCCTTTGCAAACTCAACGGTCTGGTCGCACGAAAGGGAACGTGAAAAGGCATGCTGATCAAATGACCCGCCGGAGGAGCCTTTTCCGGATCCTTGTGATTCATGCTCGCCAGGATTGCTCCCCGCCGTCCGTCTCCCAGGTAATCCCGCCCGAGGTCTTCCCATGTATCGTCGGCCCGAATCCTGTATGTCCATCCGGTCGGGATAAACACCTGCTTACCCGCCTGGGGGGTTTTTTCCCCGTAAGGTTTGAATCCCGACGCTGCCGCTACAAATACCTCAAAATCCTCTCTTTCGTAAAAACGCAAAGCGATTTCCCGTACTGAGGTTCCTTTTTCAAGAACCCTTGCGAATCTTTTGGCTCGGGCCGCATCCGGTTCCACAACGCATAACAGACCGACAATCAGGATTTTTGTAACAATATGCAGAGTATAAGCGCTCTTCATCTTCGACCGTCTTGGAATGGTTCAAACATCACTGATCCACTCTCTCTTCCTCTTCTATCTCTTCGTCCTCTTTGTTTCCTTCTTCCCCTTCCCTTACTGCAACAGCGGGTCCCGAGCATTCTAATTTCTCATGAATCGTCCGGATTTCCCCAGGTTTCAGAACGATATCCAGTTTTTTTTCTTTGCAATACGGATTGTACAACCTCAAGGAGTGGCTGCCCGGCTCCAGTTTCAACGGGTTATCGAAGGGCGTGGTGGCAACCCGCTTTCCGCGGATATACAAATGTGCCCAAGGTTTTACGATTACCCGAATTCCTTCATGGGATAATGACGTGGGCCGGATATCGGATTCATCCCCCGATTCGTCTTCATGGGCCGAAAAAGAGGTCTTAACGGTTTCCTCCCTGGTTGTTTTATCGGTTGAAAACAGGCTCTTTCCCAACAACACTCCCGCCAGCAACAAAAAAACTCCAGTTGCAACCATACCTGCGATTGCTGCAGATTTGGCGGATGGAAGCTTTGAACGGCCGGGGGACGAGGACTTGTATCCGCTTTTCCGGGCTCGTTCGAGGTGGTCGCCGGCGGCCTTTTCGTCAATGAACCCTTTTTCAAGGAAAAAGTTCACCAGAAGTGCGTTTTCACTTTCAATTCCGCGGTTTGAAAGAAACCGCTCAAACGCCCTGACCAACTCTCTCGTGGGGCGGTAGCGATCATCTTTTCGTTTCTGCATGCACCTAAGTAGAATTCTTTCCAGGCTCCTGGGAAGCTCCGGTCTCAGCTTTCTCACATTAGGTGTAGGTTGGATACGAATCTTCTGCAAAACCGTTTCATTTTCGTCCGCAATAAAAGGCTTTTCTCCTGTAAGCATCTGGAACAAAACCGAACCAAGGCTGAATATATCCGTACGCCCGTCGAGGTGATCTCCCACCACCTGTTCGGGGGACATGTAAGATGGCGTTCCCAGCCCGGTTCCGTGCTGAGTCAGTTCTTCCGAATCCGGCACGCGGGCAATGCCGAAATCCATGAGCTTCACCACTCCTGAATAAGAAATCATCAGGTTTGCAGGTTTGACGTCGCGATGAATGATCCCACGGTAATGAGCATGCTCGAGCGCTCTCGCTGTCTGCAATGAAATCACGGCGGCGACTTCACCGGGCAAAGGACCGCAACGTTCCATCAAGTCGAAAAGATCCACGCCGTCGACGTATTCCATTACAAAGTACTGAAAGCGAGGATCCTTGTGGTGGGCGTATACTTGGATGATGTTTTCTTGCTGAAGTGATGCAAGGGTCAAAGCCTCTCGCTCGAAACGCTGGACAAACTGTTCTTCGCGCGCCACCTCCGGTTTCAAAACCTTCAACGCCACGGTTCTATTCAAGGTTCTTTGTATCGACTTGTATATCACCGCCATGCCGCCGGAACCCAGGCAGGATATCAAAGTATAATCACCGATTCGCGCCTTGCCTTTTGTGACCGGCTTATCTCCACATTCATTTTTTTTTCCCGAAATATCTTCCGTGGGGGGAAGCCAAAGTTCCTCATCAAGAGGATCTTCGGGTGGGACCGGGCTTCGCCATGCCTTGGGCAAAGCAAGATCCGAAAGACTGGGTTCTTTCTTGTTCAAACCAACATTTTCAGATTCCGGGGGAGGCGGAATTTCCGGCTTTGGACGGAGGGGTTCCCCGGCATTTAAGCGATCTGCTTCTTCTCCCGATCTTTCCTCTTTGTTTTCTTTTTCGTCCTTCTTGCCGAACTTTTTCGGCAGCCGCGGCATGGCCCCCGGTCTCACAGTTACGGCGCGTTGTCCTATTTTTGCCGCCCGCTCTTCGGACAATGGTTCGGATTCATTCTTTGCAGGCCCAGTCTCAGCCGCTTCAATAGATCCCCCCGAGATCTCATCTTTTCCGCCGTCCCGGCCGGCGCCTGGATTTGAACTGGGAGGGGGCGGAAAAGGACTTTCTGCCATATTCTTTCTGACTCCTGTTTCCTTCATAGGTTTTGAAGATGTTCAATCCGAACTTGAATCAACCCTATTGGGGGGCGGATTCGGTGTCAAGATGAAGCGGCATTTAAACAATGGGGAAGTTTTTCTTGGCGAGGCGTTGAAAACAAGTTGTTGCGCTTCGGTTTTTCACTGCTCCCGAAGACCCGCGTCGTTTTGTTCCAATTCCCGGCCGGCATGGTTCCAAAGCAAGAGGTCGACCGCGGGGGTTGGCAAGGGGGAAATCCGTGGTTAACTTCTCCTTGTAACGGAATAAGAAATACGCCTAAGATAGCGAAAAATGGAGAGGAGTGGAATCCAGATGAAAGAAAATGGCCAGGATGAACCAAAGAAGACAGAGGAAAAAAAACAGGTTGATGAGGAAATGGTAAAAGATAGTGGTGCAGGAGACCAAAAGGAACAGGAAAAGAGCTTACAGGAAAACGGGAATCCGGGAAATGATGATGAAGAGGATTGCTGTTGTTGCAAAACCACGAAAAAGGGGACGGTCAGCGATGACCCGACAACCGATGGAAAGGGAGACAAAACAGGAGAAGAGCAACCTTTGAATCCTCCCGACCTGGAAAAAGCGACTGAAGAGTGGATGGTGGGGGAAAAACAACAGCGCAAGAAGTTGCTGTTTGTTATGGCGGGTTCAGTGATCGCCTTGGTGGTTGCATCTGTTCTCTGGTTTAAATTTGTCAGCATCGAAACCTTGCCCGTAGCTTGCGAGGCGGCCGTACTGGAAGTTCAAAACAGGTGCGGAATCAGCAGGCGTGAAACAATCGATCGAATCAGGCTCCGGCCCCCTGTTGTCGAAGAAAAAGACGAAAACAGGCGCGAAACATGCAGGGTTATAGCGAGTCCCGACCACGAGTTCTGGCGGGAACCGGCCGAAGAAAAGATCCGCGAACTGATGAAAGAAAACAAGATGCTGGGAGCCGCTCTGAGCGAAGATGGCAGGAAAAAAAGCCCGCTAACAGGACTCACACTGAATGTGGAAGGACAAAAAGAACCCATCCCCATACCATCAAGGATAATGGAGTCAGGGCCGCTTTCCGACACATGCGCGCAATTCATTACCCTGGTGGTCATTCCTGAATTTATCGACAAGTATTACTGTTCTCCCCAGCCTTGATGGAGAACACTTCCGCGTCCGCAGCGAGTTTTCCGGCTTCTTCATTGAAATCCATATCAATACGTTGCTCCGCTCTTTCAACGAGGTCTTTTGAAGCCCTGGTGACAGGATGCTTGGGAGTAAATAGCGTGCAACTGTCTATGTGCGGTTCTATGGAGATTTCATAAGTTTCCAGCCGCCGGGCGATTTGTATGATTTCACTTTTGTCCAGCCCAATCAATGGTCGCAGGATGGGTAGTGTCGAAGCTTCTTGGATCCGGGTCATATTTTCCATTGTCTGGCTGGCCACCTGACCCAGGGATTCGCCTGTCACGACCGCGCCGGCACGGGTGAATTGGGCGATTTTGCACGCGGTGCGCATCATCATCCGGCGGTATAAAACCACGGCCAACCCTTTTTCCGCTTTCCTATGAATACGTTTTTGAACATCTGCGAAACGCACCGCCCTGAGAGTGAAATCTCCACCCCAGGCAGCGATCTTTCTCGCGTTTCTCAGCACCTTGTCCAAAGCAGCCTCATCGGTGTAAGGAGGCGAGTGAAAGGTCAGAGCATCTATTGAAATCCCGCGTTTCATCATCATCCAACCGGCGATCGGAGAATCTATCCCAGCCGACAAAAGCAGCACGGCACGGCCGGAAACCCCAACCGGCAAACCTCCCGCTCCCCCCACTCGTCTAGAGAAAACAAAAGCCGCGTGAGGACCGACCTCTATTTCCACGCACAAATCCGGGTTGTCCAGATCCACATCCAGACCGATTGCCCGCCCGACTGCATCACCCACTACCCGTCCGATTTCCGGCGACTTGTAAACAAACCGCTTGTCGCTCCTGTGAGCTTTTACCGCGAATGATTTCTTTCCATCGAGCACTCCCGGTTGCGTAACCAGATCCACTGCTGCTTTTTGCATGGCATGGATGTCTTTTTCGGTCCGCACCGCGGGACTCACCGATGTCAGGCCGAAGATTTTCGATAGGCGGCTGATGAGTTCCTCTCGGATTTCCTCCGGGTGGGTTATGAAAAACCTGCCATGAACATATTGAACCAGGACGCCGCCGAATGAGTCCGTAACCGCTTTGATGTTGCTTTCCAGCCGATCGGTGAAAAAAGAACGGTTACGGCCCTTAAGAAACAATTCTCCCAGGCGGCAAACTATGAGCGTGGTTTTTTCATTCAAATCGATGAGGTTCATTTTTTACGCTTCTCTTCTTCGAGCCGCATTGAAGGCCGGACCCCTTCCACGTGGAAGTGGTCCCTGTGTGCGGGTCCGTTGTCGGGGGTCAAGATTCGCCTGAATCCGTTATGCTGCGTCAGAGCGCAGTAGAACGCGCGCCACACCTTGCCTCTTTTCGTTTTGTTGCGGCAACCGCAACCCCAACGCCCTTTTTCGTAGTGTTGCACCACAGATGCATATCCAAAAGCCCCGTCGATTGCAGTTATGTCAAGGGCCATTCCGGAAGCATGCCGGCTCAGGTTGCGTGTTCCTCTTTTGTATGAGTAACGCCAGCTCGAGGAATAATACACCGATGCCACACCGGCCAGACGAATCCGCTTGCCTCTTTCCACCAGGGCTTCCGCGAATCTGCAGTCCAAAATGAACCGTCGCTTGTTGGACCAGTGCCTTATGTAGTTGACTCCACCCAAGCGTTTCGAAAGGATCTCGATCGGGGTTCGCACTCCCTTTACCCCTCCAAGCAAACTGTACTTCACCCCGGCCTTGTCGAGCCGCCTGAGACATGCTCTGTCATAGCCCCGCAGCGGCTTGCTGATTCTGCGAACATTCTTGTCGTAAGCACTCGGTTTTTTTTTCCCAGCGTAATCATACCGTTTGCGTCTTTGCGCGATCTTCATACGAGGTCCGCCGGGAGTTGCCACCCGCGGTGAAAGAAAGAAAGAGCAGAAAATCAAAGTCGCAGGAAGAATCCTCGTTGTTTTGCGGGTTATCTGAGCACAGAAAAAAAGTCGGGTCACATCAAAGATAAACATAACAAACTTTCGGAAACACTTTCTGTTTTTAAAGCCTCTTTTCTTTTCAAAGCTTCTTGTCTGAGTTGTTGTTCTTGCTCTCTTCTTCTTCGCATCTCTTCGATCGGAAGAAGTTCCCCCACCAGCCGATCCAGATAGAGTACACCTTCCAGGTGATCGATTTCATGCTGGAATATCCGCGCCTCCCATCCTTTGGAAACCATGGATTTCTTTTTTCCGTGGAGATCCCGATATGCCACTTCCACGGTTTCCGCCCGCCTGACGAGACCACCATATCCTTCGATGCTGAGGCACGCTTCGTATCCATCCACGGTTTCTTTCGACCGTTCGGTGATTTCAGGGTCCAAGCAAACGAGCACCGGCTTTTCTCCGGTCTGGAGCTGAACATGGATCATCCGCCGCGAGACATTTACCTGGGGCGCTGCAAGGCCGACACCACCTGAGTCCGACAGGGTTTCGCGCATCGCATGTTCTAATCTAAAACGAGCATTTGAAGGAAGATCCATCGCGGGCGAAGCTTTTTTGCGCAGCACAGATCGGGGTTCGGGCGATTTCGGATCCCATCCGACAATCTCCAGGGGAGGATCGGTTTCAAATATGATTTTTCTTTCGGTCGGAGTGAGCGCTCCCTTTTCGGGGGTTCGGCCGTTTCGCGCTTTGCGGTAGCATCCGGCGAAAAACCCACCCAGGCCCCCGCCGCAAAGCATCAGCCATTGTCTGCGTCCAAGCTCCATTCCAAGTCTTCTTTCTTCAAATCCTTAAACCATTTATTTTACGGTTAAACCCAAAAAGGGTGAGCGTCAAGCAGCGAGCATAATGCATGACCACTTCAGCAGAGTGTCATGCCAGGTTGGATCTTTTCAAAAGCTGGATGATTTGTTCGGCGCTTTGCGCCGGGTCGGTGGAATCGGTCCAAATTCTGAGATCAGGATTTTCGGGCACTTCGTACGGCGCGCTGATTCCGCTGAAGTGAGGGATTTCGCCCTTTTCAGCCTTTTCGTACAACCCCGGGCTTCGTTTTTTGCATGTTTCGATATCCGCGGCGAGGTGGATTTCAAAGAACCGCTCCGCGCCGATCAGCTTCCTGGCTGCCAAGCGGTCTTTTTCATAAGGAGACAGGAACGCGCAGATCGCCACGATGCCCGCGTCGTTCATGAGCTTGGCCGCTTCCGCGGCTCTCCTGATATTTTCCGACCTGTCGTCCGCTGTAAAATCCAGGTCCCGCGAGAGACCCAGGCGGGTGTTTTCACCGTCCAGAACGAAAGCGTTTAACCCTTTATCGAACAGCATTCTTTCCAGTTCGTACGCTACCGTGGTTTTCCCCGCGGCCGGCAAGCCGGTGAGCCACACTGTGCAGGGCTGGTGCCCCAATGCAGCATGTCTTTCTTCGGGCGTTATCCGGCTTTTGTGCCTGGAGAGATGAATTTCTTCATCATGAATTTTCCATTTCGATCCGGTGTGAAGCTGTGCGTCCGGGATGCGATCCAGGATCATGCCCGCGCCCACGGTGTTGTCGCTGATGCGATCGATGATAATGAAAGCACCGGTTGACCTGTTCTTGGAATAGGGGTCAAAGCAAAGAGGGCGGTTTGCAGTTACGGTGACTCTTCCGATTTCGTTCATCCTTAGGGTTTCAGAAGGAACGCGGCTCGCGGTCTCCACGTCGATCTTGTAGCGCAGCTCCGTAACCGCAGCGGGGGCCGTCCTGGTTGTGTGCTTTATGATGTAGCCCTTGTTTAATTTCATCTCATCCGCGGACATCCACACCACCATAGCCTCTAACCTGTTCGACACCCGGGGCCGGTTGTTCGGATGAACCACCATGTCGCCCCGGCTCACATCCAGATCGTCGGCCAGGGTCATGGTCACGGCCAGTGGAGGAAAAGCTTCTTTCAGAGCGCGGTTGACTCCGATGATTTCGGTGATGCGGCTCTTTGTGCCCGCGGGCAATATCGCAACTTCGTCTCCAGGCCGCATCGTTCCCGAAACAAGGGTGCCCGAGTAACCCCTGAATTCAGGATCCCCGCGCGACACGTATTGCACCGGAAACCTCATGTCGATGAAATTCCGATCGCCGGCTATGTGAACTTCTTCGAGGTGGCTCAAGAGGGTCGGACCCTGGTACCAGCCCGTGTTTGCGCTTCTTTCGGTTACGTTGTCTCCATTTAACGCGCTTACCGGAATGAAGGTCACGTCCCGCACTTCAAGTTTTGCCGCGAATTCGGTGAAGTCGGCGCAGATTTTTCTGAAGACTTTTTCCGAGTAATCCACCAGATCCATCTTGTTTACAGCGACCGCCATGTGAGGAATGCCCAGCAGGGATGAGATGAACGCGTGCCGTTTCGATTGGGTGAGTACGCCCTGGGATGCATCCACCAGGATTACCGCCAACCCTGCGGTTGACGCTCCGGTGGCCATGTTCCTCGTATACTGTTCGTGCCCCGGGGTGTCGGCTATGATGAATTTTCTTTTCGGGGTTGAAAAGTAACGATACGCCACGTCGATGGTGATGCCTTGTTCTCTTTCGGCCTTCAGGCCGTCGGTTACGAGCGACAGGTCCAGCTCCTGCAACGAAGAACCTTTTTTTCCGGAAGCCTGCTTTACCGCGGCGAGCTGATCTTCGTAGATTCCCTTCGAATCCAGGAGGAGGCGGCCTATGAGAGTGGATTTGCCGTCATCCACGCTGCCCGCGGTCACGAAGCGAAGGAGTTCCTTGTTTTCGTTTTCCTTCAAGAGTTCAGAGACGTTCATATTGATTTCCGTTCGATAGAAGGAGTATCCGCACTCAGAAATATCCTTCCCGCTTTTTTTCTTCCATGGACCCGTCCCGGTCCTGGTCAACGGCCCGATTTTCACGCTCGGATTTCCGGGCCACCATGACCTCTTCAATGATTTCGGGAAGAGTCGTTGCTTTCGAAAGAACCGCTCCCGTGCATAACCTGCAGCCCAGGGTGCGGAATCTGCACATCACTTTTTCCACTTTTTCTCTGGGCCGCGGGGATATGATGCCGCCGTTTAAGAGGAGCATTCCGTCCCTGTGCACCACCTCGTGTTCTTTCGCGAAGTAAAGGGGAACCATCGGTATGTTCTCCCTGTAAATGTAATTCCAGATGTCCAACTCGGTCCAGTTTGAAAGGGGAAAGATTCGGAAGGATTCGCCCGGCTTGCGCCTGGTATTATATAGATCCCACAATTCCGGACGCTGGCCCTTGGGGTCCCATTCCATGAACTCGTTCCGAAATGAAAAGATGCGCTCTTTAGCGCGCGAACGTTCTTCATCCCGCCTAGCGCCTCCGATCGCCGCGTCGTGCTTTCCTTCCCTGAGGGCCTTGATCAACCCCTGCGTCTTCAAAAGATCCGAACAAAGAGAGCAGGTCCAGTTTTCGACCGGGCCTATCTCATCCAATGCTTCCCGGTTTATATAGACGACCAGGTCCGCTCCGATTTCTTTTACGTAACTGTCCCTGAACCTGTACATTTCCTCGAACTTGAACGTGGTGTCCACGTGAAGCAGGGGCATGGGAATCCTGGATGGGTAAAATGCTTTTTGCGCCAAACGCAAAAGCACGGAAGAATCCTTGCCCACCGAATACAGGATAACCGGGTTTTCGAATTCAGCCGCGGTTTCACGAAAAATGTGAACAGCCTCGGCCTCGAGCTGTTCCAGGTGTTTGATGTTGCGAAGAGTCACGATTTTAAAAAACCTCTATTTCCCAGCAGCAAAACCAGCGAATCCACCGCCGATTCCACGCTCGTTTCTTGCGTTTGGATGCAGAGATCAGGGTTTTCGGGTTGTTCATAGGGAGCATCCACCCCGGTAAACTGCGCTATCTCTCCCAGCCGCGCCTTTTGATAAAGCCCCTTGGGATCCCGTTTTTCACACGTTTCGAGCGGAGCGTCTACATGCACCTCCAGGAATCGATCCCGGCCCACGGTTTGGGCCGCGTTCAAACGATCCTCCCGGTACGGGGATATAAAAGCCACAAGCGTTATGACTCCGCAATCGGAAAACAACGCGGCTACCTCACCGACGCGGCGGATGTTTTCTTTCCGGCTCTCGGGATCAAAACCCAGATCCCCGTTCAGTCCGTGACGCACGTTGTCACCATCAAGCACGAAAGCCAAATGTCCTTTTTCAAGAAGCTTGAGTTCCAGGGCGCAAGCTATGGTGGACTTGCCCGAACCGCTCAACCCGGTAAACCATACCGTGCAGCCTCTCTGGCCCAGGATTTTTTCCCTCTGCCCCGGGGTCGCGCCTCCAAGATGGCGCACCACATTGGTGCTTGTGAGAGTGCCTGGTTTTTCAGATGATGGATCCCCTGCCATTTTCGTTTGTTCCTTGAATCAGTCTTTTGAATCCTCTGATACCTCTGAGTCCTTTAAATCCTTTGAATCACTTGAATCACTCGAATCAAATTTCCGCGTGAATTTTTTCACCCTGTCTTCTTTCAGGTCTGAAACCGATTCCTTGATTTTGGCGATTCTCTTCACGATGAACCGCTGAAAAAAGTTCATTTCTTCAAAAAGAAATTCCCCACCCAGAGTTTTATTGCTCCTGGAGTGTGCCCTCAGTTCTTCGCTGAACGCGTTTTCAAACTGTTTGCGATACGCGGGCTTGTTCATGCCGCACAAAAAAAGCCCCAGTTCCTTTTGAAGAAGTTCGGCCTGTCTGCGGTTGCAGAATTTTTTAATGCCGGATTGAACCCGGCCCGCATGGATGGAACCTCCAACGATCACCCTTTCGAATTCCCCGAGGTCGGGTTCACTGTCGGTTTTCAGGTTGAAAAGCGAAACACCTTCTCCCCCGAGTTCATCCTTGATCATGCGAGCCGCCTTTTCGGTGGTTCCGTGTGTGGTGGCGTAGATGATGGCTGTTTTCATGTAACACTCATTTCTTTTCAGGGATGGTTGTTTTATCGATATCGCCGGCCTTGCGCCATTTTGCCGCAAGAAGCGCGGTTTCAGGCGGCGAAACCTCCCACCGGCCCAGCTTTGCCCGCAGCCGGAAAAAATCCGCTATCCATTTCGGATCTTCTTTTCGCTCTTCTCGCTCTTTTCGCTGAGTTCCCGGTTTCACCCCTTCCACGGTTTCCGGTTCAAAGAAAAAAACCGCGGAAGAAAACGGGTCCACCCAGCCGGGTGGAAAAACCTTCTTGCCCCTTTTGTGACGCATAACGTCTTTCAAGACACACTCGATTCCGCTTCGAACTTCGGAAGACGTCTTCAAAACCCGGGAGCGATAACGATCCGCAAAGATCTTTCCCTTCCGCCCGATTTCCCTGTTTATGGCCTTGGCTATCCTGATGGAGAGCCCCTGCATGGACCGGCTCAGCAACCTGTTGTCCCTCCCTTCCACCAGGAGATGCAAGTGGTCGTTTTGCACCGAGTAGTGAACGATACGAAACGGAAACTGTTCCTGAATCCGGATGAAGGATTCCAGGATTTGCGAAAAACAACGCTTGGAGCGGAGATCGCACAGCCCCTGCTTGATTTGCCAGGTGATCAACGCTGGATAACGAGGATCTAGTGGTTCTCTCTTGAGATGAGACGAGCCGGCTTTTTCGCCCTTGGGTTTTCTTCCAGCGCCTTCCCTTCTGCCACCCCGTTGCTTCTGTTTTTTCCCCTTTTCTTGGGGTGCTTTTCCTGTTTGTCCGGGTTTCATCCGTTTGATTTTGCACATATCATATCGAAGTCAAGCAAAAACAAATCCCCAAAATCCACGGGCTGAAAAAGAGTGGTCAAACAACGTTTTGCTTTTTCCCCTGTTTCTTTGAGTCCGAAGATCTGCCCTGGCTGTTTTGGAGTTGGGGTTAAAATAGCCACATGCAAAATCATCGCCTCGGTCCGTGTTAAAGCCGCCGAAGGTGTATTTTTTCGATAACGCGGACGTTTTGGGGGACGAAGGCGCTCGGTTTGAGAACCTGGTGGCTGCATCACTGTTAAAAAAAATACATTTCCTTGAAGACCGCGACGGCTATCGTTATGAACTGCGTTACATTCGAGACAAGGAAGGCCGCGAGGTGGATTTCGCGGTAATCCGGGACGGCCGACTGGAAGAATTGATCGAAACAAAATACGCAGACGAAAACGTTTCCGGTCATCTGACCTATTATGCCGAGCGTCTCAAACCGGAGCGGGCGACACAGATCGTGGCGAAATTGAAAAGGTCTTATGACAAGGGGAAGATTAAAGTAACAGATCCGATCACTTATTTCGGAAAACCTGCGGGAGCAAAACCCTGCGGAAAACGCTGATATTGCGGCCGGGGGAACAGGTGATGGCGGCGTGGGATGGAATTCGGCCCCTTGTTGCCGGACGGACACCGATTCTCGTTGTAGACGCGGTTTAATCGGCATAAAATGGGGATTGTACAAGGACTCCAAATGGTCCGGCAAAAGGAGATACGGCCATGGAACAAAAACAGAAAACAAGATGTTTCGCCCGTTTTTCATGGTTTTTCAGAACAAAAACGAACCCGCAAACAATTGCCGTTATGATCGCTTCGGCGGCCGTTTTGTTATTGCCTTTCGGGTGCTCGAAAGATTCCTCATTGCCGGGCGACAACAACAACAACACAGACACCCCATCATTTTGCGGCGACGGGGTGATTACCGGCGATGAAGAGTGCGACGACAAAAACGTCCGAAACGGCGACGGTTGCAGCAGCGAATGCAAAGTCGAAAGGGGCTGGGAGTGTTTCGGCGAACCATCCGTGTGCAACACCATTTGCGGCGATGGTTTGATATACGGCAATGAAGAATGCGACGACGGGAACGATCAGCCGGGCGACGGCTGTTCACCCGATTGCACGGTCGAAGAAGGCTGGCATTGCTCGGGCCAGCCGTCTGTATGTAGGCCTATCTGCGGCGACGGCGTGATCACCGGAGACCAGGAATGCGACGACGGAAACAACGTTTCCGGGGATGGATGTTCGGCCGATTGCAAAATCGAGCCAGGATACGATTGCCATGGCGAACCTTCGGTATGCGTCACGAGCTGTGGCGACGGCAAAATTGCACCCGGTGAAGAATGCGACGACGGGAACGATCAGCCGGGCGACGGCTGTTCCCCCGATTGCACGGTCGAACCCGGCTGGGAATGCATCGGCGAACCATCGATTTGCACACCCATCTGCGGCGACGGCGTGATCACCGGAGACCAGGAATGCGACGACGGCAACGACGTTTCCGGCGATGGGTGTTCGGCCGATTGTAAAATCGAAGCAGGATTCGAATGCCAAGGCGAACCGTCGGTTTGCACCACGACTTGCGGCGACGGCATAAGAGCGGGTGACGAGGAATGCGACGACGGGAACAACACACCGGGCGACGGTTGCTCGCCCGAATGCACGGTCGAACCCGGCTGGCAGTGTTCGGGCCAGCCTTCGGTGTGCACCCCAGTGTGCGGCGACGGGATAATCACCGGAGACCAGGAGTGTGACGACGGAAACAGCACGCCCGGAGATGGTTGCTCCGCGGATTGCACAATCGAAACCGGGTGGGTGTGTGCGGGCGAACCTTCGGTATGCACAACAGTCTGCGGAGACGGACTGGTAAGGGGCGCGGAAGAATGCGACGACGGAAACAATGCTCCCGGAGACGGCTGCTCGCCCGAATGCACGGTCGAACCCGGCTGGCAGTGTTCGGGCCAGCCTTCGGTGTGCACC
>SLPX01000255.1 GCA_007131745.1 Myxococcales bacterium
CCGGGATCGTCACATGCACAAACAACTGCACGTACAACATGTCGGAATGTTTCTCCGGACATGACGAGGACGGAGACGGAATAGACGACAACTGCGATAATTGTCCGTCTTATTACAATCCCGACCAGGCCGATGCGAACAACGACG
The DNA here is from genome assembly GCA_007131745.1 of Myxococcales bacterium. The sequence continues at coordinate 148 of SLPX01000255.1, forward strand.
GAATCGGCGATGTTTGCGAGTATCCTGATGATCATTCCTTGATCTCCGAAATTGTCGTGTTTGATCCTTTTTTAAACGATGAAGGTTCCTGGACTGTTCGGAACGGCAACTGGGAATACGGAAATGATGAAGTTTCGGGTTCACGAACCAACGGAGGGGGAAACTATATTCATGAACACGATCTTCCAGCCTCCCAGTACGCAGTGGAAACTACTTTTTATTATAATCAAAGCCAGCCCCCGGGAAACAGTTGGTCTGGATTGATATTTGCGTGGGAATCATTGAATTATTCATATGCATGCCATTTCAACCGATCCAATAACAATTTGGGCATTTGGCGAATCGACGGCGGTACATCGTGGAATCAACTCACAAGCGTTGATGTTTCGACCTCCGCAGGCAACAATCAATGGCGCAAGTACCATGTTTTTTATGATGGTTCAGTTGTTTCTTGTTTTTATAGCGACGAAACGGGAATATCGGTTTCAACCCAAATAAGCGGCGACAATGTATGGAGCGACATGTCCGGAAAAGCCGGCATCCGGGTATTCAATGACAGAGCCGTATTCACTTCGTTCGTTATCTATCAATGATCCCTCAGCCCGGCAGCTGAAATCATGAAAATGATTCCCCCTGGGACCTCATGGATTCCGGAAACGATACACCCACGTTTCAGCCCCTGAATTCACAACAAAGACATTCATAGCCTCGTCGAAATAGCTGATGACCTTTTGCGATGGCCCAGCCGGCCCCTGCGCAGTATAGCGTGTCCAGACCTTTTCCGTCGTAGAATAAGACCAGATTCCGTCTGGATTCTGGGTATCGAACAGCAGACATGTCTGATTGAAGGAATCGTAGTACATTTGTGTCCTGGCATCGTGTCCTGAAGGCGCGGTCCCCACATCACCCGGATCCAGCACCTTGCTCCAAGTGTTAGCGGCAATGTCGTAGTGGGTTGTGCTGAAATCCGGCGATTGGGCGACAATCACACCATGGGCGCGGTCATGGCACATCACAGCCTCTGCTCTGGGTGTATTGCTGCTATGATAGAGGTTTTCTCCATCGTTGGGGCTTAGATTGTTCCAGTTGTTCTCATCCGACAGATAGACGTGCATACCCTGGCCGTTCCACTCCGCTGCATACCAAAATGCTCCCCCCAGCTCAGGAACATACTCCATCGCTCCTGCGTAGATGACCCTCGGCCACGGCTCGGGAGATAATACCATCTTCCATTGTCCGTCATAAGGATAGAAAGCCCATAATGGAGGGCCTCGATAGATTCCCTCATCAGAGCCGGTCTGCTCCTCAATGTAACTCTGTGGACTTGGTCCTATGGCTACGTTCATCCACAACGCAGCTTTGATAGTAGGATCATAGGCCAACCCCCACCACGTATGACCATAGTGGGTAGGACCGCCTCGCTGTGTCTGCACATACTTGACCCTTTGAAGAATGTTGCCGTGCCCATCCAGAACATCTCCTTCCACGATCTCCATCACACCTTCTGCATTATGCGGATCGGGAGCGAATAGCATGACCCACGTATGGGACGGCAGATCAAATTCCCATGCATCGTTCAAGCGATGAGGAGCACCGTGGTTGGCGCCACAAAAGAAGGCTCTTTTGCGATCCTTCATCCAGACAGCCTTGTTCGAATAATCCCTTCCACGCGGCCCGCTGTTATGCATTCCGAACTGATTGGTGACATCATTCCACTCTCCGACCGTGTTGAGCGAATCCAACCATGCCGAACTGTTGTCCTCTAACCCATCAAGGATCGACAGAACATCAGGATCGGGTGGAAGCTCGGGCAGGATTGGAAGTTCTTCTCCTCCCGACCCGTCAACGTCACCCGTTCCCGCGTCGGTCGATTCCGAGGTGGATGAATCGATTGATGCATCGATTGATGCATCGCCCGACCGGTCGGATGAGCAGCTCGTGAGTTGAAGGGTCATTGCCAAAAGACATGCGGAGCAGAGAAAGATGAAAACGCGTTTCATAGCAAACCTCCTCGCAGGCTGTGTGAAGTTAAGAAAGAGCCCACCTTCCCCTGCTCTTGAAGAGTAAGAAAAACAAAAGCCCTCTTCAAGATAAAGAACGAATAATAAGGCAAGACTCTCTCAAAGTTTTGAGGTGGCTCGGCTTCAAGCCAAATAGGCGACAACAGTGTATGGAGCGATATGCAATGTTGGATTGATATCAAAAACAATCAAGCTACATTGGTCTGTTGAAAACGGCTTACACCGGGTTTTTGGTTAAGGGCTGACTCCTCTTCCGCCTTTTGATCTTGTCTTTGTACATGTCCAGATCCGCTCTGTACATAAGCTCCTCCAGGAGCGAATCGGAGGTCGGTGTAAAAGAAGCAGAGCCTATACTGACAGATATGGCCACAGGAAGGCATTCGCCCACGTTGAAAGTCGCGATGCTTTTCCGAAGTCTTTTGATTACGGAGCGTTCGTCTCCCTTGGGTGACTGCGCAAGGATAGCCGCGAATTCGTCACCCCCTATCCGCCCGCTTATATCCGACTCCCTCAAGGTCGTCTTCATGATCTTGCCGAAAGCAGCCAAGACATCGTCTCCCACGGCGTGCCCATGTTTGTCGTTTATTGTCTTGAGGCCGTCCATATCCAGAAAGAGCAACAGTGCCTTTTTCCTCGCCCGCCGGATGTTCTTCAAGTGCTGTTGGCCAAGAGTCAGAAATCCGCGGCGGTTATGAAGCCCTGTCAACTCGTCCGCCAGGGACATCTCCTTGAGCTTCTTGTTGGCCTGAGCCAACTTCTCCAAAGCTTGCGCCAACCGGATCTCGGCCGTCTTCCTCTCCGTGATATCAACGATAACACCTTCCAGAATGGACACCTTCCCGGATATGTCCAAAGATCTCCTGGGATAGTCGCGGCACCAAAAAATCGAGCCGTCCACGCGCCTGAGTTGGAACTCATCAAAAGCAATGGGTCTGGACTGCAGCTTTTTTAAATGCCGGGTACGATCAGAGAGATCAACGTAGAAGTCCTTCACGCTGAACTCAGTCAGTTCACCGGGGCTCGCAACTCCAAGCATCTCAGCCAGTGCCGGATTGGCCGCCAGGAAGCGACCATCTGCGGTGGTCCGATATACTCCCACAGGAAGATTGTCAACAATGTCCCGGCAGTTGCGGGTGCCGAAGTCGGTCCCTTTTTTTTCCCGGCGGGTATTGGTTTTCATTGCCATCTACCGGATGGAAAACCATCAAATCGTAAAGGGTAATAGAATCAAAGGAGTTTTTCAAGACAAATGCGATTCGGTGAGTTCCGTTTTCCCAAAATATCAAATCGTGTTGATTGAACGAACCTGCCGGGTGCAGTCCGCATGTGTGGATTTCTTTTCAATATGCTATAAATGAGCCATGACAAATCCCGTAAATACGGCAAATCCCATAGAACAAGTCTTGGAGGCTTTGCACCGAGCGAATGTGCGCTACATGGTGGTTGGAGGAGTGGCTGTGGTTCTACACGGACACCTCAGGGCCACGGCTGACCTTGATCTCGTGATTCAAATGAAGACCGAAAACATAATGCGGGCGGTTCAAGCGCTCCAAGTTTTGGGTTGGAAACCGCGGGCCCCGGTAGACGCTGAGGCATTGGCAAACCCCCGGATTCGGCGAACCTGGGTTGACGAAAAGGGAATGACCGTTTTCTCCATGTGGAATCCGAGTGTTCAAACCCTGGAAGTCGACATTTTCGTTGAAGAACCTTTTGACTTCGACGAAGTGTACGAGCGTTCCATACCGGTGAAACTGGATGTTACCCAAGCCCGCGTCATTGGACTGGATGATTTGATCTTCTTGAAAAGGCAGGCTGGAAGACTCCAGGACTTGGCTGATATCGAAGCTTTGCATGACCTTGTGGATGGAAACGACCATGAATGAAACCGCTGGAAAAGGTAAGATTGTTGAAACCGGCGAAACCGTTGTCAACATTGATGATGATGACATTGTAAAAGACACGCGATTGAGTGAAGGTTACGGTGAGGCGAGCCGGCGCCGGGCTGGAATGGGCCTTGAGATGACTCCGGCCCAACGATTAAAATGGCTGGAAGAAGCGGTTCGCACATTGGGACGGTGGAGAGGAAGAGCCCGAAAAGGCCGGGCGGGCGAAGCAAATACAAAATGTTAGGATAATCTTCAGCGTCGAAATCCGGAAAGAGAGTTTTCAATAACCCTGTCAGCGGTGCAATAGGCCAGGCGGAAATACCCCGGAGAACCGAACCCCCTGCCTGGAACAGCAAGAATAAGATTTTCCTGAAGGATGTTGACAAACTCTATTTCATTCTCCAGAGGGGACTTTACAAATAGGTAGAAGGCCCCTTCA
>SLPX01000266.1 GCA_007131745.1 Myxococcales bacterium
CGCAAAAAAAGGCGGTCGCCCAATAAGACGGCGTTTGAAGACCGCTGCCCGAAGGGCTGAAGGGATTCAACCGAGTCGCCGACGATGCTCCCCAAGGGGGAGCTTCAAACGGCGACGTCCGGCGGTTTGGGTGCCGCCGTAAAATCAGGCTCGTTCGATCATCCGCCGTTTATAGAACGAGCCGCAAAAAAAGGCGGTCGCCCAATAAGCCGACTCAAAAAATGTGTTGACTTGCAGCTATCAAAGAAAAGAGACTTCAGGAACTAAGGGCTGAAACCAAATACCGGCACATTCAGTAAAAAAGCGCCAGGACGTAAAAAAGTTCGCTTTTTTCATATCCGGTCGCGCACAAGGAGATACACATGTCGAAAAAAACCATATTCTTCACCGGCTTCCCAGGATTTCTGACACGCCACCTTGTTGCAAGATTGGCAAAACAAAAGGATCACAATTTCGTGTTTCTAGTCCAGGAACAGCTCGTGAAAAAAGCTGAAGATGGATTGGATGAACAGGAAGAACGCACTCCCGGGTTCAAGAAAAACGCAAGGTTGGTTGTAGGCGATATCACGGCCGGCCCCGACCTGGGACTTTCAGATGAAGACATGGAAGTTGCCCTGGACTCAGAAGAGGTCTGGCATTTTGCAGCGATCTACAATCTGGCCGTGCATAGCAGCCTTGCCTACCGCGTCAACGTTATGGGAACGGCTAATGTCTTGGATTTCTGCGAATCGCTGAAATCGTTGAGGGTTCTCAACTATGTTTCCACTTGTTACGTTTCCGGAGATCGTGAGGGCAGGATTTTCGAAGAAGAGCTGGACATGGGCCAGGGATTCAAAAACCATTACGAATCAACAAAGTGCTGGGCTGAAATGGAAGTGCGCCGCCGCATGGAGAGAATACCGGTTACGATTTTCCGGCCGGGAATAGTTGTGGGAGATTCCAGAACAGGTGAAACCGACAAGTACGATGGGCCTTATTACTTGATCAGAGGCCTATTGCGTTTACCGAGCCTGATTCCGATTCCATATATCGGCAAGGGAGAAGCAAAAGTGAACCTGGCTCCGGTGGATTTCACGGTTGACGCAATGGCAGCCATTTCCGAAAACCCCGACGCAATCGGAACCACCTTCCAGCTTGCAGATCCCAACCCATATAGGTCGAGGGACATCCTGAAGGAAATGGCGTTATTGACCGGGCACCGGATGGCGCCGATCCGGATTCCGCAGATGCTTGTAAGCGAAGCAGCATCCATAAAAGAAATAGAAAAACTCCTGGAAATCCCCAAGGAAACAATCGTCTATTTCGATCACAAGGCGGTTTACGATAGTACCAACACCGAAAAATTCCTGGAGGGCAAAACGGTTGTCTGTCCAGACTTGATGCTGTATTTGCCGATCTTGGTGGATTACGTGAAGAGAAACCCGGAAAAGGGATTTTTGGACGGCCGCAAGTATTAGACAGGATCTCATTCAGATCCGGACAAACATGCTTCTGGGTACGGCTAGGCGGACGCCGGGCAAAGAGCGAGCATGTTTAGAGAAGCGCGGCCGATACAATGCACACGAACAACACCGCCATCACCTGCAACCGTTGAAGGTTGTGCACGCCGAACACTTCACGGGTGGAGGTTTGTGCAAGCATTCTCCGGGTCTGAGCCAAGTGTGCTCTGACCATTTCTTCGGAATGCGTCCTGTTTTCAGCGACTTGCACCAATCCAAGAGCGGACCGAACCGCATCCGCGAGCGCGTCTTTACGGCCCAGTATTTTCAAGGAGTCTTCAGGTTTCTTTATTCTCAGGAAAGCGAAAAGAGCTGAAAATACAACAACTCCGACGGCCGCCGGAAGAACGATCAAACCTGTTCCAGCAGGAAAAACCCCCATGCCCTGAAAAAGAAAAACCAGGAATGAAATGCCTGCAGCTACCAAACCCGTTTTCGTTGTCGTCTCCACGGAACTCCTTCTGCGGCACAATTTAAGAACAGAAGGAAGTATTTCTTTTTCCAGAATTTCCTGCATCTTCAAACTCCCTGGAGATCTGAAAAGACAAGGTCAAACCCTGCCTCCATTTTGGCTCCTGAAGATCTTTTTCAACAAGCGCTCCAACAGCCACCATCAAATTCTTACGTTGCAACGAGGTTTTATCTACCCGGAGAACCACGACCTGTTGTTCAAACCGGCAAACCGCCATGCAACTATGCTTTTAGACTCCCGAACTCAGCAAAGGTTTGAAAATTTTTTTATTTTGGATCAATGGGTCGATGAAACCGGCGGACTGTCGAAAAGAGGTCAAAAATGGGAATTCAATTTCTCAAAACCACAGCTGTCCCCTCGTACCAGCTTCCACAGCTAGAAATTTGTCCATTGAAGATCCGGCATTTGCGGTAGGCTCCGTCATGATACACCACAGCATCGCCCCCGTACCAGCTTCCGCAGCTAGAAATCCGCCCGTTGAAAATTCGGCATTTGCGGTAGGCTCCGTCATGGTACACCACAGCGTCGCCCCCGTACCAGCTTCCACAGCTAGAAATTTGTCCATTGAAGATCCGGCATGCACGATAAAAACCCCTTTCGGATCTCGCCGGCCTTTGACGATCTCCACCTTCGGAATCCTCCTCCTCGGACGGAGCGGGAGGAGGTATCACAACATTGCCGCCCCATTGACGGGATTTCGTGGTCCGGCCTTCGACTGTTCCTCCATTTCCGTCATCCGGCAAAACGGAAACTTCCTGGGGATTCTCCGAAGTTCCGCCGGGGGACCGGGTATGATAATGATCGTCTGGATACATTTCATCATCATCCTCGTCGTATTCATCATGGTATTCATCGTCCCCGTAACCGTCATAATAATCTCTTTCCGAATCATGCGGACCGGGGTGTCCAGCGGGATGATGTTGTCCGCCATGAGCGGGTTCTTGGTGCGATGCGGGATGAGTCGGCCCCCTGTTACTCGAAGATCCCAAAAACAAGAGCCAACCGACGACCAACAAACATATCAACAAAATCTTTTTCATTTCTGTTGCCTTCAATCTCTTCTGCTTTTTTTTCACTTTCACACATGGGTTTACGAGGTTTATATGTTATTCTTCCACGATTATCCCACAATTTGCAATCTCAACTCAATACTGCATAATGTGGATGCACACCGCAAAAATGATTCCATGCCCGCTTACGAGAAGGTGGAGAGTGGAAAACAGTAGAAAAAGGAGACTTGATGGTTCGCTCTCCAGGCAAATGGCTGCTCGGACTTTTTATAATTATAGCCATCGGAGCCCTTCTGTTCATTGCATTTTGGGAAAATATTGGAAATGCTGAAAACATTGATCCTTCCGACCCACCCCAAAAGAAAGCGCTGAGACAGAGCGAAAACAATCCCGGCAAAAACCAGGAAGGTTCAAGAGAAACATCCACTTCTGAAACTACAAGTGAACCGAACAATAATCCAAAGACAATATCTTCTCAGCCAATACCGAAAGCAAAGATCCGGTTACCTCGAAACCGGGTGCTAATGAAGGGCCCAAGGGTTTCGAATTTTGAACCGCACCTTCGGAACATTGAAAAACAAACCCGCTGGTTCAAGGGGAAAAAAGCTCTTGAAAAAACTCCCTTTGTCGGAGTGGCCACGGACTACCGACCCAGGATCTATCCAAACACCCGGGCAAGAGGATCGGGAATCAGTTATGTGCGTCGTGGTTCGCAATTTCCGGTCAAACGCGTGGTCGGGGGAACAAGATGCGAAGGAGGCCGATGGTACAAGCACGGCGGTCCGGGTTTCATATGTACTGCAAGAGGTTTTTCAGTCTATCCCAGAGGAAAAGTTCCTCCGTACGACTTCACGGCCGCGGACCCTTACAGCCCGGAACCTTATGAATACGCAAGAATAACCGATCGCACCACGCTCCAGTACCGCACCGCGCCGAGCGCTGAAGAAAGAAAAAGGGCGGAAGAGATCGCTGCAAAGGGCGGACGCCTCCCACGCTACGTTGTGAGACGGCTTGACGGAGACGCCACCGTGGCCATTGCAGGAAATACGACCGTTGACGATTACGAATACATTCTCACCCCAAGCGGCACATACGTCGCGGAGGAAGCGACTGAAAGATTCCCGATCAGGCAGATGCACGGTGAGATCCTGGGTCAGGAAAACCGGCTTCCAATAGCTTTTGTGTACAAAGATGAAGCAAGGGTGTATCGACTTGTGGACGACAAACCGGTTTTCCAAGGCCTCGCTGAAAAGCATGCAAGGTTCAATGTAGAAAAGACAATCAAAAACGAAGATGGAACATGGGTGCTCGACTCCAGGCAATACGCCTTGAGACGAAAAGACGTCCGCGTCTGCCGCAAGCGCAAACAACCCGCCCGCCTTAGAGGAACCAACCGCTGGATCCATGTGGACCTCTCGGAACAAACCATTGTGGCGTACAAAGGGGAAACCCCTGTTTTCGCCACCCTGATTTCTTCGGGAATCCCCAGCAGGCCGA
>SLPX01000223.1 GCA_007131745.1 Myxococcales bacterium
CAAGAAACGGGTCGGTTTTCAGCGGACCGTGAATGCGCTCAGCTTCGACCCTTGCCTCCTTTAACGTCGCAATTGCTTCTGCTGCGCTGTAGCTATGAGTGAATCGTAGCGCCAAGAGATACCGAGAGTAGTAGTCGATCACAGTGATAGCGTACCACCAACCAAACCCGGGAACATGGATGTACGTCACGTCCGCTTGCCACAGCCCGTTCGGGGCAGTAGGCAGCAACTCGTAGAGTTTGGCGGTCTGATGGAGTTCAGGAAGCGGCTTGCGCTTGCGCTTTTGGAAGAGGTCGTGCTTTTTGAACACCCTGTATACTTGTCGTGTCGTCACGGAAACATTTGAGCGTCGGCACATGACGGCAATTCGCTTGTAGCCGTACCACGGATTGTTTTCTGCGATTTTTACAACTTTAGCTTCGACTTCGTCCGGAATCGGCTTTGCCCGATCTCTCTGAAGCCTTAAAGCTGACTTGTTCGGCTTGTAGTACCAGGTAGAAACAGCGATGCCTAAAGCCACCAAAATCCCACACAAACGAACTTGACCGGCTTTCGCGTGCTCGCTGTGCACAATTCTACGCAGATTTGATGTAACCTTCAGCTCTCCGAAATTTTTTTTAAAATGCGATTGGCGACCGTCAGCTCTCCGATGATTTGATCGCGCTTGGCAAGCTGTCTCTCCAACTCTTTTATCTTGGCCTGTTCTGCACCGGCTCGACGTTTGTCCTTCAAGCCCTCTTCTCCGTTTTCGGTAAAAGCTTCTACCCAGCGGTTCAGTGTCTGGACGCTGATTCCATATCTGCGGGCGATCTTCGCGACTGCTTCCTCTCGACGCAGAACTCGGAGTACCGCTTGTTTTCGTTCCTTGACCGTTAAGTTTGATTTTTGTGCCATTTTTCGTCTCCTGACCTTGCATAATACTTTTTCTCCTTCGGTCAGGAAACTCTCAAGTGTTCGACTCCAGTTTTAGGCGAGCAAGACAGCATCGTGCCCCGAGGAAATTCGATATCAGGCATGGGCATTTCACCATGAATGTTATTCCGGATCCGTCCGACACCGTTAATCTGGTTCACCGCTGGGATTGGTCCGGAAAGTTTGCCGAAGCACTTGCTGGGCTTTCTCCCGGAAAGCATGACATAATCATGAGAGCGTATGTGGAAGCAGACGGCGAAAAAACCATGTTTGCCCGTGGCGAGATGGTCTATGACAATTCATCCGGCGATGGACGGATGGCGACCATTGCAAAGGACATAGAGAAAAACAAGAGTTTTGATATACAGAAGGAGGGCGAGGAGTTTTCCAAGAAACACGGACGGGCCGCAGACGTCGAGGAGCAGATTGAAACCACGGTGTTTAACAATTGCGGCTATGACGTGACGATTCGGTATGCAAACCAGCGGAACACATTCAATACCTTTCTGGTGCGTTGGCGCACCTCGATGAAGATTGTGGTCAGTGACGGCGAAACCATCTGGTTGCTGCGCAAGGGACATAAACCGGTAAACGGGCCTTCCATCGGCAGTTTCGAAAAGGGCAGAACCATCAATTTGTGCAGGTGAGTCCCTTCCTTGGATTCTACAGTCAAATACCGATTTTTCTGATTTCAATGAGCGGGGTTGTGAGATCTACCGGTTCCGTATCGACCGAAGGAGGCCAATCCGACAGGTCCACGACACCGTGTATGGCCCAGTCTTCGTTGAATTCCGGATCGATTATTTTCTGGAAGACCTGCCAGACCCTGGGGCTTTCTTCCTTGAAGACGGTGTTTCGGGGTTGGCGCGCGAGCGGGGTGATATTGATGGAACCGTATTCTTCGTAATACGGTGCCATGGTTTCGGCGAAATCCTCGGTGTTCCACGAATGTGCTTTCGTTTGCCTGATGTGTTCGCATGCTGAGTCGTAGTCTTTTTGTGAAAGGTCTTTCAGGAGGAGGTGCATTTCATTCCTTATCCTCGCCTTGAATGTACGCATGTCGGAAAGCGGATCCCGGATGCGCTCCCCGGCCGCGGTTTTGTCGTCTTCAAGCGCGGAAACCGGCACGGTTATCCGGCTCGTCGGTTCGGCCGTGAGGAGTTCCCATTCCTGGATCAGGCTGTCGTCGGTTCGGCTGAGGAGTCCGTAGAGAAAGGTGAGTATGTCTTCGAATTCAGGAGTCCACGAGGGTTCGGGAACGGTCTGGACCGCGGTTTTGTAGGCGCGGCTGAGGTAGCGAAGCAACACACCCTCGCTTCTGGCAAGCCCGTATAGTCGGATATAATCGTTGAAATGGAAGCATCCCTCGAAAATTTCCCTTGCCACCGATTTGGGCCGGATGTTTTCCGAGCCCACCCATGGGTGCATTTCCGCGAAAGCGTTGAACGTGTTGTAAATGAAGTCAGCCTTTGGTTTGGGGTGCTCCACTTCATCAGCTTTTTCTTTCCGTTCTTCGTAGTCGACCCCCTCGGCCTTGAGTTGTCCTACCAGCTCTCCTTTCAGGCGATCTATTTGCTTGTACAAAACCACGTTCGGATTTTCCAGGATGGATTCCACCAGCGTAAGGAGATCCGATGCATAAGATTCGTCTTCTTTGTCCAGGAGGTCGATGGTTTCTACAACGTAAAGCGCCAACGCCTGGTTCATTGAAAACTCTTTTTGTAGATCGGTTGCAACCCGCACCCTTGAGGTTTTTTTCTTTGCGTCTGCGGTATTTTCTCTTGGAAGCACTTCCACTATTTTGACCTGTTTCAAAGAACGAAAAAGTGATGCCGCAAGTCGCTTGAAACCGCTTTTTGCCGTGTCGGCAAGGTGCGCCCTGTTTATGATCTCGAGCAGTCTTTTGTATCCGCCGGATGGATGCAGCGAAGTTTCTCCGGCCTGCAAAAGGTTTACAAGCATGCCGTGGTTCAGGGAAAAAACCGGAGCGAGGGGTTCGGGTGGCGACCCCACCAGGCGGTCGAAATGCCCCTTGTCCCAGTGTACCGCTTTGGGCGGCATCTTCTTTTTTTTGAGCTTGTTTTTGAGGTGAGGTTTGCACGCTATTTTTGCTTCTATTTTCTTGTTTTCGATGATCCATTCGGGCGCCTGGACAACAACAGTTCCCTTGTCATCGAACCCCTTTCGCCCCGCGCGGCCCGCGATCTGGTGAAATTCACGCGCTGAGAGAATTGCCGTCTTTTCTCCATCGAACTTGTATAGCTGCCGGATGAGGACCGTGCGAATCGGTATGTTGACTCCCACCCCGAGAGTGTCGGTTCCGCTTATGACTTTGATTAAACCCGCTTGCGCCAGCTTTTCAACAACCCTGCGATAGCGAGGTAAAAGCCCTCCGTGATGGACTCCGAGGCCGTGCCTGATGAATCTTGAGAACTCTTTTCCATAAGGCGTGTCAAAACGGACGTTTTCGATTTCCGCCTGGATTGCACGTTTTTCATCTTTTGACGTTACATTGACGCTCATCAGGTTCTGTGCGTATTCAGCGCACTCTCTCTGGGTGAAGTTCACCAGGTAGATCGGCGCTCCATTCTTGGCAAGAAGCCACTCGATTGTTTCGTGAAGCGGGGTGTCTCTGTATACAAACTCCAGCGGTACCGGCCGTTCGGCGCTTTTTACCGCGACAGTTTCCCGATTTGTGAAATCCCGCAGCCGGGTTTCGATTTGAGATGTGTCACCCAGTGTGGCCGACATGAGCAAAAAAACCGTGTCCCTCATGGTTATGAGCGGAATTTGCCAGGAAACCCCCCGTTCGCGGTCACCGTAGTAATGGAATTCATCCATGACCACGTAGTCCACGAAAAGTCGTTCTTTTCTGAGAGCCATGTTGGAAAGAATCTCCGCGGTGCAACATATCACGGGTGCATCGCTGTTGACCGATGCATCCCCGGTAAGCAAGCCGACCCTTTCAGGCCCGAAGGTGTCACAGAGCGAAAAAAACTTTTCATTCACCAGCGCTTTTGTGGGCGCGGTGTAAAAAGAGCGCTTTTTTTCCGCCAGGGCCAGGAAATGCAGGAAAACCGCGACAAGGGATTTCCCCGACCCTGTGGGAGTATTCAAAATCACGTGCTTCTTGGAGATGAGCTCCAGGATGGCTTCTTCCTGTGCGGGGTAGGGTTCGAGGCCGAGTTCGGCCACGTAGTCCAAAAAAGGGCTCAGGATGTCATCGGTCCGCATGAAGTCGCCGAGTTCATGCAAGCCGCTCACCATCCGCGCCAAGGTAGGTTTCTGTTTTAAAGAGTCTTTCTGCTGTTCCATGAACACTCTCGTACCAAATCCCGGCCCCCGGCGCAAAGAGATACGTCAACACGCGCGGCGAAAAATCAATCGGCACTGATCCGCTCCCGCATAATGGTTTGAAAGCAAAAGGTTTTGAGTTTTAGATAGCAAATCTAGTGTGGGACGCTATGATGGTTATCATGATGAACGACCCTGCAAATTGCAGATCTTTGTCGCGGATTTCATTTTTGGCTATCGCGTTGATATGGGTGTGTGCTTTCC
>SLPX01000198.1 GCA_007131745.1 Myxococcales bacterium
AGCCCCCCCGCGCACAACCAGAAAAAAGACAAACGCCGAAAAAACCTTGCAGTAAAATCCTTTCATTTCGCACTCCTATCCAGAGTTTGGAAGGAGTATCCCCTTTTTTGTCTTTTTACTCAACCCGGCTATTCCCATTCCCGCGCGACCTATCGGATTTTTTCCGCCGGTTGTCTTGACCTTTATGCGAAGCTTTCCAAGCGTTCAATCGCAATAATTAGCCCAAATGACGTGTCGGCAGTCACACTTTGCGGTTAACAATTTTTCTTTTACTTGCTCCTGTTGCAATGTATGGCATAATCATACAACTGTATGGTATAGGTATACACTATGGGAATTTTAGCTGAGTTGTTGTCATCAAAAATCAGAGCCGAAATCTTCCGAAATCTATTCGGGATTGCACGTGATACCTCTCTGCACATGCGGGAGATTGAACGACGGACCGGCTATGCCATCGGCACAGTGCAAACGGAATTGAAAAAACTTCACCGTCTCGATATCGTCTACAGGTCAAAAGATGGGAATCGTGTATATTACCGAGCGAACACTAGTCACCCCCTCTACTCATGCATCCGAGAACTTGTTCTGAAGACAAGCGGTTTGGCAGATGTCATCAAGGAGGCTATCGGCAATGAGGCAGCTATTAGAATAGCTTTTGTTTTTGGCTCTCTTGCAAAAAAAGAGGAGAAAGCGCATAGCGACGTTGATCTTATGGTTGTCGGCGATATCGGTTTGAGAAAACTAACGGGGCTTCTGATCGATGTCGCCGGTATAGTAGGCCGGGAGATCAATCCCCATGTTTTCTCGGAGAAGGAATTTATTAAGAGAAAAGAGGAACAGGACCAGTTCCTGGATCGAGTTCTTGAATCCCCGAAGATTTTCATTGTTGGATCAGAAGATGACATTGCAGAAATGGCTTGAATACGGCTGGTTGCGTTCCCATAAGTCCAGCAGGAAAGAAATAGCAGATCTTTTTCGAATCATTGACCGTGATTTGCAGGATGCTGTCGGCAATATTTCTGCTGACTGGCGTTTTGGGATTGCTTATAATTCAGCACTTAAACTCTGCATCATCCTGCTTTATGCAGAAGGCTTTCGGCCAGAGAAAACTCTTCAACATTACCGCGCTATTCAGGCATTACCCCTTATCTTGGGTAGCCATCGTGAAACAGATGCCAAATATCTTGATACATGCCGCAATAAAAGAAACATAACTGAGTACGATTACATAGGTGGCGTTACTGAAGAGGATGTAGAGGAACTCATCGTCTTTGTTAATGAATTACGAAAAGAAGTTATTCAATGGTTGAAAAAACAACATCCGGATTTTCTCCCAGGGACATAATCGGCGCCATGGTTCAGTATTCCTCCTGCAACCATCCGGAAACCTTCATCATTCAAAAAAGAGTCGAATGTCGTGATTTCAGAAAGCATTGAATGGCCATTTGGATATTCGAGAGAGTCTGATTCAAATATAACGGCTTGGGCTGATGACCGCGACTGTTCCCTGAAATGGGTCCGAGGGGGACGTGTGTGTAAACGGAGCGTGCTGGAATCCTTGAGTTTGTTGAACAATCAGAACACTAGCTCAACCCGGCTATTCCCACTCGACCGAACCGCCCACGGACATCGCTGACTTAAAAGGTTCGTCATCATCGAAGGGCCCCTTGTCGTGCCAGTCCCTTTCCATCCACCTGCTTTGGATTCTCCATCTGCCGGATGTGAACAAAGAGGATTCATCAAAATCTTCGGGGAACGCTGGAAAAGTGATCTCGGTTTCGCGGGTAAACAACACCCAGACAGGGATTGCCTGATCAAAGACGGCCAACGAGTAATCAACCGTGTTTTCCACCGGGTCCCATGAAATGGTAGCGCCGGGTTTAAACACCATGTCCGGGTCATGTGGGGTGGGTGCATCCAACATTTCCACGGCAAACGTCACCTCGCCTTCTTCTATCGGCATGTAAGCAATGGAAATGCCTGACGGCACCCATTTGTCGTAAACGCCGCCCCCCGCTATATAGTTTCCCGATACATAGCTGTCTGTAAGAACCACTCGAACCATGTTCTGAAAGGAGGTCTGCGTAGAGTAAGGTACGGTCACTTCAACCCCGAGGTCGGAATAAGTTATCTCGGTCGAAAAACCGGTAATCTGGTATCCGCCGAAAAACGGGCAGGGGATAGATGAATATGTGATCGAAGCAACATGCCGCCTGAAATGATCCATTGTCTCGAACAACTCGCCGTCCAGAATCGGACGGTTTGCCGACACGGTGAGCTGTATTCTCTCTTCCTTGTCCGGCATGGTGATTTCCACGTGCTGGTCTTCATCCGTATCCACGGTTATCAACTTTGCAGACAATAGTTGTGATAATTGGTTGCTCCAGGCTCCCACACAATAGGTCAGGTTTTCGATATCTCCTGCCACGGGAACTTCAATTTCAAAGTCTTGATTTTCCCCGGGTGTGATTGGGTAGCCCCCATTGTGCGCCGGGCCGTAGAAGGGTAACAAGTCCGCTTCTGCAGGAAAGTTACTGATTGTTCCAGAAACCTTGATGGTGCGGAAAGGAACGGTCGAAAAATAATCATCCAGCCGGTTCAATTGAGAGTTGAAATAGATGGGTTGCTCTTCCTGGTCCACCAAGACGTTGGCAAAACTGATTGCTGTCCGGTTTTCTGCAAACACGGTTATTGTAACCGGGGCTTCTGCCGGCACATCGGATACTGTAAATGCTCCGTCTTCCCCGGTTTGAGTTGTCAGCACTTCGCAGCCGGTGTCGACAAACACATGCGCGCCTTCCACGCCGGACCACAGTCTGGTGTCCATTGCAATACCGGAAAAGGTTGTAAGCGGCCCGTCGTAGCATGGGGTCTCCGCGTCGACTTCAATTGTGGAGTCGGGTAAGCTTGCGTCGGGGTTCTTTGAGCTTTTGTCCTTGCAGCCTGCAGCTAAAAGAAACACTAAGCAGGTAACGATTGCCGGTGTTGTTATTTTGGATGTGTTCATGGATGCGCTCCTTTGAAAAAGTTCTGTTCCCCTATTCCCACTCGACCGAACCGCCCACGGAATACGAGATCTTAACTGGTTCGTCATCGCCGCGGGGCCCCTTGTCGTGCCAGTCCATTTCCATCCACCGGGTGCGGATTTGCCATTTGCCGGATGTGAACAAAGAAGATTGATCGAAATCTTCGGGGAACGCTGGAAAAGTGATCTCGGTTTCGCGGGTAAACAACCCCCAGACCATGGTGTCTTGAACAGTAACAACCAAGAAGTAATCCACGATGTTTTCCACCGGATCCCACGAAACGGTAGCGCCGGGTTTAAACACCATGTCCGGGTCATGAAGGGTGGGTGCATCCAACATTTCCACGTCCAATGACAGCCCGCCTTCTTCTATCGGCATGTAAGCATAAGACGAGCCTGCGAAATTGAAGTTTTCGGTCAGAACCACTCGAACCATGTTCTGCAAACCTGTCTGTGAAAAGTACGGTACGGTCACTTCAACCCCGAGGTCGGAATAAGTTATCTCGGTCGAAAAACCGGTAAGCTGGCTTCCCCCGAAAAACGGGCAGGAGACAGGTGTATAAGCAATTGAAGCAATATGACGCCAGGCAGGATCCATTGTCTCGAACAACTCGCCGTCCAGAATCGGACGATTTGCCGACACGGTGAGATGTATTCTCTCATCCTTGTCCGGCATGGTGATTTCCACATGCTGGTCTTCATCCGTATCCACGGTTATCATTTTCACAGCAAAAACTTCTGCGGTTTGGCTGCTCCAGGCCGCCAAGGAATAGGTAAGGGTTTCGACATCTCCGGCCACGGGAACTTCAATTTCAAAATCCTGATCTTCTCCGGGTGTAACTAAAGAACCCTGACCATGCCCGGGGCCGTAAAAGCCTAAGCCGTCAGCTTCTGCAGGAAAGTTACTAATTGTTCCGGAAACCTTGATGGTGCGGAGAGGAACGGTCGAAAAATAATCATCCCGCAGGTTCAAAGGATTATAGAAATAGAGGGGTTGCTCTTCCTGGTCCACCATTATGTTGGCAAAGCTCCATGCCATGCGGTTTTCTGCAAACACGGTTATTGTAACCGGGGCTTCTGCCGGCACATCGGATACTGTAAACGCTCCGTCTTCCCCGGTTTGAGTTGTCAGCACTTCGCAGCCGGTGTCGACAAAAACCTGCGCGCCTTCTATGCCGGTCTCCAGAATGTCGTCCATTGCAATACCGGAAAAGGTTGTAAGCGGCCCGTCGTAGCACGGGGTCTCCGCGTCATCCGGCCACCCGGTATCGCTTTCGACCATGGAGTCGGGTAAGCTTGCGTCCGGGTCCTTTGAGCTTTTGTCTTTGCAGCCTGCAGCTAAAAGAAACACTAAGCAGGTAACGATTGCCGGTGTTGTTATTTTGGATGTGTTCATGGATGCGCTCCTTTGAAAAAGTTCTGTTCCCC
>SLPX01000426.1 GCA_007131745.1 Myxococcales bacterium
GTTTCGGCCGCCAATGGTGAGATATCGCCCGGCCTGCGAACCGCCGTTTCCTCCCAAAAGAAAAGATCCGGCAAATCCACCGGCTCTACCTCCGATTCCACCGCCATCCTGAGCGCCGCCGTCACCACCCGTTGTTGTCCCGTTGGAGGAACCGGCAGTTCCGGTTGTACCACCGCCTGCTCCTGCGGCTGATCCGGCTTCTCGGTCACTCGACCCGGTATCACCGTTGCCTCCCCCACCGCCTCCACCCCCTCCGGCCATTAAAAGAATCTCTCCCTGCACTCCAATTCCACCCGACTCTGCTGAAAACCCGCTGCCCCCGCCTCCCGAACCTCCGTTTCTACCCGGAGTGTTTATCGGACCTGCGCCCCCGCCGCCGAAAGCCACCAAATCGGCAAAAGAAGAGTTACCACCTTGTCCGCCTGTTTGTGCCCAGTTTGGGGGCAATCCCCCTGCTCCCACCACAACTGGATAGACATTTGCGGACACCGAAACGGTTCCATGAATAATTCCTCCGGCTCCTCCTCCGCCCCTTGCTGTATCTCCACCCGTGCCACCGGCTCCGCCTCCCGCCACTATCAATACTTCCACCTCACCCGGTTCGGCTGTAACTTCGAAATCACCGTTTGACATAAAAGCGTGATAAGTGTAACCGTTCTCCGTTGTCACCGTTCCGCCCGCAGCGGTAAGACTTCCCACCGGATATCTCAAGAGCACCACCCCCGAGCCACCCTCGCCGCCGGTGTGTCGTGATCCGCCTCCTCCTCCTCCAGTATTAGGAGCGCCCGCTTCTCCATTTTCGTCAGAACCTCCCGCTCCGCCTCCGCCCGTTCCACCGGCTCCGGCCGGTGTACCTGAAGACGCTCCCCCTCCACCACCACCACCGAACCATCCCGCAGGCGAACCGCCGACAGCTGCAAATTGTGAAAACTCCATTCCGGCGCCTCCGTGACCGGCTCTGTCCACTTGACCGTCTTCACCCGCGCCTCCTGCACCTCCTCCTCCGCCGTTTCTTCCGGGATAGTCGTTTCCCGGGTACGATGCGCCTCCGTTGTTTCCATACCCGAATTGCCTTATCACTGCTGAATATCCCCCTCCACCTCCCCCGTTCCCTGCGTTGTAATCAGCATCGGTGTTTCGCCCTCCACCCGCGCCTCCTCCTCCCACCAGTATGGTCAAACTTTCCCCCGGTGTTACAGCGATTTCAGCCGTGGCAAAGCCGCCTCCGCCTCCGTCCCCTCCGGTGCGGTCATCGGAAGCTCCACCCCCCCCTCCTCCTGCTCCCCAACCTTTAATCACAACCGAAGTGACACCCGTTGGAATCTTCAGTGTTGTTTCGAATCCGCACGGGTCGCACCCTGAAGTGTCAAACCCCGAGCAATCGGGAAGACAAGCAAGGACACCGCCGGAAAAGCCCTGTGATTCGCATGTTTCTCCCGCCAGATCAATGCCGTCGCAAACCTCGTCACCATTTATGACCTCGTCGCCGCAATACCCGCTGCATCCTGAAGTGTCAAAGTCCGAGCAGTCCGGAAAACATTCCAGGACACCTTCATAAAAGCCCTGTGATTCACATGTTTCCCCGGCCAGATCTATGCCGTCGCAAACCTCGTCGCCATTTATGACCTCGTCGCCGCAATATCCGCTGCACCCTGAAGTGTCAAAGTCCGAGCAATCGGGAAGACATTCCAGGACACCTTCATAAAAGCCCTGTGATTCACATGTTTCTCCCGCCAGATCTATGCCGTCGCAAACCTCGTCTCCTTCCCGGATGTTGTTTCCGCAATGGTGATTTTCGTTGTTGTTTTCCTGTATGGACTCGATTCCGGAAGGGTCGAAGCTGCATGCAACCCCAGTGAAAACCCAGGCGATGATCGCCGTCGCAATGAGAAGATAGAACAGGTTTAATTGTTTGCCGTTATTTACCGGAGTATTGAAGAAGCTATAGCGGCTGTATGCTGGATGATTGTCGAATTGGTTGGAAAATTCCGTGAGCATTTCAACCCCTTCCAAAAGGCAAGTATTTCAACAACACTTTTTAATATGAGAAGTCCTTAGAAAAACTCACTGGTGATGTCAATCCGTTTTCTACTGAATCACTGCCATGCGACTTCAACCGGTGTGTTTTTGTCTCCAGTTGTGCCGTCACCAAGTTGCCCACCCTCGTTCCAACCCCAGCACCAGGTTGTTCCATCGCTCTCCACTGCACAGGTGAAAAAATATCCAGCCGAGATCCATGCGACATCCGTCAGCCCAACAAAATTTCCAGATAAAAAACCATGTATTGTCGGATCGTCGCCATCAAAAGGGAACCTCCGCATGCATTTTGATATCCATTCTTGCAAAAAAGATGGTGTAATGCAACAAACAGGTTCGGCCTCAGAAGAACCCACCCCCGACTCGTCCGAGTCCCTTCATCCTTCACCCATTCCACCACCCCCTGCACCCGGAAGCGCAACTCAGATGTCGGCTTATTGTCCATCTGCCTTTTTTTGCACCTCGTTCTGGTGACAGCGAATGATCGAACGAGCCTGTTTTTTACGGCGGCACCCAAATCGCCGGACGTCGCCGTTTGAAGCTCCCCTTTGGGGAGCATCGTCGGCGACTCGGTTGAATCCCTTCAGCCCTTCGGGCAGCGGTCTTCAAACGCCGTCTTATTGGGCGACCGCCTTTTTTTGCGGCTCGCTCTGATGACAGCGAATGATCGAACGAGCCTGTTTTTTACGGCAGTGGACAAACCGCCGGTCGCGGTACGGCCGAGGCCGTGTTTTCGCAGGCTCCGAAACCGCCGGACGTTGTTGTTAAAATTCCCCGGGTCAGGTTGGTGTAACCGAAAGCGGATGGGCTTTTACAATTTGCCCGGAATTGTTGTGATGTCTACATCCCCGGCCTTGCGCCATCCCACCGAAAGAAGCCATGTCCGAGGCGAAACGACCTCCCGCTCGCACAATCCGCTGCGGTGATAGAAAAAATCCGAAATCCAATCATGCGCACGCCCCTGGTCGTCGTAAAAACACCCTGCATCTGAATCATCCGATCCGGTTCGTTCAATTAACCCTTTACTTACATCCAACCCTTCGTCCCAAGGGCCCGCGCGCGGGGGATCTGTCCCCCGAACTCCTCGTTCCACGACCCGAAGCACCCCCCTTTTCCGGACAGTTTTGAAAACCGCTGCGAGCGTTGTGCCGGTTTTCCTTTCCCAGAAAAACAAAAAAGAAGAAAACGGGTCGATCCATCCTTGCGGAAAAACCTTCTTGTAACTGCGTGCGTGGCGCAACCCGTTTTTCAAACGTATGCCACAGCGCGCCGGACCTCGGAAGGAGTCCTCAAAATTCGGGCATGATACCTGTCGGCAAAAACCTTTCCCTTACGTTCCATTACTTTGTTAAGCGCTTTTGCGATCCTGATGGTGAGCCCCTGCATGCCCCTTGAAAGTGACTTTCTGTTCGCGGCGGTGGACGAAAAATGTTGACTTTTGCGAGATGGTTGGTGATTTTAGACCAGGTGGTCGAACTGTAGGTATAGACCTTGAGGTCGAAGAACATGCCCAGAAGAAGATTTTTTAAATTGCCCGAAGAAAAGAGGACTCGAATCCTTGATATAGCGGCCGAAGAATTTGCGGTGCATGGGTTCGAAGGGGCTTCGATAAACAGGATCATTGAAAATACGGGGATGAGCAAAGGCTCGCTTTATTATTATTTCAACGACAAGGAGGATCTCTACAGCGTTGTTGTTGAGTTAGCTTTCAATCGAATGGCCGGACAAATGGCCGAATTGTCCGGGGGATTTTCAGATATGAAAACCCCTGAAGACTTTTTTCAGCAAATAGAGCTGTTTTCCAAGAAGATGAAGGAATACTTCAAGGAAAACTCCAGGGACGGGGAATTGTTGAAAGGGCTGGCAAGAGCCGCGGACAACACTTTTCAACTGGAGAAACTCCTGGAAATGCGAGGGAGCAACATTAATTTCATTGTGAATCTTCTCCGGGTCGGCCAGAAGATCGGAGCTGTGAGAACGGATATTTCCGCGGAGTTGCTGGCCGGCGTGCTGGATTCACAGGATTGTGCGTTGGACAGATGGCTTGCGGAAAGGCTGGATATAACCACTACGGAAGGGCTGGACGAGTGGGAGAATGCGGCCTTGGATTTGATGATGAGAATTATACTGCCCCCGGACTTGTTGGCCGCCAGGTATGGCGATGATCCGAAGAAATGAAAATCTGATTGGAGGTCTGAGAATATGAAAAAGTTATTTGTGTTTGCTGTTTTGACTACGGTTTTATCTTTTTTGCCACAGGATGCATGGGCAAAGCGATGGGGCAAGTGCCCTGTGTCGGTCAGGGAACTGGTTGACAGGTCGGATAGGTTGACACGCGGAGATTCGTCGGTCGGGGTGATGTCAATGAAAGTGTACAAGCGGGGGACGGTGAGCATTCAAATGGAAGTTTGGTCAAAGGGAAGGGATAAGTTTCTCGCCAGGGTGAGAAGACCGAGTCGTCTGAGAGGTACTGCTACCCTCAAGTCGGGTGACAACCTTTGGAATTTTCTTCCCCGCGCGGATCGAGTGGTTAGGCTGGGTACATCCATGATGGGGGATTCCTGGATGGGGAGCCACTTCACCAACGATGATCTCGTGAAAGAGACGGATGTACGGAAACACTACACATGTACGAGCCACAAAAGGGAGGGGGATTACATGCTGGTGGAGGCCGCGCCCAGACCCGATGCGCCGGTTGTGTGGGGAAAGGTTGTTTTCAAGATTCGTGTGTCGGATGCGATGCCGATAGAAACTAAATATTACAACGAACGAGGCAAGCTTGACCGGACCCTGTCCTTTCACGATGTGCGGGAGATGGGAGGACGTAAAATACCCACCCGTATGGTGATGCAGCCCGCTGCCAGACCGTCTGAAAGAACCGTGGTCACGTACAACAAAATCCGTTTCAATGTGAAAATTCCGGACAGGATTTTTACTTTGCAGGGACTTCAACGCTGAGGGATCGCCGGGCCTGAAAAGCCGAGGAACTTATCATGAGTCTCATTATGAAAACAGCCTGGAGAAACATGTTCAGGCAAAAGAGAAGGACCTTGATCACGGTCATGGCGATGGCGGTGAGTTTGATGCTGGCGGTTCCCACCTGGGGCTTGGTGGGTGGGTTGAACGCCATGATGTTGGAGGGAATAACCGGCATGGAACTGGGGCACATGCAGATCCATGATTCCGATTACGCCGAAGGGCAGGGTTTGCACAGCACCATGCGCAGGGCTGATGAGCTTTTGGCAGCGGTGAGGAGAACTCCGGGGGTTCAGGTCGCGGCTCCCCGGGTTCGGGGGAGCGCGTTGGCGTCGCATGATATTACACGCGGCGCGATATTGATATCTTTGGATGGAGATGCTGCTAAAGGTTTGCGGTTCGGCGTTGGAATCGATGTAAAAGCTCCATGGCGGGACAATCCGGCTTTGGCGTGTGAAGCCCTTGTGGGCCGTAACGCCGCGCGGAAAAACTCGGTGGTCGTCGGAACCGTGCTCACGCCCGCGGTTTCGGAACCTGGAGGCCGATGCGAAAGAATTCGAATTGTAGGGCTTTTGGATGAAGATCTTGAAGCAAAGGCCAAGGGACGGAGTGGAGAATCGGAAGGAGACGAGTTGGTTGTCGGCCTGGAAAAAGATGATATGGAGGCAGTGTTCAAGACTTCCGAGGTGGAGACATCCGCGGTGCTCAGACACGCGGCTCCATTGGCCGTGGAGGGGGTCGAGCCTGAGAGCGAGAGACAAGTGACGTTCATGGCCGACAAAATAGTGAAGGGGCGGTATCTGTCGTCCAAACCCGGGGGCGAGATCTTGGTGGGGCAGCGCTTGGCCGAAACTCTAAGGTTGGGATTGGGCGACAAGATCTTTGTGCAGGCAGCGTCCTTGGACCAGACCCAGGGTGACTTCTACAAGAATTTCGAGGTCGTTGGAATCTACAGGACCGGCGTGGACATCGTGGACAGGATCCGGGTTTTCATCCATCTGCAGGAGGCCCAGGAGATCATGGCCTTGGAGGATAACATTCACGAGATCGCTGTAATTGGGCCCGACCCCGAGGACACTGATCCCACAGCCCGGCTCCTGAGGCGTGGAATAAGAGATCTCGGTTTGAATGTTTCAGCCGAACCCGAGGGCAAGCGGGCCGGGGGAAAACCGTTGCCCTCGCCGATCTATGTTTACAAGGCGGAGGGCGAGGAAGCCGGGCTCATCGTGGCTCATGATTTGAGGCGACGTTTTGAAGGTTTGAAGGGTGTCGAGGGCCTGGCAAGCAGGGTCTATGGTGAAACGGGAGTCGCATCTTTCAGGGAGGTGAAAATTCGTTTAGATGAAATGCCGGAAAAGCATTTCAAGAAACTGCCGGATCTGGATATTCCCGGACGTGAAAAAACTTGTTCCGTGATTGCGCCGGCGCGATGGGCGGAAGAAAACCGGATAAAAACCGGTGAGGCCCTTTATACCAAAGAAAGCGCTATGGGCGGGGAGTCTGCATGCCCGGAACTTTTCATCGGTGGTACTTATGAAGCCGACGAGGACCGGGAGACACCTGTTTTTTACGGTTTTCCCGCGGATCGAACCGAAGCGCCGAAAGAAGGGGCAACTGATTCCGTTGAGCTGGAAAATGGAGATGACGGCTACTTTGATATTTCCGATTTCGAGGACATGGAACAGTTTCAGCACGGGCTCGAGCCGGGCGAGGTTGTGATTCTCATAGCGGAAAAGGAGCGTGAACTTCGTTTTGCGGGGGTTGAAACCGTAGCTGAAAAAAAGGTCAGCGGTCTGGACAAAAAGTTGTCTGCGGGAAGATACATCGATCAAGGCGATGTTGACGGGGATGGTGGTGTAACAGGTCCTGAAATGTTGTTGCCGGCATCGGTCGCTCGATCACTCGGATTGGATGTGGGCGGTGAAGTTCTGCTTGGGATGAAAGACGCTGAAGGCCGGTCGTACAAGAGGATAGTCGGTTTGGCCGGCTTGTTGAATGATTCAGAGTGGGATCCTGAGCTGCCGCCATTGATTCTTCCCTATTTCTTTGCTCAACAAATCGATGCAGGTCGTCTCAATGCAAGGGCCCATGAGCTGGCAATCATCCCCGAAACCGGCTCCGACATCGACGGGCTGATCAAAGATATTTCAAACAAGCTTTCGCCTGTTGTCAGAACATGGCAGCAAATTTCCCCCGACATGGCCAGGATTATGCATGTTCAAGATGTCTGGATCGGGATCATTTTGCTCGTGATTTTCATTATAGCGGCGATGACGGTGATGAATACGATGCTGATGGCGGTCTGGGAACGAACCAAGGAATTCGGCGTGTTGAAAAGCATCGGCATGAAGCCCCGCCAGGTGATAGGCCTGATTCTTTGTGAAGCGCTGGGCCTTGCTTTTTTTGCAGCCGTTGTGGGAGGAATCGTGGGTTCTCTTATAACCCAGTATCTCGTGGTTTACGGCCTGGACCTCACAGCTTTGACCGGAGGCTTCAGTTTCCAGGGTGCGTTTATCGATCCTGTATGGAGAGCAGTCTTTTCTTGGACAAAGCTTTTTCTCGCTGTTTCCATGATGGTTTTTGTTTGTATTACAGTGTCTTTTTATCCGGCGCTGCGGGCAGCGCGGCTTGAGCCGGTAAAGGCTCTCAGGCACGAGAATTGAGAGGTTTCAAATCATGCTCACACTGAAACTGGCGATTCGCGGGCTGTGGCGCCACAAGATGCGTACAATAATCACCCTGGCGGCCGTGGTGGGAGGTCAGTTCATGTTTTTGATCTTTCTCTCCGTAAACGACGGCGCGCATGACCAGATGATCGAGATAGGCATCCGGCAGGGAAGGTGCGGTCATGTCGTGGTGCAGGCGGAGGGTTACCAGGAATCCCAAGCCATGGAACTCCTGGTTCCGGACGGGCATGAGATTCGCGACATCGTCAAACGGAAAAATCAAGAACTGGACGTAGCGTTGCGTGTTTTCGGCGGGGGGCTGGCAAGAACCGCGGCGGGGTCGGTCGGGGTGTTTTTCGCCGGCGTGGAACCAAATCAAGAAAAAGGGGTAGCCGAGATTCCGGGCAGGATAACCAGGGGAGTTTACTTGGGAGCGAATGAGAGAACCGTTCGAAGAGCCGAACGGAAAGAGGGCGAGCTTTGGTGCGCGGTAGATGGCGGCGGCGGTGAAGCTTCGGCCGTTAATGTCCACCCCGTGGTGGTTGGCTCCCGGTTGGCGGATACGTTGAAGCTGGAGCTTTGCGACAGGCTTGTACTGGACGCGCAAGGTATGGGCAGCCAGGAGTCGAGGCAGTTCAGGGTTGTGGGCGTGTTCAATACCGGAAGTGCTGATTTTGATGGGTCTGTGATTCAGATACTCATCCAGGACGCTCAGCAGATTCTTCATCTCGGCAATGGGGTTCACCAGGTGGCCGTGTTCGGAGAAAACGCGCGTCGGACTCCCTCGATAATCGAAGATGTGAAGAGCGCGGTGGGCGGACGGCCCGGCCTGGTTGTGCTTCCTTGGGATGAAGTCATAACCGAGATGGCCGAATTGATCTGGGTCGACAAGTTGTCAGGATTCGTTCTCATGTCCATAGTGTTGGTCATCATCGGAGCCGGGGTTTTAAATACAGTGCTCATGTCGGTCATGGAGCGCACCAGGGAGTTCGGGGTCATGCGCGCTCTTGGAACCCGGCCGCGGAGGGTTTTTTGGGTGGTGTTGACGGAAGGCGGGTTCATCGGGGTATTGGGTGTAATTTTGGGTTCCATCGCTGTCTACCCCCTTCTCCATTACTTTTCTACAACCGGCATAGATTTGTCTTCGTTCAGTGGTGGAGAACCCATGGAAGCGGGTGGGGTGGCGATAACCGTGGTAAAAGGAAAGATATATCCCATGAGCGCTCTTTTGGTCTCCTTAGGCATTTTCTTTATGACGATCCTGTCATCCATCTATCCTGCTGTTCGCTCAGTCAGGATGCATATACTGAGGGCCTTACATCATGTCTAAAATCATCCGGACAACAGAACTCAAGAAATACTATCACCAAGGAGAGGTGACGGTTAAAGCCTTGCGTGGAATCGACCTCGAGATAGGGACCGGAGAGTTTACTGCTATCTGTGGGCCTTCGGGGTCGGGTAAAACAACGCTACTAAACCTCGTTGGAGCGCTTGATACACCGACCCATGGAAGTGTATTTGTCGCAGGAAGAGATCTTTCTTCCATGTCTGCTTCCAAAAGGGCGGACATGCGTCTCAGGCAGGTGGGTTTCGTCTTTCAGGCCTACAACCTCATACCGGTTTTGTCCGCGTATGAGAACGCGGAATACACGATGTTGTTACAGGGAGTTCCCGCGGCTGAAAGGAAGAGAAGACTTGCAATGGTTTTCGAAAAGGTCGGGCTGGGCGGTTACGAGAAGCGAAGACCGAGCGAATTGAGCGGCGGCCAACAGCAAAGAGTGGCAGTGGCCCGAGCTGTCGTGGCAAAACCGTCCCTGGTGTTGGCGGACGAACCTACCGCCAACCTGGATTCGGAAAGTGGTTCCGCGCTTTTAGACATGATGAAGGACCTGAATGAACAGGATGGAGTTACATTCGTGTTTTCCACTCACGACCACATGGTAATGGAACGGGCCAAGCGGCTAATTACTCTCAAAGACGGTCGTATAGTCGAAGACGATTGGCGCGAGGGAGGACCAAAAGCATCACAAACCGAGAAACAGGATGGGAAGTCTAAGGAAATAACTCCAGAAGAAAAGACGGGGGAGTGAGATGCATCCGTCAGGAAAAAATCGGTTGCATGGTTTATCGCGTGAGCCGCGGATTGTGGGATTAGTCGCATTTGTTATGTGTTTTGCATCCATGATCCAGGTGGCCGGGGGTGTTCCCATTGTTGAAAAAGACGAGCATTTCGTGGTCCTGGACGGTTCTATCAAGAGCTTCTTTTTCGGTTTTCACATGCCTTTTCATCCCCCCGAGTTTTTGGGGTTTATGGGGTTGGACAAGAGCCGCGGCGCCATGGCGATAGGCGACATGCGGCTCAAACTGGAAGGTTCTCACAAGGATCGTTGGAGATGGCAGATGCACGTGAGGTCCCAGGGGATGACTTCGTCTTTTCCAAACGCAATGGACGCTATGGGAACCGCGGGTTCGGCCCGGCCTCCCCGTGCATTACCAATGCAAACCTTTCGTCCCGATGACCCGACCTTTTACATGTACCACGAGATAGATCTGCTTAATGTCCGGTTGCGCCTGGGGCCGGTTGATATCATCCTGGGACGCCAGCCGATTTCCTTTGGAGCAGGTTTCGTGTGGCAACCCGCGGATCTTGTCGGCACTTTCTCTCCGTTGGAAGTTGATCGAGAGTACAAGCCGGGTGTGGACGCATTGCGAATCAATTGGGCGACCGGGACGTTCAGCGAGTTGACTTTCGTGGCCGCGTTCGGCGGTCCGGCGTGCCGGGGGGGGAGCCTGCCGTCCGGAGATCCCTGTCATGATTACCAGCCGCGGTTTTCCTTGGATCACAGTGTCGCGTTGGCCAGGTACCGAACAACGGTTGGGAAGTGGGATATGGGAATTTTGGGCGGTTGGGTTCGAGGAGATGTCACGGGAGGACTTTTTGTCACCGGAGCGGTGAAAAGATACCGTTTCAGATCCGAGGTCGTGGTGACATGGGACCTGGAAAAAGACCTTGCTTACGCGGGAGACGGAAGGGGATCCGAGCACGAGATCTTCGTGCGCGCGGTGGCGGGGGCCGACTACACCTTTGACACTGAAAGACCCCTGAGCGTGCTGGTGGAGTTTTTTTACAACGGCTTTGGATCCCGAAAAACCTCGGATTATCTGGAAAGAATGCAGCGGCCGCGGCTGGCCGAATTCGGCGAAGTCGTGAATGTGGGGGTTTTCTACGCAGCGCTCGGCTTGCACTGGGAGCCTGTTGAAAGGCTCACCCTTACAACAACAGCCATGGGAAATCTGACCGATCCTTCCATGCATTTGTCGGCTTCGATGTCTTACAAGCTTAGCGACAACAGTGTTTTAGACGCGGGCGCACTCGTTCCGGTCGGGAAGGCGCCTGCGGTGGGAAGATTCGGTTTTCCGGAAATTCGTTCGGAATTCGGCCTCTATCCGCATCTCTACTACCTTGCATGGAAGATGTACTTCTAGATCCGTCCCACATGAAGTATAAACAGTCACAAACGTAACGTGACATATGGCTTTGGAAGGTTCTCTTGCCTGTAACCACAAAGCCGGACATTTGAAAAGGTGTTCAAACTTCTTGAGAACGGAGAGGAGACATTAAATGCGGGGAATTTCGATACTATTTTCATTGGTAATGTTTCTCGTTGTGGGAGGCATTTCCTGGTATTTCATGCGTCAAGGGATGGACCAGGCCAGGGAAATGCAGGAGAAGGCGGCAAAGCAGGCGGAAGAGGCTTATAAGAAGGCCGCGGATCCCGACGACGGTGTGCCTGAAGAAGCCCGCCCGATACATCAAGCGTTGTTAAAAAACAAACAATTCATCGAGTGTTTCAACCGCTTGGAAAGCAGCCGCCGGAGATCCATGGAACGATATTTTTCTTGGATCGGGGATCTGGAGATCGGTCCTACGGGAAAGGAACGTCGCGTCAACGGTATTTACGAGATATCGGGTCTTGACGATTGCAGCAAGAGAATCGGCGAGGCTGCGCAGATAACCACTGATATGAATGAACTTCAGGAGTTGCAGAAGTTTATGTACGTGTACAGGAGCGAGGCGGAGAAGCTGGTCAACCTGGTGAACGGAAAGATGCATTCGTATTATCGGGACGAAGACTACAAGGACGATGATTTCGCTAAAGCCAAGGAGTTTCACAAGGAACTCATGGAACTGCACGCTCAGGTTGAACCGCTCGGTCGGAAGTTCGAGGAGATGATCGGTGGAATACAAGACTCTTTGAACAACCAAAGGCTTGAGTTCTTTAAAAAGCAATACGGGGAAGAGATCCGTTATTTGTTGGTAAGAACCAGCATGGCGGCAAGACATCTGATAGACGTGGTCGAAAGCGATAAGGATCCCGAAAAGGTGGCCGGGGCTCTCAATGAATTTGAGGAGATTCAGGATAAACTCGCCCATTACTTTGAAAAAAACGAAACAAAAATAAAAGAGGAGGTTTATAAAAATGTGCGCGGCGGCACATCCAATGTAGAGCGATATATGAGAGGCACCCGGGAGATGGTGACAAGGGGAAAACACTACTCGCGAGCCCTGGCCAAAGCCGCGAAAAATCCCCGCACGATGAAGAGGTTTGTTCAAAGAACCTTTACTGGAGGCGGTGAAGCCAGAAGATTGATCGATGGATTTAACAGGGATGTTGCAACTGTGTCGTTGCCCATCCCTTGGTAGTCGTGGAAACCGTCTGCCCCTCGCCGGCGCCTTGCCTGGCGGGTGTTTCGACGGCCTCGGTTCTGAGAAATTGTTTTTAGGTCAACCCCAAGCATAGGTTAATAAAATGCGTTATGTTAGTTCGGCTTTTGTTTTTTCTTTGCTGGTGTGCGTTTTGCACTCCGGTGGTTGTCTGGGGCCGGTCGACGTTTTCGGGTACCTGAGCGGGGAGTTCGAGCAGGAGACCCTTGTGAGACAGGCTGCTCAAGGAGACGACCGGATAGAGGACAAGAACCCGCAATACGATCCGGAATCTATGATTTCAGAAGTGTTCGATTCTTGCAAGGTCACCATGAACAAGTCCGGCGCGGTGACCGAACTGGACATTGTTTTTTTTGATGATGAAGACGCGGATATTGCGGAAAAGCTCTTCCGGAACAGGGGCGAGGCTTTGGCTGCCACGGACGAACGAGGGGGAGGGGAGGTGATTCCTTCCAGGGAAGTTGTAAGCGGGGCGTTTGGAGCTTTTAACCACGGGCTTTACGCGGCCGTTGAGAAGGGAATGCAAGAGGGTGTTTCGGATGTCTATCCGGGCAGAAGAGATTTTTTGTACGACCTGGCCGGCGAATTGAAGAAGCATCTTGAAGAAGCATCCGGAGAAAGAGCCGAACACCTGTTGAGCGGACTGGTTTTTACAGCGGGAGCGCTCATGGCCGGTGGAAATGATGTTTCATCCCTGGAGCTGGGAGCGGATATTCTGAATGCAGCGCAATTTGAAGTGGATTTATTCGAGTCTCATCCCATCAATTCCACGCCGGTTGGATTTTACGATTGGGATCCCGTGCTTCGGGAGATCTACAGGCAAAATCGTTTTTCCGCGAATGTCATGCATCCCGAGGACAAGAGCGCGGAGGAATTCGGCCGGTACGCGGCCATGGCCGCGGTGATGATGACAGAGGATGCTTCGGATCTCCGGATGAGATACGAAAATTACCTGGCGGTTTATTCCGGCTTGTACAATTCCTTTGCGAGCTACACTCCGGCCGACCTGTTTGAATACCTGGATGGTCCCGAAGATCTGGATGATGTTGTGGACATCAGGGCGACCTTTCTTTCAGCGAAAGGGGATCCGTATGTTTGCACCGGAAGTTTTTTGGCGCTTTTTCCAGTATCTCGCTCCAGGGACAGTGACTATTTCGAGGAGTCGTTTTGCGAAGAACCGGTACCGTCCGGAATAAATCTTGTGGATTTGCTGATCCATGCTGTCAGGGAGGATGAGCTTGACCTTGAACCGGGTTTGAGTTCCGGATGGCATGATTATCGTCTCTTTGCAATGGAAACGGTTTTTGCGCCCGAAAGAGGAGCCGAGAGCGATCACCTGCTTTTGACCGCCGGGTATAAAGAAAAGCTTGTGAGTGCTTTTAACAGCGTTTTTTCAACCAAACGCGAGACCCGTGCAAAACCGGTACAAGGGTTTATTTGTTCAGGAAATCCTCCTCCGCCCGATATGGTGGATGTGTATCCGAATTTTTCGGTGGAACCTTTGCCCACGTTTTACTTGAGAACCGCGAGAGCCTACGCTTTTTTGTTGTCGCATTTGAATTCGACCCTTGGATCCGGTTTCTTGAACAGCACGGCCAGGATGTTCGAAGACCTCGCCGGATCCGAAATCCACTTGGCCGATGAATTGAGGCGGATGGTTTTGATCAACTATGGTTTGTTCATCATATCAGCGAGAAGCGTGGGACTGAACCCGGCCGGGCTGGTTTCCGAAGACGAGGTGCAAGAGTATTCCATAGCTGAATCGGTGTTGACAGCCAGGGACTGGATTTCAGAGTGGAGCGAAAACAGTGATGTCCTTCAAGACCCACGTGAAATAGTGAAGGTGGCATTGGATGCATCCTCGGCACAAACCATTAACCGAGCCGTGTTGGGCGTCAGGCTATTACGATTGGGGGCCGAATTCGTGGAAGGGTACGAACCCGAAATCATCGACCAGGGAGATCGTTGTGAGATGAACGACTTCGTGTCTCATCACTATTATCTCCTTATCGATGAGGCGCGCGAGGTAAAACTTCCTCTCAATATGCAGCCCTTGACGAATGAGGAATTCAGGTCGATTTGCGACAAGCACGCGAGCGCCGACGACATCGTGAAAGAACTGGAGGCGCTGAGATGAATCCAATGAGTCATGAAACTCGTGAAAACTTGAAGGTCATCATCTCCCTGGCCTTTTTTTCTTTTCTCTCCGCGGGCTGCGGCCTGGGTCACATGCAAAGCGCCAGGCCCACCCCGAAAGGGCATTTGGATGTATCCGCTCACTTCGGATATGTGCACAATGAGGTAATCAGGATGAGGGCAGAAGACGACCCTTCAGAAATGGCTAAGAGTAGCCGGTCGGTAGCTAATTTTCCGATCAACTTGAACGCACGCTACGGAGTAAGAGACGACCTGGATATTGGATTGAAGCTTTTTTTGGCGGGAGGTTTCGCCACGGATGTAAAGTACAATTTCATCCAACCCTCCAGCCCGCTTGCCGTCTCCTTCCTGGGCGGGGTCGGCACTGCCGCCCAGTTGTGGGCGCCCAAGGGGTCATGGGTGCTCAACATTCCCTTGTCGATAATGGCGAGTTACGATGTCGCTAGTTGGCTTACTCCTTATGCAGCGCTCGGCTACAACACTTTCTGGGTTTTTGGTAGGGAGAAAACAAGCGAGGAAGTTGAGTATCAAAACAAGTGGAAAGGCCATGGCGACGGGTTGGTGGTGATGAACGCAGGATTCGAGATCAAGTTTTCGGACGAGTTCTATTTCACCGCGGAATACAACTACTGGCGCCCGGTTCTGGATGACCCGGGTGATTACTTCAGGTTTGCTCCATCCCACATCGTGATGTTCGGTTTGACGATACGCGCGCGTGTTTCATCCAGCGCTCGTCGAGTTGGAACAGCGCCGCCGCCGCTAAGACCAGCGGAAGTTTCACCGTCTCCTCAACCGCCTCCACCGCCTCCACCACCTCCACCTCGACCGTTACCACAGGTTCCTACCGATGATCCTTTGGATGATGTTTCAGAAGATCAGGAGACGGACGGACCCGATATTTGAGATTTGCCTCAGGATGCTTGCCGGTGGGGCCGTGTTGTGTTTTAGACCGGTTTCATGTAATTTCTCGAAATAGACGGAAGAATCTAAAACAGGCGACAGTCGCCTGCATGGGTGTTTTTAATGAAAGAAATCAAGTCTGCATTTTTACTTGTAACGGTGGTCGTGGTGCTCGTGGTGGCCGGGGCGTCGTGGTATTTCATGAGGCGAGACGTAAAACCCGAGCATGAGAGGGACACAGATCGTGAATCCACGGCGCTCCCTCCAGGCGGCAGGCTCGGTTTAGAGGATTTGACTGAGGAGGCCCGGATCATACAGACGGCGATGGAAAGGAGGGTGCATATCCAGCGTTGCTTCAGAAACCTGGATGGAAGTCGAAACAGCGCTCTGGAAGTTTATTACAGTTGGTTCAGGCCGACGGTGACGGATCGTTCCGTTCATAACCTTCATATCAGAGGGTTGGATGATTGCAGAAAGCTTCTGGAAAGAAACACACCGGACGAAAAGATCGTGATGGCTGAGATAAGCGAGA
>SLPX01000140.1 GCA_007131745.1 Myxococcales bacterium
CTTACCGAGTTGATCAACCCGATTGTTCCCTTTTTGCCGTCCTTGGAGATGGAATAGTGCTCGGCCGGTCCCGCGGCTAGCGGATGTTGGATCGGGTTCAGGTGGATGGAAGCCGCCTCCGCGGTTTTTTTCACGATGGACGCGGGTATGAAAGTATCCTTGTAGTTTTCGTCATGACCGTCGATGGGCATGTACTCGATGAAGCGCACATGAAGATTTCGATCGAGAGAAAGATTCAGGAAGTCGGATATCTCATCGTCGTTGATGTTCTTCATCAGCACCATGTTTATCTTCACCGGTTCCAGGCCGTGGCGCGACGCTTGGTCTATTCCGAACAGAACTTGTTCAAGGTTGCCGTCGCGGGTGATTT
This sequence comes from Myxococcales bacterium, assembly GCA_007131745.1. Next base: position 371 of record SLPX01000140.1, read on the forward strand.
TACGATAGCGCGCGGGGTTCAGGGAATCCAAACTGATGTTCACCCTGTCAAGACCCGCGGACTTCAGTTTCTCGGCGGCGTTTCCGAGCAACATGCCGTTCGTGGTCAGAGAGAGGTCTTTAATCCCCGAAATGTTTTTGATGGACCTTGTTATTTGCAAAATGTCGTCATGCACGAGAGGTTCGCCGCCCGTTAGCCGGATTTTGGCGACACCCATTTCCGCGGCGCACTCGACGACTTCCAGTATTTCCTTGTAATGTAGAAGTTCCCAATGGGAAACGTGGCTCTTTGCATCTTCGCAACCCATGCAATACACGCAGCGCATGTTGCACCGGTCGGTTATGGATACGCGAAGGTAGTCGTGCATCCGGCCGAAGTTGTCTATAAGCCTATCCATGTCATGCCCTGTATTACATTCAAACCTGCGTTCTCGTTCAACACTCTCTCAACATGGATGCTTCACGCATGCTGTAGCCGCCCATGTTTTCGACCTTGCGGATGAAATTTTTGTCGGTGATGATTTCCACTATAAGCTTTCCGGCCGGCGAATCGTAAAAATCGCGGGTCATCAAGAGATCATATCGTTCTTCAGCCACCGGAATGAAATCCAGGGAGAAAGCCTTGGCTGCGGGCAAAATACCGAGGCCGACCCGTGCCGTTTCCGCGGCCACCGCCGCGGCTACGTTCAGGTGGGTGTGTTCTTCTCTCCCATAACCCTGGATTTCGCTCCTATCTATGCCGTTTTCTTTCAAAAGGTGATCAAGTAAAAGCCTTGTTCCGGCGCCTTTTTGACGGTTCACGAAAAGCAGGCTTTTTCCCGCGATTTCCGCCGGACCCTTCACCTTGTCCGGGTTGCCCGGAGGAACTATCCAGCCCTGCATACGATACGCCAAGGTTACCAAGACGGTTTCCATACGATGAAGGTGACGTTTCACGTAGGGTATGTTGTATTCCCCGCTTTCGGGATCGAAGAGATGAATCCCGGCAAAGTGCGTACGGCCCGCTGCCACTGCGGATATACCTCCCATGGAGCCCACGTGGGCGGATGAAAGCGACATTTCGGGATTTCTCTCCCTGATCGCGGTTGCAAGCAGGTCGATGATCAAATCATGACTTCCCGTTGCAAGCAGGTTGTTTCTTATGGCCGCGGCCGGCCTGAAGAGATGAATTTCCACATCTTCATCTTGTTCGCAGCCGAGTGATTCGGGCGGTATGATCAACAAGCCGTCCGCGCTCACCAGCGACATGGTGACCCCCGCTCCCCGGGTAAGCGGAACGGCTACGTGCCGGTCGCCGACAAAGCCGACGGACATTCTAACGTGTTCCTCCGACCCCATGGTGGAAACCACCCGCCGTCCCAGACGGGCCGTCATCTTTTCCTTCTTTGTTTCCGCCTGTCCCAGGTAACGGTTCAATAGGGGTCGGACAAACCAATCCAGGCTCATGTACGCGGACACCGGGTAACCCGGGAGCCCGACCACCGGTTTATCATGTACCCTTCCAAGGATGGTCGGCTTGCCGGGCTTGGTAGCTACTCCGTGAACAAAAACATCTCCCAGTTCCTTGACGACGTGGTAGGTGTAATCTTTTCTTCCAGCGGACGAGCCCGCGATAATCAAGACGACATCGGCCTTGTCCGTGGCTTCGCCGACAGCGCTTAAAAGTGCTTCCAAGTCGTCTTCAATGATTCGCGACACAAGGGGGGCGGCGCCCCATTCCCTCAAATAAGCCTCGATTGCAATGCTGTTGAAATCGGGCACCGACCCGGGTGGTCTCGTTCCGTCGGCCGGAACAAGATCCGACCCGGTGGGAATGACAGCGACTGAGGGTTTTTGGAGCGCTTTTATTGATGCGATCCCCCCTGCCGCCAATGCTCCCAGGTCCGCGGGTCGGAGGCGGTGATGTGACGAAACGATCAACTCCCCCGCGACCACGTCTTCCCCGACGGCGCGTACGTGTTGCCAAGGTTTGGCGGGCGCCAATATTTCCGCGGTTTCGTCATTCGGAAAATGCACCTCTTCGATTTTAATTACTGCATCACACCCCGCGGGCAGCGGGTTTCCCGTATCTACGAAACTGAAACCTTCACCCTTTTCCAATCTGAGCGGATTCTGATCCGAAGCGCCGAAAGTCTTGGCCGAAGAAACCGCGATTCCGTCCATCGCGGCCGAATGAAAACCGGGCATTGAAAGCGCGGCGGTTACCGGCCTGGAGGTCACCCGGCCCAGTGCTTCCCGCACAGGGACCTCTTCTTCTTTTCGTGGAATTTCGACTTCCCGCAAAAAACGTTCGAGAGCTTCCTGCCTGGGGATATTGTTCAGGTACACTTTTCTCAATTGGTCACCATTTTTCGTCTTGTCACTCGATCAGATAAACATCCACCGTGTCTCCGGCCGACAAACCTTCCTTTTCAGCTTTCACCACCAGGTAACCATCCGCTTCGGCCAGTGTCCTGAGCATTCCCGATCGGCCGAAAACCGGAATAGCTGTCGGAATATTCTTCTCATCCTGTTTTTCGAGTCGAATCCGCGCGTAATCCGTCCGCCCGGTAGTGGATGGTATATTCCTGGAAAGCTCGGCCCGAACCGAAGGCTTGAAATCGATTGTCTTACATCCGGCAAGCCGCTGAAGAATCCTTGTTCCGAAAATCTGGAAAATAGTCAAGGCCGACACGGGATGGCCCGGAAGCCCGAGCACGGGTTTGCCGTCGCAATCCGCAATCAATGTCGGCTTACCGGGTTTGACAGAGATGCCCTCCACGAGCAAGCCCGGTTTTCCGAGGGCGGCCATCGCTCGTCCCGTAAAGTCGCGTGTTCCGACCGAGCTTCCGCCGGAAAATACGAGAAAATCAACTTTTTCAAGCATGGCCCGGCTTTTCTCCATGAACGCGTCCAATCGGTCCGGCAGAACCCCGCCCACCATGACTTCCGCTCCGGCCCGCCGGCACATGAACTCGATTGCCAAAGCATTGCTGTCCCGGATCTTTCCCGGTTCCAATTTCCCGGTCTTCCACTCCACCACCTCGTCTCCGGAAAGAAGAATGCCGACCACGGGCCGGCGATGCACCGCGATTTCTTCCACTCCCAGCGATGCAAGCACACCCAACTCGGGTGAACGGATTTTCCGTCCGGCTCGAATGACAACATCCCCCTTCTTGATGTCTTCCCCGCGATGAATCACGTTTTCGCCCGGCGCGACCTGCGAAAAACACTGGATGGATGTTCCTACAACTTCCGTGTCTTCCACCATCAAAACAGCGTCCGCGCCCTGCGGTAGCATTCCTCCGGTGTGAATCTGGAAACACTCCCCCGGTCCGACAACCACTGGCGGAACCGTACCCATCAAGATCTCCCCTTTGCATTCCAGCAATCCCGGCATGGATTCACCCGCGCCGAACGTGTCTTCTGCCCTGACTGCGTAACCGTCCATTGTGGAGCGATCAAAAGCAGGCACGTCTTCACCCGCCATAAAATCAACGGACAAATATCTGCCTCCCGCTTCCTCCAACTTCACGGTTTCCGGTTGCAACGGCTGAAACCGATCCAGGATGCGCAAAGCGTCATCCGGACTCTTTACGTTCATCAACTTCATGAATCCTCGAATCCGATGTTGGAAACGCGCCCCTTGCCTTCAAAATAAAACGTTTTCCAATGTTTTGAGTCAGCCCTAAACGGCTTGTAAGACATGCAGACTCCTTTCCAAACACGGGAGGCTGGAAAATTTCTTTTCCAACCCGGGCCTTCCGCCATACCTGGAATCAAACTCGGCTACAGGCGAAAAAGGCTCGGAGTTAAAATTTAACTTTGCAGCATGAACATAGCAGCGGCAATCGGAAATGCAACCACGGCTGGGGAGTGGTTCAGGGCTGAAGATGGATCGGTAAAAAAAATGTTACAAACACCGGTGGTGAGTCCATTTCATGGGAAGGTGAAATAAAGCATTCCGTTTCAATCAGCGCCGACCTCTTCAAGATAATCGCAAAAAACAGTAAGATCTGCTTTTAGTTTTATGAAACAGCCTTCAAGCCCGGCTGCAAGCTCTTCTATTCGAGACGGCCGGAACCGAAACGCGTAAA
>SLPX01000141.1 GCA_007131745.1 Myxococcales bacterium
CTGTTCGGCCGACTGTTCCGGGTTTGATTCCAGCGGATGCAGCGGCACAGTGTCGTGCGGAAACAACATCGCGGAAGAGGGGGAAGTATGTGACGGAACCGACCTTCGGGGGGAGACGTGCATGAGCCAGGGTTTTGAGAGCGGAATTCTGCGCTGTTCGGCCGACTGTTCCGGGTTTGATTTGGGCGAATGCACCGGCGTAACGGACTCGGCCATGATCCTCGTGGTAGATACCACGCTGTCTGCCGGCACCGGAGTCACCCTGCCCATTTTTGCCTATGACAACATCGATATCACCGTCGACTGGGGTGATGAAACCGCCAACTCGGGCGACTGCCCCACCCATTTTACTTGGGCTGAAACCCCTACATGCTACTACTCGTCTGAAGGGGAGTACACGATTCGTATTACCGGCAGTCTTCAAGCTTTCGGCCTTGAAGGTCATGGGTATAGCAACGCGGACAAGATAACGCGTTTGTTAAGCTGGGGTGAGCTGGGGCTGACAAGTCTAAGTGGCGCCTTTCGGGGAGCTTCCAATCTGGTTGAGGTTGCACAACCCCCACTGAACGTTACTAACATGGACGATATGTTCCGTGACGCGAGCGCGTTCAACCAAAACATCGGAAACTGGAACACTCAAAATGTCACGAGCATGCGGAGCATGTTTGCCGGCGCCACAAACTTCAACCAGGATATCGGCAATTGGAACATGGCAAATGTAACCAATATTGCCTCCATGTTTCACCGCGCCACAAACTTCAACCAAGATATCGGAAATTGGGACACGTCGAATGTAATTTACATGAATGTAATGTTTAATGTCGCTAGAAACTTCAACCAAGATATCGGAAGATGGAACACCTCGAATGTAACTAATATGGTTTACATGTTTCATGAAGCCACAAGCTTCAACCAGGATCTGACATGCTGGAACGTTTCAAATATCTCTTCAGAGCCCACAGGGTTTGGAGCTAACTCCGCGTTGGTTGCGGAGAACAAACCCGAATGGGGTAGCAATGGAAGTTTTTGCGCGGCCAAAGCCATGCACATAATTGTGAATACGGATGTGAGAGATGGAACAGAAGTAACCCTGCCTTTGAATGCTTTTTTGATTGACGTGCAAATTGACTGGGGAAACAGCACTGCCAACACCACTTGCCCCACAACACAAACCACTTCAGGGCAGGTTAGCTGTGAGTACCCGACGGATGGTGAGTACAGAATCAGGATTGCAGGCACGTTAAGCCAGTTCGGCAATGGATTTTCACCCGCATACGACAACCCCGAGAAAATCATTCGAGTAGAAAGCTGGGGTGATCTGGGTTTAGAAAGTCTCAGCGGCGCTTTTAAAGGGGCGATCAATCTTGTTGAACTGCCGCCGACTTTACCCGCATCCGTGACATTTGTTCCGTACATGTTTTATGAAGCCGTAAGCTTTAACGGTGATATCAGCGGCTGGAACACGGCCAACATCACCTACATGCACGGAATGTTCAATGGAGCAAGTTCTTTCAACCAACCCATCGGCGGCTGGAACACCTCTAATGTGACGGGCATGGGTTTGATGTTTACCGGTGCGAGCAGCTTCAATCAACCCATCGGAAGCTGGGATACTTCAAAAGTCACAAACATGATCATGATGTTCAAAGATGCTACAGTTTTTAACCAAGACCTCACCTGTTGGGATGTGGCCAATTTCGACGATGAGCCCACCGACTTTGCAACAGACTCGGCCTTGACGAACTGCAATAAGCCGATATGGGGCACCGACGGCTGTTGAACTGTCGCTGAGCAGTCGATGCATGGACTGCGGATGGTTTATTGCAGCGCGCACGCTGAACGCAGCACAAATACACCAAAAGCTCGACCAGGATCGTCTGCGCCCATGATGGCCGTCGGGTCCCCGTTTGGCTGAGGCGGAGGGACCGAACCCATGGGCAACTCAATCTCGCCTCCCTGGTAAGCACCATTGAGAACCGGTTCACCCCAGAGGTCGAAGATGCTGTGGATGGTGTAGGTCGAACCTATGGGCACAAGGCCGGACAGATTCACCGGGAGGCTTTCCTCCTCATCCCAATTGTACAGGATTAGCTGGGCGCGGCCCGGATCGTAAGCATTTCGCTGGATCACCGCCTTGTATCCCGTAGGCAGGGTATCAGACCAAGTGTTGTCGGGATAGTCCGCGGGATCAACCCCGCTGAGGTCTGAGTGAAAGGTGTTTCCGGTAATGGTTCCGCTTTCCCAGGAGCCGTTGGCTGCGAAGCGACCAACAATGTAGTTGTCGGTGAGGGTCACGTCTTCGTTTTGCACCGAGCCGCCCCAGCCCAGCTGTATGCTGCGTGCCTCTACGGTGGGGCCGAATGAGTGGTTGCCGCTCAGGTGTGTCCGGGCCACGGGCTGCAGCCCGCCCACCAAACATCCATCAGAGGTCCCGCCCGTTGAGCTCCCCGGCCGGGAGGCGCCTACCCGGAACCACACGTTTTCCAGAATGTCAAAGCCGCGAATGTGGCCTCCTTCGGTGTAGGCGTGGATGCCGAAGCCGAAACCGAAGAACATTACGTTTTGCACGATGCGTTTTGTGCCCGTGTTGTTCTGCGTGTATATTGCGTGACCGTGGCCTCGACTCGTGCCCTCGTAGCCGTTATTGTAGATTATGTTGCCGTAGAGTTCGCTGTCGACCGCGTTCGACCAGAAACCTACGCCCATGGCCGTGTTGTGGATTATGCAATTAACCAGCTTGCTATTTTGACCGTAAAAGGTCACGCCGTCTACCATCTCCATGCGGTCGGTGGCGCTGCTGGTGATCTCAAGGTCGTGTATCTCCACCCAGTTGCCCTGGATCGTGAGAGTGTCGTTATCTCCCGGAGTGTTGGAATCCAGGGTTGCCCTGGCCCCCGGCGCGGCTGCGAAGATGATGGGAGAGCCCTCCGCTCCTGAGACGTTGCATAGAAACTGCCCCACATAAACCCCCTCGGCCAGGGACACTCTTTCTCCGGGCTGCACCGGACCCTCGTTGCTCATGAGGCTTGCAAGATCCATCGGGTCGTCTGCAGTGCCGAGGCCACCCGGGCTTCCATTCGGAGCCGCGTACCAATCAGGCAAAGGCGCTTGTATGGGGTCACATGTAGCAATCGAGCCGTCCGGTGTCAGGGTGCCGTCTCCGGGATCCGCCTCTCCATCACCGGTCTGAGAACCGTCATGCTCAACGGACCCGTCACTTTCAACCGTGGCGTCTCTTTCTGTTTCATTACCCTTTTTGCTGCAGGATGGGCCAAGACCAACAAGCGCCAGCGCCAGAATCAGAGTCAAAGCCGGCGCCGGCTCAAAAGTACGCGTAGATGTCCTCGTTGATTGCATGAAACTCTCCCTTCGGCGGCTCATTTGCTTTTTGCGTTTCGAATCTGATCGACTACCCTGATAAGGTATTCATCGTCAGGAGACCAGTGCAGCACCCAATAATAGGCATCATCGATAGATGCCTCCATCAAGAACGAGGTGCCATCCAGCCCCACTGTCCGGTTTTCCGACGGAATTTTCCTGAATTCGGGGGAAACTACAAGCGCTCTGATCTGTGCAATCTGATCTTCGTCAAGCAGAGTATGAACGATGTCTCCCTTTCCATGTGTTCCGGGATGCACTGTCATTGTTCGACTCGCGAAATCAACCTCGATGGCTTCGGAAACGATTCCCATTGGCTGAACGAAAAGACGAACCCGATTTTTTCCCAAAGGCCCGATACCGCGTCCAGTGCAGTAGGACTCAATCACGTCAAGGCTGTCTTTTCGATACCTTGCCTCGATATTGGGGAACACGGGTTTCATTTCATTATCTTTCAAAAGACGGTCAACGCTGTCAACGCTTTCCGCTTTTTCCGGTTCATCCTCATGAGGCGCTTCTGTCTGCTGGTGGACACGGTTGTCTCGAGCCCCACAGCCGGCAACCAGTATGGCGAGCGCTGCGAGCAAAACCGACGGCAACGTTGAATTCATAATCTCACCTCATGTCGAACTTGGCGGAAGTCATTTCAAAGCGTATAACAAAGGTATCCATTTGAAACGGCAAACAGAACATTGAATCGGGCGGGGAAGAAATTCAATTCTTAGACCGTCCTTCGGAAGTTACGCTCGTCAGATCGTTCAAAAAACTCCCGAAACCTTTTCTACATCGAGTTTCCACAGCACCAAGGTTGCATCTTCCGGCTATTTCACAACGTATTTGCTTGGAATCCAATTCGGATTTTTTTTTACCAATCCAATTTGCAAGCAATTCTTTTGCTTCACGCGGATTCATTTTTTCCGGGTTTTTAGGACGTTTCATTGTTGTTTCGAGTATGTGGTTTACGGTCTCATGATCCGCTACCAGCCATGCCTCGAACTCTTCCCTTGCGATGCCGATGATTATAGTGCGTGATGCAGCAATGTCTTTGACATAACTCGTTATTCTGC
>SLPX01000368.1 GCA_007131745.1 Myxococcales bacterium
AGACATGAACTTTTATTTCGGGAATCTTCACAGTCACAGCGGCGTATCCGATGGAGAGGGAACGCCGAACGAGGTTCTCACATGGGCGAAATACGATGAGCAGGTGGATTTCTACGCAATGACCGACCATGCCGAACAGATCTTCAGCCATGAATGGGACCTGATTGAAACCGAGGTCGCCGCTTTCACCGAAGACGGGGTTTTCGTGGCCCTGAGAGGTTTTGAGTGGAGTCACCCCTACTACGGCCACATCAATGTTTTTGAAACAGCAAAGTATACCGCGGCGTACAACATTTTTCAGATCAGTAAGTTTTACGATTGGATCGAAGACAATGACGGGATGGGGCAGTTCAACCACCCGGGCCGCGAGTACGATGTTTTCAACGATCTCAAACTCGAAAGCAATGTCATCAGTCATATGTTCGCCATAGAGACGGGCAACAAAAACACCGGCAACAATGACGGTGAGTTCATCCCTTACTATATCCAGGCGCTCGACAACGGTTGGCACGTCGCGCCGACCAGCAATCAAGACAACCATAGCATGTCGATGAACTCGCACAGAACCGTTTACGTGGGCGAGGACCTGACAAAAGATCATCTCATCGAAGCCATGCACGCACGGAGACTCTATTCGAGCGATGACCCCGATATCAAGATCGTATTCAAGCACAAGGATGCGTGGATGGGGTCACATGTCACCCTTGCGGAAAACACCGTTCGTTTTTCGGTGAAAGTGATGGACAATGAACCCGTGTTGGAAATGCAGCTCGTTACAAAGGGTGGAGTCGTGGCCGCGGAAATGCAACCGGGCGATGATGACGACCCCATGAACGTCTACTGGTTTCCCGAGGTAACAGTGTATGAAAACACGTATTTCTACCTCCAGGTCATTTCCGAAGATATATACGACAACGACGGCCCGGTGCAGATAGCGCTCACCGCGCCGATATGGCTGTACTTCGAATAGTTTGTTTCTCAGCGCTCAATCTTCGCTCACTCGGGCGCGTATCCATTCTATCGACTCATCCGTTTTCAACTGGAGATATGCAACCGGTCCGAAAGCGATATCCGTATGACTGCCTTCAGCCACGATCACGTATTCCACTTCCAATCCGCTGTTTCGCAACGCAGCCACTCCATCGCTTGTGTGAGATTCAGGTGTCACGAAATCAAGCGCGCCCTGGTATATCACAAGGGGAGCGGTCTGCTCGTAAGGGCCGACGCGATTGGACTCAAAAGCCTGGCCGAACAATTCGTACTCCCCCCATTCGCCCGTCAGATAAGCTTCGGCAAAAGCTTCGCTGAACAGTTCGTCCAATACTTCCGGAATCACCGGGCTGAGAGTGTCCTCCCCGTTTACGTCGTATACGCACCGGTTTTCCATGTAGTCATCCATGAACGGGGCCGGGGCGTCTCCAAAAACCGGGGGACCCGAATAACCGTAATGCTTCGACCATGCCCAAATCGCAAGTGCGTGATAAACGAGGTGCGGTCCGTCAATCGAAGCTCCGGCGCTCCAGTGTTCATGCCACACCATGGCCGGTCCCGCTGCAGCAAAACCCCGTATATCAAGATCCGGAGCATATTCCCCGTGGAGAGCGGCTGCGAAAAGCGATGCATGCCCGCCCTGGCTTAAGCCGGCCACAGCGTAACGATCCGAAAAGGAAACCCCTGACAAACCGGCGGACTGTCTAGCAGCACGCAAGCTATCCAAAACAGCTTTACCCGCAGATTCTCCGACAAGGTAAGGATGTGTACCTTCGGTGCCCAGTCCGGGATAGTCTGTCGCCACGCCGATAAAACCCCGCGCGCCGAAAGCGCCGGCAAGGCCCGCTCCCAATACACCGGCCGAGGGACGGCACGCGTCCCCCACTCCGGTCGTACCGTGAGCATTAGCGACAATCGCATAACCCTCCGCCGGGGGTTCGGCTTCAAAGGGAATGGTCACAACACCCGATGATTCCCTGCCTCCGGTATAATACACCAGGTAGAAAACAGAGTACCCGTTGTCGATGTCCACCCCGTCTTCGAGATAGCCCGAAAGGTACTCTTTTGAAAAATCCCCAACCTTGTCTATGAATCTCAAACACCCGTTTTCAACGCATTCGGGGTCCGGCTGGGGAAATTCTTCCTTTCCTCCGTCGCCTCCATCCACGAGTTCTTCTCCTGCATCATGTTCGGCATCCGCGTCCAGGCCGCCGTCCCGGGCCGAACAGTAAGAGGATCCCTTGCAACCGGTTAAGACAACCACCGCGACCGCAACGATTGCTGTGATCACACACAATGACCATGCAAACTGCTCCACATGGCGATTGACATCAAGACCAAGCATTACTGGTAAACGCTTCAAAGGGATCGCTTTCATGCAGCTGGTTTCTTCCAAAAACAGATCATCTGGTTCGATCTCAAGGTGACATTCGCCAGTTCCCACCCCTCTGAACCCGTCTTGTCCAGGATCTTTTCAATTGACTTTATGAAATAGCCGGGGTCTTCATCAAAAAAGCACCCCCCCTTTTCATCGCAATAGACGGTATCCGGCACATATTCCACCTTTTCGTTCAGGTTATCGAGTATTTCAACCGCTTCGTGAACCGTAATCCTGTGTTTCCAGGTTTTCATTTTTCTTTCCTTTCGCTGTTTATTGCCTTTCTTTCCTGCCGTCACTCTATCCAATAAACTACAACCGCGCCCGGATCCATCGAAAACGTCTCGAACGTGGAGCAATTCGTGCATACCTCAACTTCCGACCCCAATGTATCTTCAATCACCCGACCGGCGGCAAACGGCAGCTCAATGGTGCGAACCCCGGGATAATCGGTATCATTGTGGAGCATCAACGCGTTTCCATGTGCTTCCACGTTGTCTCCCGGAGTACTTGAATAAATGTGAACCCCCGCTTCCCGAGCCAGACCGATGAAGGCTTCGACCGGGAGAGATGGAGCACCTGAAAACACAACCTTGTGCGTTCCCATGTCGCGAAAGACGAATGACGCATCTCCGCGACCGAAGTACCGTCCCATGATTTCCACGTCAGGATCTTCAGTATGGAACCAGGGTGCAACCCCGTAACCCGGGCCGTAATGCGCTCCGGCTAAGGCTGTTATTTCGGGTATGGGTCCACCGGCCTGAATTTCCGTTGTAAGAGAAGCAGGGTCGGAGTTCATGTGGAGTGATATGGACAACAGGTCGGATGCAAGAGCGGCCGACACCTCTTCATTCTCGTCCATAACACCGGGAGCATAAAAGTAGACAAGTGTTTTCCCTCCCTGTTCCAACTTGTTCCTGATGTGCTGCCTCTTTGTTTCGTCCACCCTGAAAGCATTCAAAAACACGGCCATCTTTATCTCATCGTGCGGAAACTGAGGATGCGCAAGATCCGACAGGAGATAATGGCGCACGGGAGTTCCGAGCCGCGAAAGAACCGAAGTCACATCCTTCTGAATCCGCCGATTGAAATCTCCGCCCTGCCCGCCGACTCCTCCCACCGGCAAATATGCCGAAGAGCGGTCGTCTACAAAAACAGCTATCTCGGGAGTCATCCGGGGTCCCGATGTATTCTGCAGCCGCTCGAACCTCTCCCGCATGAGCGCGACATTGAGCCATATATCGGTCGAAGTCGGTTCACCAGGTTGTCCGAACCAGCCTCCAAGCAAGAGATCGAACAGGTAAATCCCATTTTGGTGGAGAGCGGCAGTGAACGCATTTCTGCGGAGATAATACACCGTCTGTGTCAAGGTCTCTGCCTGGTTGCAGGCAAACGCCCCCCATGGAGAGCAGAGATGAGTACGGGTATCGTCTTCATGTATCCAGAGCTTTCCATGGAGTGCTGGTGAATCCACGGGGCCATGCGGCAACATCGCCCCCCCCAATCGTCTCGATTCCTGACCGTATTGATATGGGGCCACAATCGCGTCTATGTTCGGATCCTCCAGGAGAAGTGAAAAAGCCAGGTGACCGCTGCTTGTAAGCCGGCGGTCCGCGAGAGCGTACAGATACCCGTAAAAAGTCATGACCATGGCCTTTCCGCCGGAAACCTCTTTCGAAGTCCGTGCCAGTCCGGATATGGCCTTTACAACCTGTTCTGAAATAAACCGGTTGAAACGGATCGCTCTTTTTGTCCCATCATCCGTTTTGTCCAGGAAAACATTGCCCACGTTCGGAGTGTCGCGAACCAAAGCATCCGGAATCCGGCAACCGGGATCGTCATCCGCGAGTCCCATCCAATCGCAGAACGCGGTTTTCATCCCTTCGCTGTAGTCCGCAAACAGCCCGTCGGGCGCGCCCGGAAAAAACCATTCCCCGGTTTCCAGGTAGGATAGATGGACTCCCATCATGCGGCCGGGGTATTCCGAATCGAGGTGCAACAACAGTTCGCCCAGGCTAGCCCGTCTTTCCTCTATCCAATCATCCGAGAGAGTATTAAACACATGCTCTGTCTCATCACCCGAGAAATCCTGGAGAACAACCCCTTCGGAGTCCATGCTGTGGACATACACCCGGGGCAGAAAGAAAGCGTCGGGATGATGTGTCACAACACGATCGAATACATCACGCATCTCGGGAGAAAGTTGGTTTGAATCTGAAAACTCCCATGCCCCCATGCACATCGAAACAATGGGCACTGAAAATTGTTTAGCAAGCTCGAGCTGGCGATCAAAAGCTTCCCAGTCATCCTGCAACCCAACCTGCGTGTTGGCCGCGAAAAAGTACGGCCATTCTATGCGCCCATCGATCGACAACCGGGGAAACCCATCCTGGAAAACCACCTCGACTTCGGGTCCGGTCCATACCGCTCCACCATCCACATTCCCCCCGTCCCATTCATTGCCTCCGTCCGAGATCTCTCCACCGTCTTCAAAACCACCATCCACTATCGCTGCATCGATCAAGCCGGCATCCTCGAACTCTTTCGTAGAAGACGTTTTCGGCCCGCAGGCAACTGCAAAAACAATCGCAAATAACGCCAACGGAAAAACAAAGAACGAAAAACCCGAAAACAAACCGGAAAACTCAAAGGCAATCCACCTACCATTGAAAAACAACCGAATACTCTGCATTTCTTTTTTCACAATCTCATCCTCAAAAACACCCGCGAAATATCACCGGAAGTCACAGGTTAAATCAGTGTAAGCAAGATTTGGAATTTTTTTTCAAAGCGCATACCGGTTGTAAAAGAGTACCGGAGAATCGCGAGAGTGCAAAAGAGAAGTTGTGGCAATATTTGACCGGCTGGGAATCAGCCTTACATTGAAACCTGGGAGACGTTGAATAAAGAACAAAGAACAAAGAGGAAAGGACGAAACAAAAAAGAATTTCAAGACAAACACAAGATCCGAAAGAGGACAAAAAGGAGGAGATGAAAATGAAAATTTCCAAGTGGACGAAAACAGCCATGCTTGTATCGGCCCTAGCAATACCTGCGGCAATGATGAGCGGTTGCAAAGAAAAAGCCGAGCCGGAAGATACGGAAGCGAAAGAAAAAGTCGAAAAGCCGGTGGAGGAAGAACCCGCGGACGAGATTGACAAGGAACCCAAGGCAACAGTAGACAAAGCCGAGGGCGGGAAACCATGGGTCCTGGACATAGAGAAGGGTACCATTGAAAACGAAAACTACAGAAAGGTGGCATGGACGGGCAGGTATTTGCAGATGGTATTCATGTCGTTGAAGCCGGGAGAAATAATCGACCTCGAAGTGCACAATGATCACGATCAGTTCATCAGGATAGAGCAGGGTGAAGGACGCATCCGCATGGGAAAAAGCAAGGATGACCTTACATTCGACGAAAAAGTATCCGACGACTGGGCGATATTCATCCCGGCCGGATATTGGCACAAGGTCAACAACACGGGCGATAAAGATCTAAAGCTCTACACCATCTATGCGCCTCCGGAACACGCTGCCGGGTTGATTCACAAGACCTATAAAGACACCGAAGGCTACGAACACTGAGGTTATGTCTTGCCCACACACCGTCATAATACAAAAGTGTCAAAATATTTTTTAATGCTTGACCCATAACCGGCGGCAGCTTATACGCTTTGATCAAAATCATAACGCCGAATACATCTCTTCGGCGAAATGAGCATCCGTCCACAAAGGCTCATGTGCCGGCGTTTAACAACACTCAAGGAGGAGCGATTATGAAAACATTCAAAACAGCATACTCATACAACCGGTTAAAAATAATTGGGGTGACGATGCTTTCGTTTTTTGTTCTGAGCATTTCGGTTTCAGGCTGCGACAAAAAGAAAAAAGATAGTAAAGCCGAAGGCGCGGAAGAATCAAAGGCCGGCATCAAAGTGAGCTATGAAGGGGTGAATGACAAGTTAATGGAATTGGAGTCCGGGCACCTCTATAAGTCCACGATGACATTTTCATGGCCTGACGGGAGCGGAGGATTCGAAAGGGCGAAAGCGGCCTCGGCCAGGCTTTACCTGGCTAATTTCAATTTGGATCCTCGCAAGGGCTCGATCTCTCTGGGCGCGGATCTTGAGGGAGATGATCACATTCGGGTGACCGTGTTCTTTGTCGGAGCGGAAGGCACATCAGGAGGAAGAGGAGATCCGCCCATGGCGACAGGTGAATACACCGGTGACGCGGAACGTTTCAACAAGATCGAGTCTGCAACTATCACCGTAGTAAAAGATGGAAAAAGTGTGGACCATGATTTCCGCAAAGGCAAAATCTCCGGCACCCTCAAAATCACTTCATCAACCGAAGATGCCATTGAAGGTGAAATCGACATAAAAGATGATACGCACGCAATCAAAGGCAAGTTCAGAGCAATGCCATTCGATTGATATTTTTGATTCGATAGACCGCCATCGATTTCACTGATATTCGACAAGCGGGTCGGTCCCCAACCGAAATCCCCTTACATGCGATTGGAAGTTTTGTAACGGGTGCATTCGCTCCAGCGTATCCAGGTCCACGGCCGTCAAGGTCAACCGGTCATCTACGGGATCCAGGTAGAAAAGCATCTTCCCGTCCTGTGAAAGGTTCATAGCCCGGTAAAACACCTCGCTGAAAGCAGGCGGTTCGAGATCGTAATACTCTCCGGTATCAGGAATCACCATCCGGATTCCCACGTTCTCCCAGCCCATGAGCCCAGATGTACCCGTTGGAAGAATTACGGCTCCCCCGGACGCGAAAAGCGCTCTCGGCTTGTTAAACGATATAAAGCCGTGCCCCTCCTCCGTGCCGTCTGCAAGAAGGGTTTCTTCGCCTCCGGGAAGCGACACCATGCGCACTTCCATAGAACCCAGGTCCTGGACATAGACGTTATAAACAAGTCTATCCCCCGCCGGATCGAACGTCATGGGATCTCCGTGAAAAGAAAAGATTCGCCCTCCTGTTGCGACATCGTAGACAAAGTACTCATCGGAATCATCCCTGTTCCTTTCAACAGCGAACCTGCCGTCCGGGGACAACGGCATGAACCTTAGCAGATAGGTTTCATCCCCTTCCGAATCCAGGATACGGTGTTCAAGAGTAGCTGTATCAAAAACCAAGGTCTGACAAACATCCGGATCCTCCGGCATGCTCACCGCAACCACCATGTGGTTTCCACCCAGGGCGGCCTCGCCGCAAAGCGTTCCATCCACAGGAATGTTGTCGGGAGAAAAAAGCACCCCGCCGTCGTGATCAATAAAGACCGTATCATAAACCCAATGCAAATCACCCACCACGGATGTCTGCACACCCCACATGACTCCTCGACTATTCACACCCAACCATCCGCCGATAGGGTAACGATCTTCGTCGATGTCCATCGAATATACGTGCATGAGCGGTTCACCCGGTTCGGGTGTCATGTAGAGCGCCATTCCTTCGTCAACCAAAAGCGCAACATAGATGCGTTTCCCCCACCGTGTCATCCCGTACACCCAGCCCGGTCTTCCCCTGTCCTGGTGCGCTAGCGGAATGTCTTCCTGCAGTTCGACCGACTCTCCATCTTCCAGATCAACTGAAACGATCCGAGTCCGGGACCAATCCTCGTGGTCCACCTCCACGAAGAACGCGTGACCCGGCCCATGGAAGTCATAGAAAGAAAACGCGGACAAGGTGTTTGTCGGCGGACGATCGCAGAAAATACCTCCATGGCAAAGAGACGCTTCCTTGGATTGGGCAAGCAAAACCGCTTCAACGCCGTTCCAATAGTAAAGAGACTAATCGCCCGCGATGCCGCTGTTTACCAGCATGCCTTCCACCTCGGAAATATCCCCATCCGAAACTTCCCCATCCAACACTTCCGCGTCCAACATTTCCGCGTCCAACACTTCCGCGTCCGAAACTCCCGCGTCCCCATCGGCCGTTTTCGACTCCTTGGTATCACACGCGGTTAACAAACAGCCGGAAAGAAGGACTAGGCAAAACACCGACAACTTTGACACCCAAAAATCATTTTTAACATAGTCAAACATATTATTCCTCACATACAAGTAGCGTCTGATCTATTCAATAACGTCATCACAGTGTTCAGTGACCACGGATAATTCATCCATGCAAACTATAGTGGTAGTGATCTGTTCACAGGTTTCCTCGCTGAAACACTTCATCATTGCCTCGTATGCCGTGCCGCATTCCGGACCGCTCTCTTCAATTTGCTCTGTGAGCGAATGATTCATCGCTATAATACAATGCTCTACAGTTTGAAAAGGAGCATATTCGGGGTCGCATTCAAGCCATCGCTCGCAATACTCTTCGACATAAGGGAACTCCCCGCTAACACCTTTGCCGCCGCCGTCATTATCCGAGCATCCGGCGCCAACCAAAACCATCACACACGCGCTCACAATGAGCAAAAGCGAACCAAGAATCCTTCTCATCTCATCGACTATAAACATCATTCACCTCCTTATCCTTTCTATTGTTTCCCATTGTCATCAACAACCTATCGGTTTTTTCATCATTGAAAAACGAACCAGCGCGCAAAAAAGATAGTTGCAAATTATAATCGACAAACCGAAAAACATCACTCACATTATCGAATAGAATAAATCGAATTGTGAAGATCAAGCATTAGGGGTAAAATGTTTTCAAAATTCACAGGACCCATGTAAAGGTGGGGGTTGTGTATTCGATCGATCGAAATGAATTCCGGTGTGTTTCATAAAGGAGGTTTTACAAATGAACATTAAAAAATCCGGCCTGTTCTGCATGACAACGGCATGCTGCGTTTTTCTCGCACTGACCATTGCATGCATGGCCGGCTGCAAAAAATCTTCTTCAACGCAGGATGACAGCGATGGACATGTCGACTCGGATGTGGACGACCCCGACGCGGGGCCGCCGGTTGATTCGTCCACCCAAGACCCGGTTGACGGTTCCGTCGTGGATCCGGAACCCTCCGGCCGTATAGATTACGACGAGTCTGAATACGACAGCTACGTTGACACCTCCCTTCACTATCGTTTTCCTCTCGACGAAGACGGCTGGGCGGTTATCGAACCTGGGCAGAACCACAAGACCATATACGTATCCGAAACAGGCGACGACAATAACGACGGCCTAAGCCCGGACAGTCCCATAGCCACGCTCTCCGAAGCCCGCTCCCGTATACAGGAGGGTTCTTCCGACTGGATCCTGCTTAAGAGAGGCGACCGTTTCCCGGGTGAGCGCTTTCGTGAAGAACTCAACGGCGAATCTCCCGAACACCCAGTGCTCATCGGGTCATACGGAGAAGGGCCCCGCCCTGTCATGGAAGGAGCGCTTCGCCTCTGGGCCACGCACAGCAACGTGGTTGTCCGAGATCTTCACGTAGAGTATGTGGGCAAGTACTGCCTGGATGTGCTGGGAACGATCGAAAACCTGTTCTTTGAAAACGTGGTGACCGAAGGTTGCGAATCCAGGATCCAGGGCTCGGACGATAATATGCATGTTGGCGTCACCCTCCGACGAACGATGATCCTGGACGCTCACCAGGCCGCCCCGGTGAATGACGCGGAAAACTGGATGGATGCGCATGCAAACAGGATCTCGGGCATTTACATCGCGGGAACGGCGGGACTGTTGATCGATGAATGTTACGCTGATTTCAACGGCTGGCGAAACGGTTACGATGAAGACGGCGGCGCGGGCCCACACCCGCCGTCGATGTTTTCGCACAATTTCTATATCCAATCCAACAACACTCATGTCATCTACCGCGGCACCATTTCTTCTCGCGGGGCTTCCACCGGGGCACAAATCCGCCCGGGAGGCGTAGTCCAGCAAAACGTCTTCTTCGCGAACAACGTCCAGTTTTTTACCGGCGGCGACCACCCGAGCCTCGTGACCGACAACGCCGTTACCATAGCGGGCAACAAGCGGGCCCACCAGATCGGAGCCCTTGGTTGGGGCTACAGCGCTCAAGACGTCCAGGACACGCTGGTCAGAAGGCTTATGGTGTTTCACAGCACCGACCCCCTGGACCCGTCACCCCCGAACGATGCAGCCAACAGCGCCATCCACAATGCAGCAGAAGCCACGGTGGAAGACCTGGTGGTCTACAAGTGGGGTTCGAGCGCTGATCAACCCGAAGGTTGGAATCCGTCGGAAGATCCGGATGGAATCTCGATCATCGCGTACGCAACGAACTCTGAAATCGGCGCATCAAACCTTGATGAGTTCGACCAAATCCTGCGATCGCGCGATCGCGGGTGGTGGCCTTACAAGCTCAGCGGCCCTGCAATTGTGGAATACTTTCAGGAAGTATTTACTCCTTAACCCCTTAGCAGCTTCTTCTTGTCTATTCGACAGGCGCCATGACGCACCGGAAGCCTATGTCGTACTCGCTATGGCTGGGACCTTTTCTTTCGCGCATGGAAACTCGGAGATGCGAAGTGAGATGGGTCTCAAAGCTTCCACCGCGAAGAACCCGCCGGTTGGTGGGACACCCGGCCAAAGTTCTTAATGGGTCCGTGCAATCATCCGGACAAGACTCATAGAAAGACGGGTCATAGCAGTCCAGTGTCCATTCCCAAACATTACCGGCCATATCTTTGAGACCATACGGTGAATCGCCTTCACTGGAACTCAGATAACCCGCGGACCAGGTTCCAGGTCCGAAACCGGCGTCATTGCAACCAATTGGAAAACCCGAACCCGAGTAATTCCAATTACACAAATCACAGCTCGGTTCGGGGGAATCCCCCCATGGATATGTACGTTGATCCGTTCCCCTCGCGGCTTTCTCCCACTGAGCCTCTGTCGGCAGATCGCCACCCGCCCATTGGCAATATTGTCGAGCCTGGTTCCAGTCAACATCGTTGATAGGATGACCCTCACGGCTTCCGGTGAACATTGTCCAGTTGTAAAAATTTTGTCCCCCGCCGTCCACCACATGCCCG
This sequence comes from Myxococcales bacterium, assembly GCA_007131745.1. The sequence continues at coordinate 11,335 of SLPX01000368.1, forward strand.
GTACACGACTCGGCGGTTCTGCACTCCCGATAAGCGCTCACAGTCACCTGGGTCATCTGGATGCAGTACGCGGAAAGAGTAACTGTATGCCGAGGAGATTCATTTTCGTATCCCCCCCAGCAGAGTTCACTTGGGTTACAGCCCATTTCGAAATCCCCGGCCGGTATGTAAGCCCACCCATCCGGGCAAGGAGAGCAACTTGAAGTGTCAAACCCGCTGCAATCGGACAGGCATGCAAGGTCGCCCCCATAGAACCCGAGAGACTCGCATGTTTCGCCCCCCAGGGCTGCGCCGTCACATACCTCATTGCCGTTTATCACCCCATCACCGCACAAACCGAAACACTCCGAAGTATCGAAGTCACTACAATCAGCCAAACATGCAAGATCACCCCCATAGAACCCGAGAGACTCGCATGTTTCGCTCCCCATGTCTCCGCCGTCGCATACTTCCGGTTCTTCCCTGATATCGTTACCACAAACCGGCCCCTCTCCCGTGCAACCCGAAGCGTCGAAACCGGAGCAGTCATCCAAGCAAGCCAAAACGCCATATTCAAAACCGAGGTGTTCACATCCGATTCCGCCCAGATCCGTGCCGTCACAAATCTCACCCTCTTCTTTTAAATTGTTTCCGCACCGGCTCTTGGCGGTGCATCCACTTACATCAAAGCCCTTGCAACTCTCAAGGCAAGCGAGGGTTCCTTCGCCAAGCCCCAAACTTTCACAAGTCTCACCCCTCATGTCTTTTCCATCACACAACTCATCACCTTCCGCAACCCCGTTTCCACATACGTGCTTTCCCGTTCCGAATTCCACCGTACATCCCTGGCTGGCCGGCTGAATGGAAAAAAAACAAAACACAAAGCGAAAAATGATTTTTTTCTCTATCCACATGTTTTCTTATCCGCTTCCCTTCATGTACCAATCTGAAACGTAATGTAATAATTCGACCAAATGTTACATAAATAATGTCATCGGGCTGAAAGAGCCGCACTTCAACCGCGCAAACGAGTTGATTCCGGCCAATGCTGCTGGTAAGATTGAAAATTTACAGCATTTGGAGTTGAAAAAGTCCACGAGGACCATGGAAATTGAACACATCCCGCTTGCCCACGGAAATTTTTCCGATATATGAACGCAACTATATTTCCGATTGTCCGGAAAACCACGAAGTCCCGCGCGATCCGGGAACTCCGGAAAAAGAAACCCTTGATCCTGAACATACCCGGGTTTCCGATAATACCGGTTTTTCCCGAATTTCGGGCGGCCCCTCCCACCGGGGGGAAGACCTTAACGTGAAGCTCCTGAATTCCATCATTCGCTACACCGCGGAAACATACGGCAAGAGCGCTACTGAAAAAATCCTGGATCAAGCAGATCTGTCAATGGAAGATTTCTCCGGCCCCCGCTATTGGATTTCCCATGCCCAGTTTGAAAGGGTCCTCGCTTCATGCCGGGCCATTTTCAAAGACGACCAGGAGTTCAAGACAGCATGCCGACACAAGCTGGCGGAGAGCTACGGGCCTTTGCGCTACCTCGTAAGGGCTGCTTCAATGGGAGCCACGTTTCTACATGCTGTCAAAACCATGCATCTTGTATCACACATAAGCCATTATGAACCTCTAGATGCAGGCCCAGGACGAATTATCACAAAATACCACTCGGACCGTTCCGAAAGCCGGCTGATGTGTTTGTCACGGATATCCAACATCGAAGCATTCGCTACGTTGTGGGGCCTTCCCCTCGCCCGAGTGGAGGAATCGAGCTGCATCGCCCGCGGCGACGATGCATGCACTTATCACATTACGTGGAATGAGCGATCCCGGCTTTTGCCGGCTTTCTTGGGTGCGATTCTGGGTGGCGTGGGCGCTGCCGCGATCCTGATTGGGGGCGGCCCGTTATCCGCTGCGATAATGCTTCCGATCTTAGGCGGTTTGGCAATGCACGTGCGGGAACTCCAAAGGGTGTATCAGTGCAACGTGGAATTCAGCGAGGAAAGCAACAAACACCTGAGAGACCTCAACAAGGGGTATTCCGATGCCCTGGAGGAAACTGGAGCGCTCACTCAAAGACACAAGGATTGGAGCCGGTTACTCGAGACGCGCCTTTCCCGAAACCGTCGACGGATGGAAGAGGCATTTGATCACATGGGCGCCCTTCTTACCGAGCGTCAATCCAAGAGCGCACGAACAACTCACGATATGGGCACACCTTTGCAGATACTGAGCATGCTCCAATACAGCCTTGAAAACCACATAGAGCCCGATAACAAGGAAGGGTTGCACATCCTGAACAAGGCGGTCGAAGCAGCGGATCTACTTTCAAAACAAGCCCGGGAACTCGTGGAAACACCCGCCAAAAGACTCGCTGCGATGATTCCGATGAAACCTGGGCGGCTGGAAGTAAGGAACCTGGCCGAGCATTTCGAGCGAAGGGTCATGGCCCAGGCAGCGGGTAGAAACATCCGAGTGACAGCCTTTACGAGCCCGGATGTTCCATCTCATATCAAGGTCGATCACTTGCTTTTCGATCTTGTGATGGACAAGATGCTTGCCAACGCGGTTCGACGCACCGAAAAGGGCATTATAAAGATCCAGGTCGAAAACAAGGCTGAAAGCCTGGCGATAACCATTTCGGACACCGGATCCTTTGTTGAAGAAGAATCCTTTCTACAGCTATTGGAGTTTGGAAAAACTGAAAACGAATTGAATGAAACAAGCGCCGGTTATGGGCTATGGATGGCGGTCGACCTTTTGGACGGCTGCGGCGGGCGTCTGGAGGTGATCTCTCGGCAAAAGATGGGCACGGCTTTCCGGGCGTATTTTCCGTTCGAAGGACAAGAGCCAGGCAAACATGTTGGAAGTTCGGATACGCGAAGAGAGGTCATTTCCCGAGTCGTGACATTCCGTAAAGAGCCGTCGGAAGAATAAACCCCTGATCAAACGCCTTGAATCCGTCAAGTGGTGATGGTATCGTGAGGTGCGCTGTGAGTCTTCGGTAAAACAATACCCGTGCAAGGAATGATGAACATGAGCACACAAGGATCATCCGCTGACATCTCCTCGATTTCCCGCGGTTCGCAACAAGGCAACCATTCCTCAGATCCCGGCAATCCAGCGAACCGGGGAGAAGATTTGAATGTGAAACTCCTGGGTTCAATCATGAGATACACCGAGGAGAATTACGGAAAAGACGCTGCCGAAAGAATCCTTGGTCGCATCGGCCTTTCCATGGAAGACCTCTCAGGCCCCCGCTACTGGATTTCCCATGCCCAGTTTGAAAGGGTCCTCGCTTCTTGCCGCGCGCTTTTTGAAAACGATGAGGAGTTCAAAGCCGCCTGCCGCTACAAGCTGGCTGAGAGCTACGGCCCGTTGCGCTACCTCGTACGGGCTGCTTCCGTGGGCGGCACGTTTGTCCTTGCAGTTCGCACCATGCATCTTGTGTCTAGAATCAGCAAGTATGAACTGGTGGAAATCGGCCCAGGCCATATCACCAAGCGATACGTTTCCGAACGTCCCGAGAGCCGGCTGATGTGCCTTTCTCGAATATCCAACATAGAAGCATTTGCAACCCTTTGGGGCCTCCCCCTTGCAGTGGTCAAGGAATCCGGCTGCATAGCGAACGGCGACGATGCATGCACATACCACATCAAGTGGTATGAGCGTCCCCGACGACTGCCCGCTCTATACGGCGCGATTTTGGGCGGCGCGGGCTCGGCAGCGATCCTGGCTGTGTCCGGCCCGATTGCGGTTGCATGCATGCTTCCGATCCTGGGCGGACTCGCCATGCACATGAGGGAACTCGGAAAAGTTTATCGCCGCAACGTGGAATTCAGCGAGGAAAACAACAAGCACCTTAGAGACCTGGCGAAAAAGAACGCTCTTGCGCTTCAAGAAGTCAGCGCTCTGACTCAAAGGCACAAGGATTGGAGCAGGCTTCTCGAAAACCAGATTTCAGAAAACCAGCGCCGCATGGAAGACGCTCTGGAGCACATGGGAGCGCTCATGACCGAACGTCACTCGAGAGCGGCCCGCACCTCTCATGATATGAGCAGCCCGCTGCAGATACTGACCATGCTCCGGTATTCTCTCGAACCCCACATTAGGCCCGATGATCGGGAAGGGTTGAGCATCCTGGACGACGCTGTCGAAGCAGCGGACCGCATATCGAAACTGGCGCGGGAACTCATGGACGCTCCCGTCAGACCCCTGGGCGTGGCGCTTCCCATGAAGCCCGAGATCCTGGAGGTAGGGGACCTGGCCGAGCGTTTCAAACGAAGAACCATGGCCCAAGTCATCGGCAAACCCATCCGGGTGAGTTCCTTTACAAGCCGGGAAGCTCCCGAAGCCATTCGCATCGATCACCTGCTTTTCAACCGGGTTGTAGACAACCTTCTGACCAACGCGGCCCGTTACACCGAAAAGGGTTCCATTCTCATCGAGGTTGACGGCACAGCGGGAAGTCTGGTCGTTAAGGTGTCGGACACGGGAGTGGGCATAATGGAAGAGGATATGCGGATGGTCTTTCAACCCGGCACAACCGGCAGAATAAAGCATGAAAACAGCCGCGGTCTCGGCCTTCCAATAGTCGTAGATCTTCTGGACCAAATCGGCGGAAGG
>SLPX01000358.1 GCA_007131745.1 Myxococcales bacterium
ACAAACAACGACATCAGCGTCGGTGGAGACGGACTCGTGGTGGATAACATCACATGTACGAATTGGGAGGAATGTGTATACGCTCCAAACGACGTTCCATTCAGCGTGACTCCGATTATCGACGGGCCTTTGGCAGAGGTGGATTTTCTGGATGATTTTGAAACATTTGTAAAGCGGGACTTCATGGGGACTGAAAGAGGGGAATCTCCTTATGCCGGGGCACTGGAACCGTATTTTGAAGACCACGGACCATGGCTGGAATCGGGGAAACCACGGCCCGGAGCGGACGACGAAAACGGCGACCCCGACGATGAAGATCCCGACGATGAAGACCCCGACGATGAAGATCCCGACGATGAAGATCCCGACGATGAAGACCCCGACGACGAAGACCCCAACGACGAAGACCCGGACAACGGCGACCCCGACGAAAACGGTAAGAGCGACTCCGGCGGTTGCGGCTGCTCGTCATCCGGTTCGGGTGAGATGCCCTTTTACTTTCTCTTGTCGTTTTTGTTGCTGTTTGTTTTGAAGAAAAAGAGAACCACCCACGCGCGCTGACACAGGGATCCTAATTCATGAGCGGCTCGCCGCGGAATTCATATCAGATATCGTCGGGGGTCCTTATGCGGGAAACTTTCGGGAACCGGTCGAATGACCTGTCGAAAGTCATGATGGAGCGAACTCCATGATGTTCCATGATTGCCAGATGGATGGCGTCGCGGGCTGAAAGGAAAGGCGATCCGGCCAGGATCTCCCGCGCCGAACATACATCCGCGTGGGTGATGGGAAACACCTCGTCGACAGATTCCGAGAGAACTTCAAAGGCCGGGCCGATGCCGTCCAGGCGGTTGATGGCAACGAATCGATGCAAGATTTCCTGGAACACCTCTGCATCGGTTACAAGGGAGCGGCGTTTCATGAAGCACCCTTCGAGCATTAGCTGTGCGTCGGTTTTGTGCGGGTGGGACGCTCCGATGAGGTACATTGGAATATTGGAATCAACGAAAATCACGATAGTCCGATCCGGAGAACTCCAAGAGTTTGTTTAGATCAATTAGATCAAGATGAGCCGGTGTAACCGGCTTCAATTTCCTCAAGCATCTTTTCTATGTCCGGCGCAGGATAATTGTGTTCGGCCGCGACCCTCACAGCGCGAAGCTTTTGCTCGATGCTTCCCCGGGGTTGTCTTTGATAAGCCTGCCTGAGCGCTTGCCGTACCCACTCCGAGAGGGTGAGATTCTGTTCCGCGGCAGCGTTTTGCAGCTTCGAAAGTTCCTCCTCGTCGACCATGACTTGCAGTCTTTTGCTCATGCCATGAGTATGATTGACTACCATTTGTGTGTCAAGGGTGGGAGTTGCTGAATAGCTGAATTGCCGAGTTGCCGAGTGACTTGGCCGGGGATCGAATCACCAGGAGACCAGGATCATTCTGCTCATCGAAACAGGGGTGTCTCCATCATCCGGATCGCCTTCGATGGTTTCGATATCGATATAGACCGAGCCGGTTATCAAATCTTCCATGAAGTTGGTTTCCATCCCGAGCCTTATGAACTTTTTCTCTCCTTCGGGCAGATTGTCTCCGAGGTATTCGATGATTTCTTCAATGGACATGGTCAATAACTCAGGGTCCAGGTCCGCGAAAACGGTCAGAACCGAAGAGTTGTAGTCATAAACCGCGCCACTTGTTTGGAGTGTTTCAGCATGAATGCAAGTGGCGATGGTGACCGTGAGCGGCACTTCGACATAAGAAAAGCATCCGCCCTCTATGTTTTCCCTGTAAATGGCGTTTTCCCCGCGGCGATCCACCACGAGTAGTATTTCGCTGTCGCCGTCATGGAAGATTTCTCCGCCGATGAGATTGTGTTCTCCTTCGGAAAACGCGAGGAGGTCCTCGGCCACGATGGATTCAGGTGAGGCTTCATCCCATGCAAGTTCATGATCAGTGTACTTGCACTCTGCCAAGGCATCTTCTCTTTTGTCATTGTCTCCGCATCCGTGCAAAGGGGCTAAGATAAGAACGCCGATGATAGAGACGACCGAAGCAAACATTCGTTTTCGGGTTTTTGAATGGTTATTCATTTTGTGCTCCTTTGGGGTGTGTATCATCGACATGATACGATTAAGTTAAGCGTCGGGTTTTTGAATTAATATTCCCGGTCATGTTCTGTATTTGTTGCAACCAGCGTGCCAATTAGTGGTTTTGGTCGGATCCCCAATTTTGTTAGGCCGTATCGGCTGGGCCGGGTTTTTAGGTCTCGGAATTTCTGATAGGTGTTTCAAAAATCTGACAACTGGAGTTCTAGGCCGACATGAACCAAATTGCAGCGATCAGTCCGGCCGCTACCGCTGCAATGGAGGCGACAATCAACAGTTTTTTGATCATTGCTTGTTTTTCTTGTCGGGCTTTTTCCTGCGTTGCGCGAAACCATTCCTCATCTTCTCGTTTTTTTCGCTCTTTTTCTCTGCGACTTTCCAGTTCTTTGTATGTTGCTTTTCCCCATTCCGAATGGCCCCTGAATAACATCCACCATGAAACTTTTGACACCGGCCGGCCTTTTTCACGCTGAAAGAGACCCATCGGAACCAGGCTGGTCGTGTTGCAATAAGAACACACGACCCGGTGATCCAGTTGCCCTACATCCAGTGCGCCTCCACAGTTGGGACACGAGAGCGCAATGGCTCCTTGACCGGATTGGTTGACTGGTTTTACCGAAGGAGCGTCTGTTCTGCTTTTTTCGCAGATACAGCCTACCAACCCTTCATAAGGCGAATTTGAAAGCTTTTCGTACTTCTCTTCAACATGGCAATTAGGGCATGTCAGCCTGAACTCTTTTTCATCCTCATGAATGTCGAATGGAATGGTGCATGTCATGCAAACAGGGCTTCCAGGCGACGCGTCCACTGAGAATTCTATGCCTCCGAAAAAACTGTTGCCTTTCGTCAGGATTGTCTTTTCGACCCCGATGGACCTGACCATTCGCAGGATATCTTCGTCGTGCTGCTCCAGGAAAATTCTCCAAAAATCCCAATCAGAAGGTCGTTCAAAGCCGGTCAAATCTCCGACGTTATGTCCATGTTCAATAATTTGTTCCCATTCTTCCCAATCAAATTTCTGGCGGATGCCGCAATTGAAGCAAAGATAACCATCGGTGGAAAAGTAATTAAGCGGCACTTTGGAGCCGCAGCTTCGGCATTGGAATTCACCTTCTATCCGAACCGGCAACAATCCGTTTTGAGGCTGCAGTGCTTTTCGCTTTTTGTCTTCATAGCCGGAAGAACAAATTGCACACTCCGTTTTGGTGCTACGCGCTATTACTCCGCATGTTCCGCAGATTTCCATTGTATAACTCCAAGAAATAACCGTTTTTTCGGGATGGAATCTACTGCAATAGATGATGTTTTTCAATGATGCGTGTTGATGTGATAGGCGGGAAGCCGGTTTCTCCATTGTTCGGTTGTGTTTTTATTGTGAAACTTGTATTTCATGCGAAGGAGGTGAAAACAGACCATGGATCTTATCCTTCAAAATTCTCCATTGACGGTAGTCGATGAAGAAAAATGCACTGGTTGTGGTTTGTGCGTGAAAGTATGTCCATCGCAGACTCTTTCGATGATAGACGGGAAAGCTCGAGTTTCGGGAGAGCATTCATTGCGATGCGGGCATTGCGCGGCCGTGTGTCCCGAGAATGCAGTGACTGTCCGCACCATGGATCCCGGGATGGATGAATATTTTTCGATTCCAGGAGCAGCCGGTAGGGAAGGGCGCGAAGGTTTGCCATCTCCCGAGAGTCTCGTGGCTTTGATGCGGCAAAGGAGATCTTGCAGGGTGTTTAAGGAGAAACCGGTCGGGGGGGAGATCTTGGAAGATCTTGTAAAGATCGGGATAACCGCGCCCACGGGAACGAACTGCCAACCGTGGTTTTTTGTTTTGTTGCCGGATCGTTCGAGCGTGGAATCCCTGGGCCGAAGGGTTGCTGCATTCTATCGCAGCTTGAACAGGATTTCTTCGATGCGGTTTGCGAGGGGGGTTTCAAGATTTTTGCCTGGTGATCCGCTGGGCATGTACTACAGGGAGTTTTATGAAACCGTGAGGGAAGGCCTTCGCGAATACGATGAAGAGGGGCGGGACAGGCTTTTTCACGGCGCGGCCGCTTGTATTATGGTGGGTTCGGAAGGTTGGGGTTCAACACCGCGTGAAGACGCTCTCCTGGCGACGCAAAACATTATTCTTGCCGCCGAGAGCATGGGGCTTGGAACCTGCCTGGTGGGGCTTGCCGTGGAAGCGATTCGTCTTGATCCAAGATTGAGCCGCAGGTTGAACCTGCGCCGGGGGAAAAAAATTCATGCGGTAATAGCGTTGGGTCATCCCGGGGTATCATACAAGCGCGCTGCCGGACGCCGCACCCCGCCCATCGAGTGGCTCGAGCAGGTTTGAAGGGTTGTGTGAATTCTTTTTTTGTGGCTAAATTGAATCGAGAAATTTTTATGCCGACTATCTCAATGTTCTATGGAATAATAATCAGAATGTATTTCGCCCCAGGCGAACACCCGCCACCACATTTTCACGCTTATTTTGGTGAACACAAAGCAACAGTGGATATTCAAACATGTGAAGTGAAACAAGGAAAGCTCCCGAATAAACAAAGAAAGCTTGGCTTGGGCGGAACTGCATAAAGACGAGTTGATCGCTGATTGGAAATTGGTGATGAACGGTGAAGAGCCGTTCAGAATTCAGCCGCTTAGGTAGCAAAATGTATCCATCGATAATAAAAGTTACTCCGATTGATGATTACATGCTTTCAATTGTTTTTGATAACAATGAAACAGGTATTCTTGATATGAAGCCTTACTTGGAATTCGGGGTTTTCAGGAAACTCAAAAACATAGATGCTTTCAAACAGGTTAGAGTTTCCTTCGACACCATAGAATGGGCTTCAGGCGTTGACCTGGACCCGGAATTTGTTTACGAAAAATGCTGGCCTGAAAACGAATAGCGGAAGCCCTTTCAGGTTGTGTGAATTCTTTTCGATCTATCGCACGCAGAGCCGGTACTTGTAACTCGTGGGGCCTGTTTCTTCGTGGTCGACCACCATGCCTACGTCCAGAAAACCGGATGGGCATTGCGCGGGGGTGCACGGGTTTTCACCCAGCTCGCCGGAGCAGGAATGGACCTGGCCCGTTATGCCCGGAGATACGCACAGAAGTTGTTGGGTGTTTGTTTGCTGGTTCGTCCGGTCGTAAAAAGTGAGCGGAGAGCTTACTCCGATCATACCGGTGGGGCATGGCGGCGGTGTGCAAGTGCCGATATCACCCGTACACGTGGTTACTGTTCCGTTGTCGGCGCCATGTATGCAGACCGAGTATTTTCTGAAATTATTCCAGTGTCTCTGAGTAAACACGCCCACCCGGAAAAAGCCTGCCGGGCAATCTCGCGGTTCGGGCCATGAATCTGCCTGTTCGATAGCGAGGATCTGCCCATCAATGAAACAGCCTTCATCCTTGCAATCCCCCCATGTGCAATCGTTTTCACATGTCTGCGTTCCGCAGTTGCCGCACACCCGGTTTGAGCCGGGTTGGCATAACCCCTCGTTCGTGCAGGTTTCCCAATTGCAATCCAGGCCGCATGTTTGTACGCCGCAGTTTCCGCAATCCTGGGTGGTTCCGATTTCGCAAACGCCTTCATTTGAACAATTGGACCAAGTGCAATCTTCGCTGCATGTCCGGGTTCCGCAGTTGCCGCATGCAACAACATCTTCCGGCTTGCATTCCCCCTGGTCGGTGCATTCACCCCATTCATTGTTTTGCCCGCACGCGCGGATGCCGCAATTGCCGCAGGGTTCGGTGTCTCCGGGTTCGCACGGCGGCAATTCCACGCAAACGTGTTCCACGCAGTGAAACCCTTCCAATGTGCAGTTGCGGCATTCGTTGCCGTGTGTTCCGCACGCGTTGTCTTCCGTGCCGACCAGGCACTCGCCGGTTTCAGCGCAACACCCGCTCGTGCACAGTTCAGGTTCATGGCATAGAGAAGTCGAACCAGCGTCCCGGGGCCTGTTTGAGCCTTGTTCCGCACAGCTTGCTGCCGCTGCAATCCAAGTGCACATCGCGGCGACAACACAGGCCGAAACCGCTGAGTGTTTTACTGAAAAGGATGAATAACTTGTGCCTGTCCAAGACATGGGTAAATACTCTGTAATGCAGGAGTAAATCTTCCAAAAACGCTTGTTTCGTATCAATGTCAATAGTAACAGAATCGAATCAGGCTTGTCATCCCCGTTGATCATCCTCTTTTTAAGTTGTCCTCAAAAAAGAGACCACCTGATTGTTATTCCCAGAACTGCAACAAGAGCCAGAATGCAAAACAGGGGGAGTCCCACCTTGCGGAAATCACCGAAACTGTAACCGCCCGATCCCATGACGAGAATGTTTACGGAGTGGCCGAGCGGAGTAATGAAAGCCATTGAAGATCCGAGCACCACGGCCATCGCCAGTGCGTGGGGGGGGAACCCTGACACGGCTGAGACCGATACCGCTATCGGCGCCATGAGGGCAGCGACCACCGGGCCGCTTACTGCTTGAGTAAGAAGTGCGGACACGAGGAACAGCACCCCTACGATTAAGATCGGGTAGGATGATCCGAAACCCAGAACAATGGAACGAGACAAGAGGCCCGCTGCTCCGGATTTTGTCATGGCGAGAGCCATGGGCAGCATTCCCGCCACGAAAAAGACACTGCTCCAGTCGATCGACCTGTATGCTTGCTCCATGGTAACACTCTTGACAAGAATCATAGCGACAGCGCCTGTAAAGAGCATCTGGGCCATGGGCAAGGGTGTGAAGATTATCGCGCCCAGGGTTGCAGCGAGGATCAAGAGTGTCAGGCTTCCCTTGAGTTTCAGAGGAGGGGGCGTGGTTTCAGCGGAAAGCAGAATCAGGTCGGGATCCTTTTCAATGTATTTCAATCTGTCGCGATGCCCTTGTAGGAGCAGGGCGTCTCCGAACATCAGTTTTTCTTTTTGGATCGTGATGTCGGTCATGGGTTTGTCCCCGCGCCACACTGCCAGGACTGCCATGCCGTACCTCCGGCGGAATTCGATCTCTTTCAGCGTGCGGCCCAAGAGGCTGGAGCGGGGGGCAAGCATCACTTCGGCCAGAACCGTTGACGCGCTTCCGATGTTTCGTTCTTCCAGACACGTGCATGGCAGTATTTCAAGCAAGGGTTCCCTGTCCTTTTTTTTGAATTCCTCTTCATTTCCCTTAAGGATCAGGGTATCGCCTTTTTCGAACACGGTTTCCGGATGAAGAACGCAAGGCAGCCCGTCGCTTTTTTCCACCGCAACTACGTCCAGGTCGAACTTTTCCCTGAACGTGCTTTCAGCGACGGTCTTTCCGACAAGGTATGAATCCGCGGGGATTTTTGCCTTGAAGCAGTTTTCGCCCAGCTTGTAGAGATCCAGGAGATCCTTCTTACGGCCGGATTCGCTCATCAACTCTTCCCTGGCTTGTCCCATGGGAAGTTTGTGTCTCCCGATGTAAACCATGTAAAGAATTCCCGCGGCGACCAGGGGCAGGCCGGTGGGAAAGAAATCCAGCAGTCCGTAACCTGGGATGCCGCTTTCTTCTAAGACATTGCTCACTATGATGTTCATCGTTGTAAGCAATGTCGCGGTCCCCCCGAGCATCACGCCGAAAGAGAGAGGCATCAGAACTTTTGAAGGCGGTATGGATGCTTTTTTTGCCGCTCCCGTGACTCCGGGCATGAGAACCGCGGTCGCTACGATATTGTTCAGAAAAAGAGAAAACCCCGCGCCTGCGGCCATCACGAGCCCGACGAGTTTGCCTTCGCTTTTGATTCCCGAAAGCGCCAGGAAACCGCCGAGTTGTTTTGAGACTCCGGTTCTCTGGAGGGCTTCATTGATAATGAATACCGAAATCAGGATGATGACCGCGTTGCTGCTGAACCCGGAAAAAGCTTCGTTAGAAGTCAATACTCCCAGGGAAGCGAGGGTCGCGGTAGCGGTGAGCGCTACGACGTCGGATCGAACGCGACCTGAGAAGAAAACAATAACCGATATAACCAGAACGGAAAGAGTTCCTGCAAGAGCTAGGTTCATGACGACTGTTTGTCTTTCACACCCGCTTTAGCACACTGAGCGGGGTTATTGCGAAGCACCGAAAACGAGCGGACATCACATTAAGAATCCTTGATAGAAAAAGTCAACCGCGATGCTCGGCTTGTTTACCGAATATTCAAACACCTACCAGGTGTCTACGAATTCGCCACATACCCTGTATGTTCGCCGAAAGAACGTCCTCGATAAATTGGCTCCCGTAGGCAACATTGAAACCGGGCGGACCATCGACCGGTGCCGACGGCGTTGAGAGATGAGATGTAGAAGGATCATGCGTTTGGACGCACGAAGACAGACATAATCGGATATTGGGCAAAAAGGAGCCGCTCAGTTGGGGTTTGCGCGCTTTTTATTTTTCGGTTGTATAACATGGGGAGCGGGCCAGTTCGATGGTTCCGTCCTCGATCAGCTTTGACAAATCTTCAAGATCATTCAGATCCAGATCCAGATCCTCTTTTTTTCCTGCGGCGGGTCTGAAGAAAGCCCAGCCGTTTCTGCCGGTCTGCTTCACGTGGTAAAGGGCCTGGTCCGCGAGTTCCACCATGATTTCCCAATTCAACGCGCCTTGACAAAATGAAAGCGGGTATTCCGAAAAACCGATGGAGCAGGTCAGGTGAAGGTCTTTGGTTTTCGATACATTGAAGACAGATTCGGCAACGCGTGAGCGGATACGTTCGATGATTTTGGTGGTCTGGCCCTTCGGCATTGAACGAAGCACCAGCAAGAACTCCTCTCCGCCCCAACGGATGAGGTAGTCACCCAGACGAATGGTATCGGCCAGGATTATGGAGAATTGCTGCAAGACCTCGTCTCCTGCATTATGGCCATGAGTGTCGTTGATCTTTTTGAAGTGGTCTATATCCACCATGGCAAAGACCATGGTCCGCTGGAGGAGAGGAGGATCTGTCTCGTCAAACACACCTAATTCCCGGTTGAAGTAGGCCAGGTCTTTGGGCATTTGCGTGTAGAGGTAGCGACGGTTGAGCAGGCCTGTCAGAGCATCCGTCCGGCTGGCTTCTTCTAGTTGTACGTTGGCTTGCCTCAGTTTCTCGGTCCGCTCGGATACGATGGCCTCCAGCTCGTTCTTGCGGGCCACGAGCCGCCGGGTGCGCCATCGAATCGCGGAGATCGTCAATATCAAGACAGCAAATCCTATCAGTAGCGGAAACCAGAACGTTTCTACAAATCTTGGACGGATGCGAAATGTCAATTCAGCATGCGTTTGGGACCATACCCCGGCATTGTTGGATGCCCGGACCTGGAAGGTGTATCGACCCGGCGGCAGATTGGTGTACCTTACCTGTCGACGCATGCTGTCTTCCAGTTCCAGCCAGTCGGAATCATAGCCTTTCAGCCGGTAGGCGAAGCGCATGCTTCCGGGATCTTGGAAGGATAGGGCGGTGAAACGGAATGTCAGATCCCGGTGTTCGGCTTTCAGGGATTTGCCGTCCAGCCGGTGGGCGTGTTTCCACTGTTTGCCGAAATGCACGCTTTCCACCAGTGTGCGCGGAGCGATGGGGTTCATCTGAAAGTCGACTGTGTCCACTGTGACCACTCCATCAGCAGTCGGCAGCCATAATACGCCATCCAGGAAGAATCCTTTTGCATTCCCGGCCCCGTTACAACACTCGCCCTTTTGGGCACCCGAATTTTTCGAGTGGACGGAAAGGAGGGTTCTGGGCTGGATGTTTTCTTGGGTCCCTTGGATCTTTCTTTCCAGCTCATCCAGGCTCAAACGATATAGGCCTCGGATGCCGGCTACCCAGAGGTGATTCTTGCTGTCGAGAGCGAAGTAAAATGCGCTGTTTTTCGGGATCCCATCATCCGAGGTCAGAGCATGCCAGGACGCACCGTCGAAATAGAGAAGCTCCTCGGTAAGGGTACCAGCCAGCAGCCTTTCATTCGGAAGCTCCGCCAGCGCGGTGATGTCGTAATCGCTCTGAGGTTTCTTCGGGAGCCGGATCGGAACAGCTTTGCTCTCCGTGAGTTCAAAAACACCGGATTGGGTGCCAACCAGGAGCCGACCGTGTCGGGTCTCCAGGAGAACCCTGGCGCGAATCTCGGTCAGGCCCTGCGATGGCCCGTAGCTGACGAGGGTTTCTCCATCCAGGCGAAAAACCCCTTGAGTAGTTGCAAACCACAAGGTTCCCGAACTGGTTCGATGAATCCCGTTGATTTGGGCGCTTGCCATGGGAAGGAATTTATCGGGTGTTTCCACCCGGCCTTCGCGGAGGATCGCAAGCCCACTCCGGGTGCCGATCCAGATGATGTCCGGCTCGGCCAGTAGCGTGTAGACAAGGGGGTGTGGAAGGCTGAATCCGGGCACGGCTTCATGGAAACTACCGTTCCGGTAAACGGCCAGTCCGTCCATGGTGCCGACCCAGACATCTCCTTGTTGTCCTGGGGCCACGGACGAAACCTGGACCTCGTGAAGTCCTTCCTGTGAGGACAATCGCTTTGTCCACCCATTCCACAAGCGAGCGAGTCCCTTGTGATGGCTGCCCATCCAAAGGCTGCCTTCATGGTCTTCGTAGAAAGATATCACCAGTCCATGGGCGCTCGGTCCTTCGTTCGGTATGCATTCAAGCGGTCTTTTGTCTGAATACCTGCAAAGCCCGTTCTGAGTGCTCACCCAGAGGATGCCCATTGAGTCCGCGTACAATCCTTCCACCGGAAGTTTTTCGGCATCACCTTGAAGTGAAAATCGCCGCCAGCCCTTAATTCCCCCGTAAAAGAGTCCCTTGTTGGTTCCGGCGAACACCTGGTCTTTGTACTTCACGAGCCGGTTGACCAAGGTTTTCTGCTCCTTATCGGGCAGGGGCAGAAATTCGGCTTTTTGCTCGGTCGAAATCCTGAACACGCCCCCAATGGAGCCAACGAGCAACTCGTTTTTCATGCAAAGGAGACTTTGGGGTTGGATATCCAGACCGGTTTTCATCGGGAGGATTCCCTCGTTGCTCAGCTTCAGCAAACCGCTGGAAGAGGCAGCGACCATTCCAAAAAGATTCGACTCACACATGTCCCGGATGTCCGGGTGTTTGTGGATCTTGTCTTGGAATCCTGAAACGGCTTTCATTCGTGTGAAAATTCCGTTTCTGTAGGCGGTGACCCCCTTGTAGGTGCCGATCCAGAGAGTGCCGTCCTCGGCGAGGTGGATGCTGCGCACCCATTTTCCGGGTATATCGGGAGTGTTTCCGGGATGAAACTCCTCAAACCTAACTCCATCAAACCGGGCGACGGCAGTCAGGGTGGCCACCCAGAGGTAGCCTTGAGAGTCCTGTGCTATGTCGTGAACGCTCATCTGGGGCAACCCCTCTTCAACGCTCCATGTGTTCTTCACGTAATGGTGTAAGCGCTTTTCAGGGTCCAGACCCTGTGCCAACAAAACTGATCCGGGAAGACAGTAAAAAAACGGTGCAACCGTGTGTATCAGCAGAGGCAAAAAAGGAATAAACCAACGTCTCACACCGTATGTCTCTCTTCGGAAAGCTTGAGGATTACATGGTCGTTTGCCAACTCATCGAAATGACGCATTTTTTTGACGTCCCTCTTGCAGAGTTTCCAGGATAGGAATTGCAGAGGCCCTTTGGCAAGCAAAAAGTTACGTGGCTGGTTCAAACTCCACTTGACCGGGGCGGAAAGTTGTATTAACTCATAAGAGAGTTACTAATTATTCCGCTTATGCGCGAGCAGATTGCAGGAACGTAGCAGGAGTATCAAATGAGAGTGTTTGAATCGGATATAGGGCGAAAAATGTCGGGCGCAGTTGCAGTTTGCGCGTTCTTTCTATTGTTTGGCTGTGGAAGCGGGGGAAGTGACAGAGTGGGTGTGTTTCAGTCCACCGCTCCGGTCCTTGAAGGCGGCGAGGGGCTGGATTCCGCGGATCGGGATTGCCGGGTTGTTTTGAGGAAAGCGGAGAGATTGCAGGGTCAAACCGGTTTGGCGGTGGAGTGTGTAGACGGACGTTGTTGGTTTGTTTGGGCGGCTTGGGTGGATATTTCCGAGGAACTTGCCGGGTCCGGCGCTCGGCCGGGATTGCTTTACCAAGCGGGCTCAGACCCTACGTGGTGGGAAACGCGCGAAGCCCGGGAGATTCCCGGGGAGGGGGGTTCGGGCTATCGGAGATTCGAGGTTCTTTTTTACGAGAACATCGCACCGGCGGGCACGTCCATGACTTCATTGATGGGGATTCGTATTGAACTGGCGGTTTTTGCTCATCTGGACGGTGGAACGCGCATTTTCGATCACAACCGTTTGCCCGGTGATTTTGAAAACTATGTGTTGGATTCCGGAAACACGTGGTCCGTGGCGGAGGCTCCGGCGGTTTGTTCCGAGAAACCTGTAGCAAAAGGTTTGATTCGTTTTTTGCCGGGATATGTACATAAACAACACGGGCCAATCGTTCAGGGCGGAAGGGTTCGGGTTGAGTATGCGCTCTCTCGTTTGGCGGAATGTAGTGATTTCCACGATGATGCGCCAGGGTGGGACGTGGAGATTCATGCACGGTTTTTACCGGGTGGCGAATTGTACAGCGAATCCATAGTCCATTTCTCACATGTTGATGACAACGCGGATTTGCTTGCAAGTTCGAAACCTGTGGAAATCGACGTGCCGGCAGGGGCTGAAAGGGTGGAATTCTGGTTTCGTAATTTCTCTGAATCCGGTTGCGAATCATGGGACAGCGACTACGGAAAAAACTACGGGTTTGATGTTTTACGGGTTGCGCCGGCGCAGCCTGTGTGGGCGGGTGACTGGGGAAACGGTTTTAACAGGGAATGTGTTCACAGAAACGGCCTGGACGAACCGATTATCATGGACAGTTATTTGATGGAGAGGGCTTGCTTGTTCGTGGACGCGGATGTCTACGTTCCGGGTTTGACCGATGTGGATCCCCTGAACCCGGGGTTCATCGCGGCGCAGGTGGAAATCTCGCTCGACGACGGGCCGTGGGAAACTCGGTGGCTGGAATTCCAGGGACGGGTTGGAAACAATTATCGGTACAGGTGGAACATTTCAAGGGAGGAGTTGCAACGCGTTGAGTGGAACCGGATTCGGTATGCATTCCGTTTTTCCACCGACGGGGTTCATTCATTTCGCACTGGGTTGGAACCCGGTCCGGGTGGAGGATCAGCGCGCACCATCTTGCGGAATTTCCACCATCAGGAATGGGACGGATGACAGATCTCACTCCTGTCTTTTGGATGAGGCTCTCTTGGAAAGTAACTTTTCCAGCGGCGCAAGCCTCATCGTCAGGTGTTTGACCACTTCTCCTACATCTACGCCCTTTCGTTCGCCTAACAGGGTGATGTCCAGAATCAGATTGGAAAGAGCGGTTTCCACGAGGGTTACCTCTTCCGTCACCACGGCGCGGTCGTCGCCTGATTGTTCCGCGCCTCCTATCAAAGCTCTTCGGTGATCCGCTACAAGGATTATCCTGTGGCTCCAGTGTTTTTCGAGTTCTTTTTCCTCGATTCCGTAGCAAAAGATCCGGCCCAGGTTTTGAGGTAATGGATTGAAGGAAAACAGCGCCACCTCTACCCCTCGTTTGATCGCTGATTCAAATGATTTGCCCAGTTCCCTGGCTTCGCGCAGCCAAATTGAACCGAACACGGTCTTCTTTGCATTGTTAATGAGACCGCGAGCGCCGTCCATGACGGATTCGTTGCCCCGCAAGGTCCATGTATTTACTTTGGGTCCGGGTTCACCAAGCAACCTGACGGATTCCTTGAATTCATCTAGTTGACGGTTGAACCGGGCCTGCACCATAGCACCGAGTTCTTCCGGAGGCAGTGGAACATAACGGGCCGGTTTTTTTTCAACTTCGTTTATGACACCCGAGGCCTCCAGGCGTGCAAGGCCTCCATATACGGCGGACCTTGCAACACCGGAAGAAGAGGACAATTCGTATCCCGTGGCAGGGTGTTTTTTCAGGAGCGCCAGGTACAGTCTCGCCTCGTTTACCGCAAAGCCAAGGGCTGTCATGGCGTCTATTATTTGTTGTTCTACGGGGTTGCTTGTGCTCATGTGCCGATATTTACCACGGAATAGGGTTTGAAAATAATTATTCCTCCCAAACCTTACGAAAAAGGTCGGTGAGCGTGGTATGGAAAACTACGAGATCGCGGATGCGGCTCTTGACGCAATGCAGAAATCTGTGCTAACTGAGCCGCGTTTATTTTTGAACCTACCGATAAACAACTCGATGAGGAGCCGTTTGAATGTCTGAAAAAAAGGTAATGAACAGATGGCTGGTTGTTGTCGGGGCGATTCTTATACAGCTTTGCCTCGGCGCGATTTATGCGTGGTCGGTTTTTACTCCCGGCCTTACGGGCACGACACCCGCCCAAATAGCTGCGGTTTACGGCCCGAAGCAGCTCGACTTGAGTGAAGCCGAACACAAGGCGATGGTAGAAGAGAGCAGTCCGTTCAGGGAGAAGATAAAGGAACTGGACAGTAAGCTTGAGGTGGAGGTGGATGAAGAAAAGCTGAAGATCCTGAATGAAGAGAAAGCCGAAAGCGCAAAGGCTCTAAATGGGATCGTAACAAGATACGTTTCTCCTGATACCATCAGAAAACTTACCTACGGCTATACGAATATGCAGTCCCAGGCCATATTTGCGGCCGGACTGGCGTTTTTTGCAATAATCATGGTGATTTCGGGACGCATGATGCCCAAGTTGGGGCCGCGGAAACTTGCACTCGCCGGAGGCGTGGTGCTTGGTTTAGGGTATGGTTTGGCCGGAGTGATTGGAACTACTGATTTTTGGACGAATTTCTTTCTTATAGGTGTTGTGGGAGGTTCGGGAATCGGACTTGCTTACGTTGTGCCCATAGCCGTCGGGATGCGCTGGTTTCCCGACAAGAAGGGCCTGATAAACGGTTTGGCCGTGGCCGGTTTCGGTTTCGGCGCGATGTTGTGGGTGAAGCTGGCCGATTCATGGGGCTTATTGATTTACAACCTGGGCCTTTCCACCACGTTTTTGATCTACGGAATCGTTTTCGGTGTTACGGTGATAATCGGCGGTATCTGGATGGTGTTTCCACCCGAAGGCTGGCTGCCTGAGGGGTTCGAGCCGCCCAAGGCGACCGGCAAGGGGAAACCCGCAGCAGGAACCGAGGATTTTACTGCTAATGAAATGCTCAGAACACCCCAGTTTTACATGATTTTTATGACCTTTGTGTTCGGCGCGGGCGCGGGGTTGATGAGCATCGGTCTCATGAAGGCTTTTCCAATGAGAGCGCTTGTGATGGGAGGGACGGACATCACGGAGGCAAGCATCATAGCCGGTACCGCGATGGCTGTCTTCTTCTCGCTGGCCAATGGTTTGGGCCGTATTCTTTGGGGAGCTCTCAGCGACAAGATGGGGCGCAAGCTTTCCATTTTCATCATGATGGCGAGCCAGGGGGTGGTGGTGATTGCATTCCAGTGGATGGCGGGTAATGAGTATCTGCTTTACTTGGGCGCAACCATCATTGGGTTTAATTTCGGCGGCAACTTTTCGCTGTTTCCATCCATCACCTCTGATACTTTCGGGAACAAGTACGTTGGTCAGAATTATCCCTGGGTGTTTTTGGCTTATGGTGTGGGAGGGATAGCCGGACCCATGATGGGTGGGCGTCTTGGAGACATGGGCAATTTCCCGCTGGCTTTTACGATTTGCGGTGGGGCTGTGTTGCTGGCGGCGGTAATCATAGCGCTTGTAAAGCCCGCCGAAAAATCGGGTTCGGGTGCAACTGATTCCACCTCCACTGAAAAAGCCGGCAAGAAGGAAGAGGAGAAGCCGGAAGAGAAGAAGCCGGAAGAGAAGGAAGAGGA
>SLPX01000034.1 GCA_007131745.1 Myxococcales bacterium
CCGAATCGCCGCTAAGCTGCTTGCGAAAGGATATTCACCAAAAGAAGTCGCTGAGATAGTCGAGCTTGAAGAAAAAGAGATTCACAAACTGCTTCATTGATTTCTCACCGCTTTAGTCACCCTTTCCATAACGATTCGAAACAGTGGACCAACCTCATTGCTTCCACCGGTCCTGAAACGGAAAACTCTCCGATCAGCTCCGGTGAATCTTCATTCGAGATATCATAGATCCTGATTCTCCCGAACGGGACGAGCGCGGCGAAAAGACGATTTTCAGACACGAGCACGGAGGTGACAAGGCCGGGAATCTTGATCCACTTTTGCTCCAAAGAACCGGGGTCGTGATCTTTCCAGAGCCACGAAAGGTGACGCTCGCTCGCCGCGGGTCTTCTGGAAAAGGGAATGTACTTGTTTATGGCGTACTGCCGCCAGGTATCGGGCCGGTTTTCCGCCCTGGGTTCGTCGTCGTCGATCCACCGGGGGCATTCGGCCGGGTCGCAGGTGTCGTTATATCCCACGTTGGGCCAGGTGGAAGGATCCTGGACATCATGGCTCTTCATGGCCCACCATGCGAGACGATACTTATCATCCCATTCCTGGTCTTCGGGGCAAATGGTTAGTTCACAAGCTCCGGTGTCGATTTCGTGCTGCGTACAACCGCACGCGCCCACCGCGGTTCGCTGGGGGATTTCGGTCCAGCCCACGCCCAGGATGCCGGGGTGAGGGGTGGGCAAAACAACCGGCTCTCCACCGTAAAAATGGACGTTTATGGATGCTTCGTGCTTGGAAAAATAGCACAAATGGCCCTTGGACATGTCCATCCAGTGTCCGGGGCGGTCCATCACGATATGAGCGCGGGGGTCGGGTTCGCATTGGTCGCCCCGGCCGCTTTCGTTGCCGTCGTGCTGGAGAGGGTTTGCAAACACCTTGTGGCACACCGCGGCCTCGGGCATGACGGAGCAGTCGGGCAATTCGGGCTGTTGGTTCGGATCCATGCATCGCTTGTAGGGCAAGCAGTAGTTTTCGTAGATGTCGTCCCATGCCTTCCAGATTTCCGGGTTTCCCGCGGGCGGAGAGGGGCACCGGTCGAGGTGGGGAGGGCACGGGCAGTTGTCCACGTTATTGCATTGCCATTTGCAGTTTTCGCGGTCGATCCATTGGGGATAGATGGAAAGGTTTTCGCAGTGTGCCAGGCAGTCGGCCCGGGTGCTTCCTTCATTGTAATCATCGCAGATCCCGTCATTGTCCAGGTCCCACCCGAGATGGGGGTTCAAGGGAGCGCAATCGTAGAGGTCCGGAATTCCGTCCCCGTCGGTGTCTTGGCACCTGTCGCCCACGCCGTCTCCGTCCCTGTCGATCTGCAATGGATTGTAAACATAAGGACAATTGTCGCAGGGGTCCCTTATGCCGTCGCCGTCGGTGTCGGGTTCCGCCGGCTCCGGGAGAACATGAAGACCTTGCCATGGATAAGGGATATTTTGATCGGCTCTCATTAAACACTGCTCAAAACCGGATTCATCCAGAGGATGCACCAGGCTTTCTTGAAAATATGGCAAATATTCGTCTCCAACAACACAGCCCAACAGCCCGGCTTCATTTATCTCGGCACGTGCCTCGCAACATAGATGTGGAGAAATGTATGTTCCATGCCCGACTGTGCCTTCCATCAAGTAGGAAGAATCTCCTTCGTGTCCCCAATTTCCTATTAGATGTCCCAACTCATGTGCGATTATCTTGGTTTTCGGATCATAGCGAACTTTTGAAACTGTATTTGCCGACCCAACCAACGCTGGAATCAACGCGTTTCCAAAACAATAGCCATCGCAAGCCGATGCGACTGCATCGTATACTTCAGAACCAGCTTTATCTATCTTATGTATTCTGTTCACTCCATAAACGTGGAAGCTGCGGTCGTCTTCCTCTTCTGTTTGAAACCATTCACTAAAATTCCTGTGACCGGTACCTTCGTAAACACAATAATCATGATCGTACCCACTTGTTATTGCGTAAGTGATATCTGAGGCATCAAAGGTGTGTTCCCTTATATCCACCAGCCTAACACCAATGCCGCAATGAGAAAACGCTTTGTCCATCGGCTGCCGGGCTACAACAGGATGCCAATCGTAATTCGGGCAGTTTTCACGGCATGCCCGTAATTCTTCGTAACAATATGTTTTTCCATGCTCCCAAATACATTCCTCTATCGGCGGATCTTCACATTCCGCAAGGCAGTCGTTCAGATCGTCTATTATCACGTCCAGTTCATCGTCTATCCTCGCTGTTTTTTCGAAGAGATTCTTTATGTTTTTCCTCGTCATTTCTTGGAAAATTCTGTGCCCATCATCCGGGCGGTGAAACAAATGGACAACGACCCGTGCGACTATGAACTCGGGATCGAGCTGGATCACGGCCTGGGCGAGAATTTTTTCCGGGTTGAAAGTCCGGTAGCCGTGTCCATCCACCTCCCATTGTCCTTTGAAGAGGCGGAAACGGTTGCAATGGATGGGATCCAGCTCGGCCACCCGGCCGAGGCCTTCCTTTTCGTTCGGGAATTCGTCGAGGGTGTAGCGTAACACCCATTCGCATTCTCTTACGTTTTCGTAATCAGGAGAAAGGAAACATGAAAGATCCACCTTGTAGAATTTCGTGTCGGGATCTTCCGGGTCGGCCGGGGGAAATGCCACAGCGAGGTTGTTCGCGGTTATGTTTTCGTGCGGGAGGAGAAATATTTTTCCTTCGGGTAGATAGTTGTCTCTTCTGAAGAGTAAGGGATCGCCTCCCTCGGGAAAGAGAAAGGTGTTTGGAGGTCCCAGGGGGTTATTTACCCCCCCCCCCCCCGGTGATTGTCAAGAGCGCGGTCCATACGGCAAATGCGGATGCTGCTGAAAAATACATTGCATGACTCCTTTCCCTTGATGTTTCCCTATATCTCTTTTGTATGTAATGTGCATATTATATGTCTTTGTAAAGACTAGCGCATTTCGTTTTCGAGTGTCAAGCGAAAAAGTTTTGGGTGATTCATGTTTGAAAAGGCGACATCGCGAGAGAAGCTTTACGCTGAGTAGGTAGATGGTAGAAGCAAAAAGGCGAAAGCTCAAAGCGATGCTTGGAGCCGTTTGCGGGGTTAGATGATTTTCGCGCCGGCTTCTTTCATTTCGAGGATTGCTTTGTCAATGTCGCCCGGTTTAGCGTCCACTCCGCGGCATGCTTCAGAAAGCACGACGGTGTCAAAACCTTCGAGAAGCGAATCGAGTACGGTGAATTTCACGCAGTAGTCGGTGGCGACTCCGCAGACTGTAACTTGTTTGACCTTGTTTTGGCGCAGGTAATCCGCAAGGCCTGTGGATCTGGTTCGGCCGTTGTCATGGAAACCGCTGTAACTGTCGATTTCGGGATCCGTGCCTTTTTTGAAAATCCTGGTGAATCGGTCGGTGTTAAGTCCGGGGGCGAAATCCGCGCCCTGTGTTTCCATGACACAGTGTGTGGGCCAAAGAATCTGTTCCAGCCCGCGGAGTAGAATGATATCGCCCGGTTTTTTTCCTTCGTGGTTTGTCGCAAAGCTTCCGTGGTTTTCCGGGTGCCAGTCCTGCGTGGCGACGACGAGTTTGAAATCATTCATGATTTTGTTTGTCATCGGAATGATTTCGTTGCCTCCTTTTGTTGCCATCGGGCCATTGGGCATAAAATCATTTTGAACGTCGACTACCAAAAGCGCTTTCATACTTGCTTGCTCCTTATTTGTTTTGTGACCTCTGCTTCTTCTTCCGATAAACACATAATGCAGGCAAAGAGAGGATGCAAGGGGAGCTAAAGATGTAAAGAAAATTGTCATGCAGGGCTTGCAAAGAATGCTTCCGGTGCGACCATATTGTCGTCGGCTTTAAGGTGTTGCGGCGTCTTGTTGGTTGGAATACTCTTTGCCGAGTGTGGTGTTATATTTCGCCTGATGATGAGCCGCCCTGATATCGAAAGCGGCCGGGAAGGAGATCATTTTGGAAAAAGGTGTTTTGAAGCGTCCGCCCGAGAAGGTGCGAGATTATCTTGAAGGCCAAGCTGCAAGCTTTGAAAACCGTGCGGAATACTGGAGGTTGCAGGCCGGTAGATTGACATGGGAAGTTGATTTCGAAGATGTTTTCGAGGAAGCGCTTGATGAAGGGCGTGTCGAGTGGTTCAAAAACGGGCGTTTGAGCGGTTGTCGCAACGCCCTGGATGTAAACATCCAAAACGGGAAGGGGGGGCTGCCTGCGCTCGTGTATTTGCCCCGAAACGGTGATCCGCGTGAGTGGAGTTTTGATGAACTCTTGGATCTTGTTGTGAGGCAGGTGGCTGCATTGGATGCGGCGGGGCTTCGTGAGGGGGATCGGTTGGCATTGTGGTGTGAGGATCGGCCGGAGAGTGTTTCACTTATTCTGGCTTGCAACCGC
>SLPX01000057.1 GCA_007131745.1 Myxococcales bacterium
CCGAAACCGGCCCTGACGACGACCCGTACAAGTTTACGGGAAAAGAACTTGAACGGGAATTCGGCATCTACTACTTCGGCGCAAGATACCTCAACCCACACCTGGGAAGATGGATGAGCGTGGATCCGTTGAGTTTGAGCGAAGAGCAAAGAGCAGGCGCTCCTGGTTTGCCATATACCTACGTCAGCAACGATCCTTTTGGAAGAATTGATTCTTTGGGATTGGACGAAATTCTGTTAGTGACAACGTGGTCTGATGAATCGCTCAAAATCAGAAAGGGAATGAAAAAAGAAACAATAGAAGCAATAAAAAAGGAAAGGCAAGTACAAAAAGCTGTTGGAGGTGTAGTAAGCGAGTATGTAAAAACGAGAAGAAAAGAAGGTTCAACTGTACACGTGATCAGAGCACAGAACATGAAAGATTTTGAAGAAAAATACCGACAAGCTATGCAGAAAGCAAAAAAGAGCGACAGAGGATTTGAAAGATTCGGTATGATCGGTCATGGTAGTCATGGAGAGTTCATGCTGCACATAACTAGGGTTGGTGTTAATGCCGAAGGTGGTACACGAATTGGAGGTCGGACAATGGATGCCAAGGAGTTACGAAGCATCTCTTCAAACTTACGAAAAGCAAGGGGAAAAGCATCTGCAAACCAAGGGTTTTCCGCTACCTGCTATATTTTTGCTCACCGTGGAGCATCGCAATCACAAAAGCAACAGCAATTCGCAAGAGCTATACGAGAACTTATCATGGGCAATCCCACCGGGGAGCTTTTGCAAATTCATAGGTACGGTGGCGACCCGACGCCTAAAAGCAATGTTGTGACTTTCACCAGACGCGACCCGCCACCAGGAGGTGTTTTGGAAGATGAAATGGTTTCTACTAATGCCGCAGATTTTGAAGCAGTACGGGAAAGACATTTCACCCTCGACGAGGCTCTTCGATTAAAAGGTAGTGGAGCAGATAAGGACGAATTGCTGCATATGTCACGTGTACCCGTCCCTTAAATACGAAATTGTATGGTTTGCAGGTTTTCCATGGGAATCAGTATAAACACAAACAATCTCGACAAACAAATGATCTACAAACTTATAATTCTTATCATTGCTTCGGCAATGCCCTGTGTTTCATGTTCGGGCAGTGTAAGGTCTCACGAACCCGCTGTTTGGAAACCTGCTGATATAGAAACGACCAAGCAAGTCGAAGAGCAAACCAAAGAAAAAGACGAATTGGTGCTTTTTTATGAATACAATCCAAGATCATGGGCCAGACTTCAAAGATCTGTTAGAGGAAAATATCTACAAATTGGTGACTTTTCAAGTCCTACGATCAAACCATACTTATATCTCTATCGTGGAGAACCAGAAATCTCTTGGAGTGTCGTAAATGGCATATTTCGCGTAAACGGCAGAGTAGTTGGCTTGGATCTCAGCGAGATTGAAACGGACGAAGCCTTAAAATTGATAGAAAAGTACGGAGAACAGATTAAGAGCGTTGCGTGGATAGGAGTTCAGCACTTTTCCAATGAGATTGTTGCCGCTTTGGCAAAGCATTCAAATGAAAAGCTGGCGATAAGCTTGATTGATTTCAATGGTCCTGGAGCCAACTTGTTACAACTGAGACCTCTAAAAGAAAAGCTGGACTTTGTTTACTATTCATCTTCGAGCCAAAAGCACAAACCCGAAATAAAGCATCTGGGTTTTCTAAACGAGAATACAAAAGTAGGTTTGCAGGTTAGAAATGCGGACAGAAATTTTCTAAAACAGCTCAGAGTGTTGAAAAATCTTAAAAGAATCGAGATAGGGGAAGTTTCCGCCAATCATTATCTTCCTGATGCTTTGTTGCGGTTTCCAAAGCTTGAAGTGCTTTTAATAAGGCGACTACCTTTTCTTACCGATATGTCTTGGGTGAGAAACTTAACCAATCTTCGTGAGTTGCAGATATGGACTACCGGAAAACCTTCTGTTGATGGCGACTCATTGAAAGAATTGTCTGATCTTCAGTTTCTGCGTATCGATAACTTGGAGGAAAAAGACTCAAGTTTGTGGTGGATTGAAAATCTCAAGGAATTGAGAGTTTTGATGTTTGATTGTTTTAGATTCAAAAAGAAATTAGACATGAAAAGCTATCAAGCCATTTCAAGACTACCGAATCTAAAATATTTCGACTTGTCGCATTGCGAAATTGATGAAGATATCGCATTGCAAATAGGTTCAATGAATAAGCTGGAATTTCTCCTCCTCGGTCAATCCAAGTCTGTTCCTGTAATAAAAGAGAAAGGTCTTACGCAACTCAAGGGATTGTCTCGTTTACAACATTTTTCTTTGAAGGAATATGATTTAAGCAAAAAGAGCATAAAGAGCATACCCCCCGTATTTGGCCTTGTTCGATCACTTTTTCTAGGGCGCTGTAATATCGAAGATAACCATCTAAAGGAAATTGGTTCTCTCGGTAATCTGGAGATGCTTTACTTTTGGTCCGAGAATTTTACGGATAAAGGGGTTGGATATCTTAAGGGCATGAAATCGCTGAAATCCCTTGCTTTAGGATCGCCGAATGTAACCGATAAAGGAATGAAAACCATCGGAAGATTGAAGGATTTGCGTTACCTGAATATCGACGGAACCAGAGTGGGAGATGAAGGTATTCGAATGATATCTGCTCTTCCAAATCTGAAAGTGCTCAACATGCGCTACACACAGGTAACAGACAGGGGGTTGATACATCTAGCTTCGATGAAATCTTTGCAATCATTGGTTTTAAGCAAGAAATACATCACACAACAAGGAATCGATTTGTTTTTGAAATCGAACCCAAACTGCACCATATACAAGGATTGAAAGCTTCTTCGTGCCCTTCAAACCGCTATCCACAAAGCCAGTCCTTGTGTTTCCAGAGACTCTCAATTCGGAGCTGTGGTTTTCACCCACCAAAGTGGTTCCGACTTGAACTGACATATTCACTTCCAAGTGGTCACTGCGTCCGGAGCTTTCGCCGCAGACGGAACTACCAATTGCGGCAAAACCGAAATCGATGTCAAGACAACAAGCGCCGCCACCCCATTCCATCTCGAACAAAAGCAAAAATGCAGGGCGAACAGTAAAGCAAATCGTAACGCCTCGACTATGTGGGCAGTTTTGCCGGCTCACATCTTTGAGGTCATGCCGCTCAAACGCCCTCGATGCGGGCAAGGGATGAAAACTATTGGCTTCATAACGGTAAGGACGGGAATTCAAAGGATTCTCGGCCCTCCTGTTCCCTATTGACAAGTCTTTCCATATCAGTTCTCTGCTATTTTCCTCTTCAACAGCATCTTGAGCTATGGTATTTTGCTATCTTGTTTTGCTTCGAAAGGAAAAAAATGGCTTTTGAAATGAATAACCTTAAGAGTGGCTATGCGAATGTGAAGTGCGACATGATGCCGGCCTTGGCCGTGGCGGGGATGACTGCTCTCTTGACGATGTGCATCAGCTGCGGTTCGGCGAAACCCGTTTCATCCTCTGCTCACGCCTCAGGAGGGGAGAGTTCTGCGGACTCGTCCACCAGGACCGGCGAGGGAGACGTTTCGATGGCCTCGCGGAGGGCGTCAAGGTGCGCCGAGGTTCCCGTCATCGAGGGCGAGGCGATCAATAAGCTTGGCCCTGGGCTCGATATGGAGTTGCAAATGTGGCGACACCGAGGTTGTTCACCCAGATCGGAGTTGTTGGCCGTCCACGTCAAATACCGAGGAGAAGTCGCACTCCTACGCGAGGCGGGACTCCGCACCAGCTTAGATCGTAATAACATCGTCAGCGGACGAATCGCGCCCAGGGACGTGGGACGCCTCGCTGCCCTGCCATCGGTCGACTACATCTGGGTCGAACCGAGGGTTGAACCAGGGTGAGAACGGCCGCAGGCCGACCCGCTGCGTGGCGCGGATCAACAATGGGCGCAGGGAGGACATCTTGATCGGGACCCGTTCGTCGAAGTATTGGTGCCATGACCCTGATCGCCGGAACACCGACAAGGTAAGGGCCCATGCTAGAATAGCTCGGCGTTCGACCGACGCTTGTACTCAGCAAAGATTCATCCGGAATAGGAACGGCGGATTCGGCGGGAATAACATGAAAGGTAAGGGTAAAAGAACCAACCCGGAGGGGGGTTTTTGGGTTGGGGGGTTGTTGGGTTGGAGGTGGTTTCTATTAGTAGCGGAACATTAGTAGCCGAACAAATGATTGCAGCCGAGGATAACGGGGATTTGTTCGGGGTTTAGGCCGCCGATGAATACGTTGTTGTCTTCTTGCATTTCATAGCGGGATACGGTGATGAGAGCGTGCTGAGAGTAGAGGTCGTACGCTCCAACGCCGAAGGGGGCGTCTTGGCCGCCGATGGAGAGGTAGGCTTTTTGCATAACGTCGTACATGGCGGGGAGGTTGAGCGCGTTTTGCGGGTGGCCAAGGAAATTCAAGATCATATGAGTCCGGGAGTGAGGCACCCTGTCGTAGAATCCGTTTTCATATCCCGTCAAGGTCCAGGATTTCAGATGGGGAAGGATGGATAGGTTCGTGCCGTCGAGGCGAAGTTCGGAGCCGGCGGGGAGGTCGAAGCTCCATGCTCGGATTTCCATGTCGTTTCCACCCATGTTGCACCAGCCGGTGAAACCGGCGGGGAAGACGAAAAGTGGGCCGTTGCAAATTTCGGTATCGGTTTCGTCTAGCATTGAGAAGGTGTCGGAATCCCTGACCCAGGTGCCGTGGGTGACTCCGTCGGTCCAAAAGCCGCCGAGTCCGTCCGGTGAGGCGGAGACAAGGCGGTCTTGTTGGGGGGGGACGCCGTCGGTGAATACCGGGGGAATTGCGCGGGGGACGTTGCTATTGAGCATGGACGCCCAGGTTTCGAACCGCTCTTCGCGGTCCGGGTCAGCTGAGAAAACCAGGGCGTGGCCGAGATGCCACCTGCGCCAGTTTACCGGGTTTCCGTTGATCACGCCGGTGCCTCCATGGGGTTCGTCGTCGCCGTCATAATATTCCACCTGGTACTCCAGTTCGCTTTCCAGGAAAACGCCTTGTTGGGTGATCACGAAATCTCCGAGAAAATCCACCGGGGTTAAGGTTCCGGTATCCCAATCGGCGGGCTTACGCCTTGAGTTTTGCGGATAATCCGGCGACGCGGTGCCGCCCGGTTCCCAAAGCGCGGAGCTGTTTGCGGTGGACATTTGTATGATGAAACCGTCCATGGGATTTAGTGAGAGAACTTCGTCTTCGAAACGACCGAAGGGATCTTCTTCGTAGGACGAGTAATGGGTGAGTGCGTGCCTCGCTATCATGAGCAGAGACATGAATCCTTCGTGGATGGGAAGAGCGTTGTCCGGCTTGGTAGTGGTGGCTGTTCGGCCCATCTGGCCGGCGGTGCCGGCCACGGACAGGCCGGTTTCGTTCATTCCGGTTAGACCGATGGTGCCGGCGACTCCGAGGAAAACGTGCCGGGAGCCTTCGGCCGGCCTGATCGAAAAGATCACCCTGTTGCGCGCGAGTGACTTGGGAACTTCGCCCCAGTCGGGAGACCCGATGAGGATTCCGCCCGGTTGTGCTGTGTACGCGCCCCAGACGCCTAAGGAAAAAGAACCATTGGGGTCTGGATCGGGGTCGGGATCGGGATCGACCGGATCCGGTTCGTCCCAGGGGCAGTTAAACCATGGAAAATGCCCTGTTGGCGGGGCGAACGCTTGTGTTGCGTGCATGACGATGATATCCATGTCGAAATCGTAACCCGCGGCTGCAAGCCCGTCGGCCAAGCCCTGTATTTCAACTCGGAAATCATCGGGCATCCTGTTAAACGCTCTTCCCATCCACGTGAGTACTTCAGACGACACTTCGGGGCATCCATATCGATGAGTGATTACGTCGGCTATCATGTCGGCCAGCATGTAACCGTGCTGGTAGCCGATCGTATAAGGCTCGCCTTCAAGCACCAACATCAATATGGAATCCTTCTCTTCGCCGCCGGGGGGCGTGACTCTGAGTAATTCGGAAGTGGTTCCGGTTTCCAGGGTTTCAACAGTTGCCGCTCCTTGCGGAGCCGCAACGTCGGGACAAGCTCCACAGACGCACTCCTCCTGAACGCAACGTCCTTCTCCGTAGCCGAACCTGCGACAGTGACTTGTGCAGTTTTCATCGGTACAGGAGATGTCCATTCCGTCGGGGTCCATCCCTCCGTCGTCGAGGTCACCGTTTTTTTTTGGTGATGGGCCGCAACCCGTTACCAACAGGCTGCAAAAAAACCATGTCAACACGCAGAAAAGCATTGATGCAGACTTTATTTGAATCGGATTGTAGCTTGTTTTTGTTTTGTTCATACCCTGTATCCTTGTTTATGAATCTTCATTAACTGATTATGGAACTTTGTGTATTTGATTTCAGAGTGAAGAAAAAATCAACCCCGGAGATGAAAAAAAGCGATAACCGAGAGGGTAAAACTGTTTTGTGTGGTTTTGAAAAATAGTTTGTTTCGGATTTGAATACATCCTTTTCCGGAGTGGGCGAAAAATGATATAAATCGTGGGTTTTCACTTGGAGGTTGATTTTGCCGGGAAAACTGGCCGGTTTGTCCGACGAAGATCTCATGGAGATGTATGCAGAGGGAGAAGTGCGCGTTTTTGAAGTCCTCTACGATCGGCACAGCCGTCCGGTTTACAATTTCATCATGAAATATCTCATGCACAGGGAAAATGCCGAGGAGGTGCTGCAGGAGACTTTCCTGAGGGTGATAAAAAAGCACAGGAAGTTCGAAAAACGCTCAAAGTTCAGTACCTGGTTGTATACGATTGCGAGGAATCTTTGCGTGGACGCGTTGCGGAAGGAAAAGCATCGTCGACACAAGTCATTGGATCAACCGGAGGGGAAAAACGACTTGAATGGTCGGAGTTTGGCCGACCGCTTGCCGGGTGACGACAGGGGGGCGGATGCAAAGGTGATGGACGGAGAGATCCGCAGGTGCATGGAAAAAGCCGTTTCGGAACTCCCGCAAGATCAGAAGGAAGTTTTTTTATTGAGAGAGGTTTCGAATTTGCAGTTCAATGAAATCGCCATGATTTTGAATTGTTCTGAAAATACGGTGAAGAGTCGAATGAGATACGCGCTTGAAAGGTTGAGGGCGGGTTTGTCGGAATTCATGGAAGAAAGCGGGAACGGATAGGGATTGTGATGCGGGAGGAGTCATGGGTTGATGGCTGATGGGCGAACGAGTTTGATGGGTCTAGCGCGCGGATGGGGTTTGACTCAATTCTTTCTTGATTAATGATAAGTCGGATGGTGGATTAAACCGGAGATTGTATGGTTTTCCGTTATGATTGATGTTTGGTTTTTGAATGTGGATTGCTACGGAACTTTAGGGACGAGAGTACTGAAGCAGAAAAAGTGGTTGAAAAGAGTGAGGAAATTATTGATGAGGAAATTATTTGAGAAGAGAAGAAGGGGGATCGTGTGTCACCGAAAAGGGCAAGGGTTGGGTGAAAAGGGTTTCACGGTGGTTTTTATGGCGCTTTTCTCCATGGTTTTTTCGCCGGTTTTTCCTTCATGTTTTACGTGGGTTGTGAGAGACGCTCACGCGCGGAAGGCAGGCCGGGTGGGGGTGAGGAGAAAGGCACGAAGGGATCGAGACGTTTATCTTCGTTCCAGGGAAGTGTTGGACCACAAGTATAAACAGATTTTGAAGCACCGGAATACTCCCAGGGCTGCCGTTCATCTTATGGATATCGAGCCGTTGTGCGATAATCTTACAAGGGGGGAGATGGAGAGTTTTTTGAAGCGGGTGGGGAGCATAAGCGGGTTGCATCCTTTAGCGCGTTATGCTCTCGCGGGGTTGGAAGTTTTCGTTATGAACAGAAAGGGGGATCTGGATAGGGCCAGGGAGATCATGGCCGGAAGCGGGCATCCGGTGCGGATGGCCGTGGCCGGGCCTTTCGGTAGGCCTGGGGCGGGGGCATTGGAAGAGGTTTATGAACCGGAAGAGGTGGATGGGTTCAGGGAAGAGAGCCGTTTTGCGAGCGAGCGCGGAGAAGTGTTTTGGAGGCTGGTTCCGGGAATGGACGGTTCGGGCAGGATCCGCCCTTCAATGATTGTCAGGCCCCTTATGGGAGGTGTGGTGTATTTGGCTGGGGCCTTGAATGTAAAACATGATTCTGATTTGGCTTTGCGAATAGGCACCCTGGGGGGATACAAGGTCTGGATCGGTCGTACATTGGTCGCGGAAAAAGATGTAGAGCGATCCATTGCTTCGGATCAGGATGCTTACCTTGTGCGCCTTCCGAGGGGGGTCCACGTGGTGAAGATCAAGCTGGCTTCGGACAGGGGAGCGTGGCCCTTGTTTTTGAGGGTTACCGCGCCGGATGGCCGGATTGCCCCGCATGTGCAGTGGGAATCTCGGCCCTCCGAGCTGGAAAGGGCCTCGGCCATGATGGGGCCGCCGGACTCGCCGATGTCGAAGATACTTCATGGAGAAGAGTTGATGCGAAGGGTTGGACCCGGGATGTTGGTGACGGTTGAGGGTTATCTACGCGCGGAATTGAAAAGACGGCCCGGTGACAGAGAGCTTAGGAAAGATCTGGTTCGTTTTCTCTTGGCCCGGCATCCGGATGACCCGAGGCGGGAAACCGCGCGGATCGCTGCGCTGGAGCTCGTGCGGCTTGATGACTCTCCCGCCAATTACAGGTTTTTGGCGCGTGCAAGCCAAAGACCTTCCGATAGGTTGACGGCTTTGCATGCAGGCTTGAAGAAGAATCCCCGGGATGCGGACACATTGCTGGTGATGGCGAGGGAAAAATTCAACATGGGCAGGCTGGATGTAGCGGAAAAGTATTTGAGACGGTGCCTCAAAAGCCGGCCCGGGTTTGTTCAGGCCAGATTGTTCAGGGCCGAGTTGCTTTCGGCCAGGGGGCTTCACGTTTCGGCCGGCAAGGAACTGCTGGAGATCAGGGACGAGGTGGGGCCCCGGCAGGATCTGGCCAGGTTGCTCATGGAGGTATACAGGAACTTGGGCAAGAGGAGGGAGGCTGAGAAAATATTGAAAGAGCTTGCGGCCGAGGATGTTTCGAACTTGGGTGCACGCAGGGTATTGATGCAATGGGCGCTGGATCGCCACGATCTTGAAGGTGCTTTGGAGCAGTTAAACGAGTTGAGAAAGCCCGCGCCTTACGATACATCGCTTATAGGTGAGAAGGCGGAGTTGCTGGCGGCCAACGGCCGGGCCCGGGATGCGATCAGGTTGATCCGCGACACTTTGAAAACGACTCAGGATGATGTTTCGTTGCTCGACATTCTCGGGGGGTGCTACATTACCCTCGGCAAAAGCGATGAAGCGCGCAAGGTTTGGTCGCGGGCTCTTGTTTTGCGTCCCCAAAATGCCGAACTCAGGCAGCGACTGGCGCTTTTGGAAAAAACCGGTCCGGACCCGCTCGTGGCCAGGTACGCGGTGGATGGACGCAAGGTCGTTAAGTCCGCCCCGGTTGAAGTTTCAAAAGATTGGGACGCTCTTGTCTTGCTGAACAGAACCGCCGTCAAAGTACTTCCCAACGGAATGGCGCATCGGTTTCACCACCGCATTGTAAAAGTGCTTAATGAACGGGGGGCGGCCGGTCACGGCTCATGGTCCGTGACTTATCAACCCGATGTTCAGAGTCTACGGGTGGTAAAGGCAAGGGTTTGGCGCGCTGACGGGGTAGTGGAAGAGGCTACGACCGAGCGGGAGACAAATCTGAGCGATCCTTCGGTGCGGATATACTATGACCACAAGAAGAGAGAGATCTTTTTTGAAAAGCTTCGGCCCGGAGACGCGATCGAGTTGCAGATTACGCTCAACGACACCGCTGAATACAGCCCATTCGCTGATTATTTCGGGAAGCTGTTGGCGCTTCAGGAGTCCGATCCCCGCAGAAGGACCGAGGTGATCCTGGAAGCACCGGAGAACCTGCGGTTTCATTTCAATAAGCCGGCCGTGAAAGGTTTGATCCACGAAAGAAAAGTGATGGAAGGCCGGCAAGTGCTGACCTGGAGAGCGGATGATGTGCCCGCGTATGTGAGTGAACCGTCCATGCCCGGTTGGGTGGAAGCAGCGGCCTATCTGCATGTATCGACTTTTCGATCCTGGGCGGATGTTGCGAAGTGGTACTGGGATTTGATCCGCGAGCAGTATCACCACGACGAAGCATTGAGAGAGAAGACAGCGGAGCTGACCAGGAACCTTAAAACCGATGAAGAGAAAGTGCGGGCGCTTTACGGCTTTGTCGCCAGAAACATTCGATACGTGGCGCTTGCTTTCGGGATTCACACTCATAAGCCTTATTCCGCGCCCCAGGTTTTGGCGAGGCGTTTCGGTGACTGCAAGGACAAGGCAATGCTCTTGACGGTTATGCTGGGGCTTGCAGGGGTGCGCGCTTATCCGGTATTGGTCCGCACCAGACCGGGTGGAAGGCTCGGAAAATATCCTGCGTCTCTTGCGGCATTCGACCATGCGGTGGTCTACATTCCCTCGCTCGACCGGTACCTGGACGGAACAGACGAGTTTACAGGAAGCGACGATTTGTCGTTTGCGAACCAGGGCGGAGACGCCTTGGTGATAGACGGCGGAAAAGGACGATACACACGCATTCCGATCTTGCCGGCCTCGCGCAATGTCATGGACAAGAACATGGAAATCAAATTGGCCCGCGATGGCTCGGGCGTTGTGACGGAAAGGATCGAGATATCGGGACAGCTTGCATCCGAATGGAGGTACCGGTTCCAGGAAGAAGCGAGGCGAAGGGAGCTTTTTGAAAAAGCGCTCAGCCGCAGTTTTCCCGGCGCCGTAATCATTGACTTGCGGATGTCGGGAATAGAGGATCCGGAAGGCCCGGTTGATGTTCGGGCTTCATACAGGGTTCCACACCTTGCAACGAAGAGAGACGGCGAACTTACCATCGCGCTTGAACGTACGAGGGCAAGTCTTGTCCAACGCCTGGCCCCTCTTAGCCGACGTCGACACCCGGTGGAATTGGATTATCCGTTTATTTCCAGCGAGAAGATAACCATCAATTTGCCCGGAGGCGTCACCGTAAGGGAGGCGCCTAGGGCGGTCGCCATCGGCGAGGAGGAGGGAAAGGAACCTGGGTTCAGGTTTGTACAGAAGGTGAGCAGAAAGGGGCGGGCGGTCATTTTGGAGAGAGATCTTGAAATCGGAGCGCAAAGGATATCGGTGAAGGAGTATCCGGAGTTTCGGCGGTTTTGCGGAAGGGTGGACGCGGCTCTCGGGGATCGCCTCGTGTTTTCGCTTGGTGACAGGAAGGATGGAGGTGTGTGATGCGGAATTCAGTTTTCAAAGTGGCCGCCGCTGTGAACTCGAAAAACCTTTTTTGCTTGTTCATGTTGTTCATGAGTGTGATCGCCTTGTTTATGTTTACGGGATGTCCCAAGCCGGCGACCCGCCGGACCGCGCCCACCGTTGCGGACGTTGGCGTGGATGCCCAAAGGCTGATAGACGAGTTGAAACAGCGGGCCTCGAAACTCGGTCCCGGTGAAGAGTGTGAACGAGCCGGGATCATGCGCAAGGTCGGTTTGTTGGAGTTGGTCTACAACGGGGATTCAAACGCCGCGATAGCCGCGATGGAGAAAGTCTTGACTACCGCAGCCGGTGATCCATGGGCGAATTTCGTCAAGGGTCTCACTGCTGAAACCCGTGGATTTCGCAGGGACGCTTTGGCGCACTACATGAAAGTTCTCGAGGGCGAGGAAGGGGCCGGATCCTGTCTGCCGGAAGGACCCCTGCCCGGAGTTCTTTGCGAGATTTCGGCTGCAGCGGCAAAGCGGGCTTACAAATTGTTTGAAGAGGATGTTTCCATCAAGGATTTCCTTTCCATGGCGCAAAAAGCGCATGAAACAGGGAAATGTCCGGAATCACGCAGGATACTGGGAGATATTTTGCGGCGGTCGGCTCTCCTAAGGGGCGACCCAGGAGAGGTTCGGCGGCTGGCGGACGGTGGAGGGTGCATTGCAGAGTGGAGTGTCAGCAGGCGTTTCGGTGGTTTCAGCAACATAGAACTGGACGGCCGGTTGTTTGCACCTGCGCAGGGTGGGTGGAAAAACCTGAGTGTAGACAATTGCGACATTACCCTGAACAGCGAAGATGGAATGCAAGGTTTGAAGGAAATTCGATCCGGCTTTAAGCTGAGATCCGGATCTTCCGCCCTGGTATGGGTGAACGGAGGGGGAAGGGATTTCACCTTGAGCCTGAGCGGCATGACCTTGAAGAGGAGCGCAGGGCGTGACGAGTGGCCTTCTTTGTGGAGCGTGTATCCGGTTGAGCTCGATTCAGGATACCATGAAGCAGTCCTGCGTTTTCCGGTGGATCTTGGAGGCTATAGGGTGCAGATCCGTCTCACCGATTTGCAGGGCCGACCACTGGATTTGAACTATTCGGTGAAAGCGAAACCTGGGAAGACCACCGCTTCGGTGAAACCGGCTTCGATGGAGGATGATGAATACGCAGCGGTCTTGGATTTCGGTGAACCTGCTTCAGAGGCGTATCGTCCCTGGTACGATTTCTTGAAAATAGAGCGGGCATTGAGACACGGGCTTCCGAAAATCGGCAAGAAACACGTGGATCTTCTTGTCAAGCGCGCCCCCGGGTTTGGGGCTGGAAGGTTGATTGCAGCGGAAACCGAGCTTCGCTGGCCGTTTGCAGGGTTTTCAAGCGCAAGGGATCGAGCAGTGCACCATCTTGCAAGGGTGTTGCAAAGTGACCCCGAAGCAGTGAAATCCATTGCGAAGCGTTTGAAAATAGCCTGGGAAGCGGATCGCTACGAATCAGCCTTGGCGCTTGCCGACAGGGGAGCCGGCATGAAGGATTCAGCCGTATGGGATATTTACAGGGCGCGCGTGCTTCAAGACAGGGGATGGCTTGTGCTGGCCGACCAGGCTTCATTGGCCGCTGTGAGAAAAGAGCCCCGTTCGAGACTCGCATGGGAAACAAGGCTTTCGCTCGGAAGGCAGCGAAATGATTTCAAGGCGATCGAGACAGCAGCGAGGGTGTTGAGAGATCTCGACAGATCTTCGGATGTATGGGCCCGGCTTCTCTTGAACATGGGGAGGGAGGAAGAAGCATTGAAAGAGTATCGGAGACTTTTGACCTTGACGCCAGGTGGCCGGGACGCGAGGGAAGGAGCGGCCGTGGTTCTATCGAGGTTGGGTCGACTTGAGGAGGCGGAATCCATTTACAGGGAAATGATCGAGGAAGAAGGGTGGAATCCTGACTTGCGCCTGGCCTTGGCGGAGGTTTTGCTCGAGAGAGGAATTGAGGACAAGGCGCGCGAGGTCTTGATCAAAGGAAGGGATTTGAGGCCTCAATCCGCGGAATTGCGCAGAGCGCTGGGGGGACTGGGCGTGGATAACCCGGTGGAACCTTACCGGGTGGATGGCGCTGATTATATGCGCAGGTACGGAAAGGATATCAAAACCGAAGGCGAAAAATCAGCAGTGATTGTTTTGGACCGCGCTGTGATAAAGGTCCTTCCTTCGGGCGGACTGGTTCAGCTTACGCACCAGATTGTCCACATGCGATCCGGCGCGGACTTGAGAACGTGGGGCCATGTAAACATTCCAGATGAAGTGGAAGCCTTGACCGTGCGTACGGTGAAACCCGACGGAACTGTGAGAGAGCCTGAACCTCCGAGCGGGTTCGAGCCGATTCACCTGCCGAACCTGGAAGTAGGGGATTACGTCGAAGTCGAGACAATGGTTACGCGACCGCCTCTTGCGGCTTTGCAGGGGGGGTTTATGGCGGGTCGGTTCTATTTTGCCGGTCATCAGGGAGATGCCAAGTTTTCGGAGTTCGTTTTGGTGACCCCCCGTGAAATGGACTTGTTGTTGGATTTGCGCGGGGATGCGCCGCGGGTCGTCGTTGAAAGGAAAGGCGAGGTGGTGGTGCGTAGGTGGTCGGCTGAAAACCTGCCGAGATTTGAGCAAGATCCCCATTCTCCGCCTCCCGTGGATTGTGTTCCTTCGGTGCGCGCAGCGTCGGGGGTGACCTGGGAAATACTGGCCGGTATGATTGACGCGGGCCAGAGTGAACTGGATCTTCCGTCTCACGAGATGCGGGTTCTAGCCGAGAAGCTGTGTCGTGGAAAAACCGATCCGGAAAAAGTGCGCAGGGTGTATGATTGGGTGAACAAGAATATCGAACAATCCGGAGCTTTTCAGGATACGGCGAAAGAAACGCTTGCTCGCCGCAGGGGTTACAGGTTGGTTTTGGCCAGGGCGCTACTGCGTCTTTGTTCGGTGGATGTTTCAACAATCATGGTCGAACCGGTACACAGGGCTGAAGAACCCGGTGCCGTACCTGACCTATCTTCGTTCAGCTATCCCGTTCTCAGGGCTGAAACAGGGCCGGGTGAATTCGAGTTGCTGTTTCCGTTCATGGAATCCATACCCTTGGGATTTATTCCGGCCATGTTGCGTGGGGCGAGAGCGATCCGGGTCACCGACGGACCATACGAGTTTCTGACTGCGCCCGAGGAAGCCGGCCGGGACGGACAGATCGTAGATATGGACGTGACCGTTCAACCGGACGGAGGGGCGACGGTCAAGGTTGTGGAAACCATGCACGGCTGGCCTGCGGTGATATGGAGGCGTGATCTGAAGCAGATGAGCAGGACTATGCTCATGCAGAGCTTTCAGCAAGGTCGCCTGGCGCCGAATTTTCCGGGTGCTGAGATGGATCGAGAGCTCATCGTGGAAAACCTCGATGATAATGCGAAGCCACTGGTGCTCAGGTACTCTTTCAAGGCGGCGGATTTCATGCGCCCTGTTTCGGAACGGCTTGTGTTGAGACGATCTTTTTTCCCCCAGATGCTGGCTTCAACCTACCTCACACGGA
Source organism: Myxococcales bacterium (assembly GCA_007131745.1). The sequence goes on from SLPX01000057.1 coordinate 14,881, forward strand.
CCGAGAGAAAGGCTCCCTTGCTGTTCGGCGCGCATCCGGACTTTGAATTGAAGATGTCCTTGAAAGTGCCCGCAGGATTTCGAACAGAAATGGTCAGCCCTGCCGACAAGGTGAAGGCCCCTTACGGCAGTGTTGAAAGAAAGGTGGAAAAGGACAAGGACGGGACCGGAAAAATACATATCAACGTAAACAGACGACTGGGGTTTTTCCGGGTGGAGGTGGATTCTTATGGTGATTTCGGCGAATTCGCCCGGAGGGCGGATGGAATAGAAGAACTGGTTATAGTTCTTTCAGAAAATGGAGATTCACAGAAGAAGAGAAAATGATCTTATTCTGAGGAGGGTGGTCAGGTGATTATCCGGTTGGATCTCACTCTTATTTGAAGCACTCCATGAACTTTGCGCAATCGGATTCCTTGTTGCACTTCTTGGCTATGTCCACTTTGGCTTTGTCTTTTTTGCATTCTTCGACAAAGGATTCACGTTGCTTTTTCATTTCTTCGGCGATCCCTTTCAGATCATCGTCTTTGCTGAAGCATTCGATCATTTTGTCGAAAGCTTTTTCACAGGGGTTTCCGCATCCGGAAACCGTCAGTGCGCCGAGGCAAAAAACACAGGTGAGAATGAATGCGAATGTCTTTTTCATTTTTGTTTCCTTTCGGTCAGCATATGTGCCTTGAGTTTATTGTGGACCGTCTAAAAGTCGCGGCCCAGGAGTCTTGAGGTATTGATGTACGTTTGCCGTATTGACTGTCAGTCCATTTTCATCATGCATTTCATGAACTTTTCGCAATCGGATTCCTTGTTGCATTTTTTTATCTTGTCTAGATTGTCTTTGTCCTTTTTGCACTCCTCGATGGCTTCCGAGCGGCCCTTCTTCAATGCTTCAGCCATTTCTTTGCCGCCTTCTTCTTCGCTCATGCATTCGATCATCTTGTCGAAAGCCTTTTCACATGGGTCGCCGCATCCTGTGACGGCGAGTGCGCCGAGGCAAAAAACACAGGTGAGAATGAATGCGA
>SLPX01000208.1 GCA_007131745.1 Myxococcales bacterium
GGCGCAGGTGGCTTACGTCGAAGAAATGCAGGAAGAAATAGAGGGATACGCAAAGGGTTTCAATCTTGATTTCTTTGAAACCATTTTCGAGGTCCTGGATTACAAGCAAATGACCGAGATAGCCGCTTACGGCGGGTTTCCGGTTCGATATCCCCATTGGCGTTTCGGAATGGCTTTTGATCGGCTTCAAAAGTCCAGCACCTACGGATTATCCCAGATTTACGAGATGGTGGTAAATAATAATCCCTGCTATGCGTATCTGTTGGAAGGCAACAGCCTGGTCATTCAACGACTCGTAATGGCCCATGTTTTGGCTCATTGCGACTTTTTCAAGAACAATGCTTTTTTCGAACCCACAAACAGAAAAATGATCGATGAGATGGCGAACCACGCAACCCGGGTCCGCCGTTACATGGAAAAACACGGGGGGGAAACCGTTGAGGCGTTTGTGGACACATGTCTTTCTCTTGAAAACCTGATAGACCCTTACTCGCCTTACATCAAGCGTGTAGGGGATAAGCCTTGTGAAGAAGAAGAATGCGAAGGCGAAGAGAAAAATTGTATTGAAGTCCGCCCATATATGAAGACTTTTTTGAAAGATAGTACGGCAAAAGAAAAACCTGAAGAGGAAGAAGAAACCCGGGTGCCGGTTGAGCCTCGAAGGGATGTCTTGGGTTTTTTGCTCGAACACGCTCCATTGGAGTCTTGGCAAAGAAATGTTTTGGAGATTATCCGGGACGAAGCATACTATTTTGCGCCCCAGGCTATGACAAAAATCATGAATGAAGGCTGGGCGACATATTGGCATTCCAGGATCATGACGGAAAAAGCTCTTACCGATGCTCATGTGATTGATTATGCCGAGGTGACTTCAGGTGTGACCGCGTCCAGCCCCACTCAGTTGAATCCTTACCGGTTGGGCTTGGCGCTTTTCCGCGATATAGAACAGCGCTGGGACAAAGGCCGATTTGGAAAAGAATGGCGCGAGTGTCAGGATATGGCGCAAAAGGCCGACTGGGACAGGCAGTTAGGGCTCGGGCAGGAAAAGATATTTCAGGTTCGGCGTTGTTACAACGACATAACGTTCATGGACGAATTTTTCACCGAAGAATTTTGCAGGGAAAACAAGTTTTTCAACTTTGGGTACAATCAACGCAGGGATCAATGGGAAATAGAAAGCAGGAAGTTTCGTGAAATAAAAGACAGGTTGTTGTTTTTGTTAACCAATTCCGGGCAGCCGTTCATTTACGTACTGGATGCGAATTACAAAAACCGCGGAGAGCTTCTCTTGGAGCATCGCCATGAAGGAATGGGGTTGAAAACCGACGAAGCACGATCCACCCTGGAAAACCTTCAGAAGCTGTGGTCGCGCCCGGTACACATCAGAACAAAAAATGATGACGACAAGACGGTTGTCATGGGCTACGACGGATCCAGCCACAGCGAAAAAGAAGACAAGTAAAATTCAGAGGATGCGAACGAATTCCAGAGCTTTCTTTTAGTCGGCATTAAACAAATGGAAAGTTGACCATACCAGCGGTTGTTCTGTAAACTGAACGGAATGAAATTATTCCATTGGGCCCTTACGGATGTAGGGCTGAAAAGAGATCACAACGAGGATGGCTTTCTTGTGGACGGCGATCTGCAACTGTTCGTCGTAGCCGATGGGATGGGAGGACACGCGGGGGGTGAGCAAGCGAGTCGTATCGCGCTGGAAGAGGTGAGGGAAACCGTGGCGGAAGCTTCTCCTTTGACGGCCGTGCAGGGCGTAAGGGATGAGCCTGCCGCTGTGCTTTTGCGGTTGGCGGCCAGGAGAGCCAGCCACGAAATATACAGCTTGGCGAAAAGGAATTCTTCCCTTGACGGAATGGGTACAACCTTGACAGGTTTGCTGTTTTCCGAAAATCGGGTTTGCATGGGGCATGTCGGGGATTCGCGGGCCTATCTTTTCAGAGACGGCAGAATAGAACAGATCAGCGACGATCACTCCTGGATAAACGAACAAATGAAAGCGGGTTTACTCACCGAAGAAGAGGCCAAAGAAAGCAAGTTCAAGCACGTGATAACCCGATCCGTGGGTTTTGAAAGAAGCGTGGATGTGGATATCCTATCAATGCCCGTACTGATGGGTGATTGTTTTCTGCTTTGCAGCGATGGGTTGAGTAATTACGTAGAAGAAGGTGATTTGGAAGTCATCCTGGCGACTCAATACTATTCACGCGTGCCCAAATTTCTTGTGGATCTTGCCAATGATAGGGGTGGAGACGACAATATAACGGTGATTCTGGTTTACGTGGGAAATGATGCCTGATTCGACTATCGGCCGGGGTTTGAGTTAATTCAGAGGCTGCAAATGGAGTCTTCTGTGAATCCAGTTTTGCCCGCCTGCATTGTCCCTGACTACAGCGTAGATCTCACATGTTCCCGTTCTGTCGGGTTTCAGGGTGTTTTCATTCTTGTCGGCGAATGTTTTTCCGGATTTTAACTTGCCGCAATTGCTGAACCACGAAATGTACGCTTCCACACCTTCATCCGTGTTAAAAAGAATCTCAAAAGTCAGTTCATTGTCTTTTGGTTCCGTTTCTTCCATTTCCACGATATTGATTCCTGGAAACTCTTCGGACACCACACCGTTTATGAGCAATCCATTTACTGAAGGGTTTCTGGAAATTTCTTTACCTTCGTCCAATACGGACAGTTCTTTCAAGGACATTAGACAATCTTCGGTAGGGCTGATTCCGCCCGTTTGAGCAGCTTGCTCGCCGAATATCTCGAAACACCGGGGCAGACCTCCTGCAAGAGCTGTGGACATCAGAAACATAAACACTTTTTTGCTGTCCTCAGCTTGGAGCGATTCTCTTATGTCTCCAGGCACTGAATAAGTTTGCTGAATGGACTTTCCAAGAATGCAGCCTTTTTGATTGACCAGAGGATCGCACGACAAATCCAGGAACAGTTCGAACAAGCACAGCTCAACACATGTTTCAGGATCAGGATCCGAAGCGCATGTTGCATCGCATCCCGCTGAAAGCCCGAAAACCTCTGAAAGCACTCCGGCAAGGCATTGTTGAGAGCTTTCACCAATCGAAGGCCTGCAAACAAGCCAGAGAGTGTCAAGTCCACCGGGAGAACCTTCAGGAACATATATCAAACTCTGTATCGATACATCGTCTCCGGGATAAGCTTGCGGGGGATCGCACCGGATGGACAATACCCGGATGTGATCTCCTAGAAGGCTCGCCGGGTCGAAATCCTCTACGCAGGCTGCGAAGAAAAATACCGTGGCTGATGCTATTGCAAATACCTTCAACAACAGGTTGATTTTCGCCAACCGGTAGAGCGGAATTGTTTTTAAAAAGTGATTTTTTTGCTTCATTGTCTGGGAAGTTTAGCAATTCGTAGCGAAAACGCACGATGTTTTCACAATAAGTCCGGGTGAAAAGCAAAAACTCCTTGGATAACCGATTCAGGCTTTACATGTCTTGACTAGCCCTGCTGCGACGCTATAGAAGTAAAAAGTCCGTGTGAATGGATTGGCCGACGGACACAATTCAAATGCCGGTCGGCCGGACGGAGTAAACTGAAGGAGAACCATGTTTTTGAGAAGGATCGTCTGTATTTTGCCGGCAGTGTTTCTTTTGTCGGCTTGCGGTTCCGGGGAAACCGAAAAAAAAGGCGAAGAATCTGTAGAAGAAAAAGAAACTGCAAAAAAAAAGAAGTCCGCAAAGCCTGTATCCAAGTGTGCGAATCGACAACCGCCTCCACTTAAGCCCGAAACATTACCGAGCGTGTCCCGTATTCTTCCACCCTGGGCTCGTTCGTTGAGAATTATATCAAAGGCAACGGTATATGAAGAACCGGATGTGAATTCAGATGAGATGGGACAGCTGAAACTTGTTTCTCGGCTTCCGCTTCTGCCTTACAAGCCTCCAGGCAACGGGTGTTCGAAGTTTTGGCTCAAGCTGGAAGACGGGGCCTGGCTGTGCGGCAATTCATTGAATCCGGACAAACGTCCTCCGCTCATGAGAATCCAGCCGTTGATGGACGAGGGTGAAGTCATGCCCGACAAGTATGCCATGGTGAAACAGGGCGGAGCAAATGCGTATGCAAAGAGAGCGGATGTGCTTGCAGGCAAGCCGATAGAAAAAATCCCCGCGGGTTCCATTCTTCGTTGGCAAAACACCGTGTCAATCGGTGGAGAACCGGTGTGGTGGATTTCGAAAATGCAGTATGTAAAAGCCGAGCGCCTCCTGCGGCATTACCCATCCAGGTTCGAGGGCGTAAATTTGAGAGAGCGCGGCTGGGATCTCCCCGTATGCATCGTTAGGGCAGCGACCAAAGGAGGGCCGGTTTACGACATTCCGGACGAGGAAAAAGGAAAAC
>SLPX01000338.1 GCA_007131745.1 Myxococcales bacterium
GTGAGATCAGCGGTGAACGAAGTATCAAACACCTTGTCGAAACCGAGACGCCTGAGGGTAGCAACCATCTTGCCGTCAATGTCTTTTCCGGGTTTTACCCCGAATTCCTCGCCGAGCGACACCGAGACCGCGGGCGCATGCTGCACCACCACGGTCCGCTCGGGGTCTGCAAGCGCGTTAAAAACATCCATAACCTGGGAGCGCTCGGTCAGCGCTCCGGTGGGGCAGACCATGATGCACTGCCCGCAATTGACGCAACTCGATATGTTAAGTCCCTTGTCAAAAGCCGTTCCTATAACGGTTTTCGCGCCGCGGGCAAGAAAGTCAATCGCTGAAACACCCTGGACCTCTTCGCATATCCTGACGCACTTGCCACAAAGAATGCACTTGTCGGGATCCCTCGTGATGGAAGGACTCGACACGTCCAGTTCATGATGGCTTCTATCTCCCCTGAACATCCTCGTCTGAACGTGAAGCTGGCGTGACAGATCCTGCAGATCGCAACTTCCGCTTCGCCCGCAGTACAGGCAATCATCGGGATGATTGGAGAGCAGAAGCTCAAGTATCGTTCTCCTGGTTTGGATTATTTTCGGAGTCTTGGTCCGGATTTTCATTCCTTCGGACACCGGATACGAACAAGCCGGTACGGGTGAACGAAAACCCTCGACATCCACAAGGCAAATGCGGCACGCACCCGTGGGACTGAGCCCTTCGACATGGCAGAGCGTGGGAATCTTGACGCCGACCCGCTGTGCCGCATCCAGGATCGTATCGTTTTCCTTCGCCTCTACCGGAATTTCATCTATTGTAAGCTTCGTCATTGGAACATCTCCTTCTGATCCGCCTCAAACCGGCCGAGTAAAATGAAGGTCGCAACGCAGACAGCGTTTCGCCTCGAGCATCGCTGAATTGGGCGAAAGCGTTAGTTCGACCTCTTTGAAACATCCCTTTCTTTCGTCCAACGGCAACATGGGAGGGTGAACCCTGTTCTCTCCACCTTCGCCTTCTTCATCAATTGGTTCAATGTAAACGGCAGGCAGGGAAACCTTGGGCAGAAGCTTCAGCTTCTTTCCCGACAGGTACCGGTCTATCATCAATGCAGCTCGTTTTCCATCCGCGATGGCTTCGATTACCGTTCTTGGACCCGAGGCTGCATCGCCTCCACCGAACACACCCTCCATCCCGGTGATCAACGACTCGGGATTCACCTCCAAAGTGCCCCACTTGGAGAGTTTGAGTTCTTCGAGTTCTGATGTTTCGGGCTGCTCACTGATGGCCACGACCAGGGTGTCCAACTCCACTTCGAACTCGGAACCCTGAATCGGAACCGGCCTCCTCCTCCCCGATGAATCCACGGGACCCATTTCGTTCTTCTGAAACATCACCCCTTTCAATCGTCCGTTTTCAACATTGAGTCCAACCGGCGCCACGAGTTCAAAAATGCTGACGCCCTCTTCGAGCGCTGCTTCGATCTCCTCTTCGTATGCCGGCATTTCCACTCTGGTCCGCCGGTAATACACGGTGACCGAATCAACCCCATCCTGACGAATGGCAACTCTGGCAGCGTCTATGGCCGAGTTTCCTCCGCCGATTATCCCAACCCTCCCTCGGGCGAGATTTTTCCCATCCAGGTTGTAGGCCTTGAGCAGCTTTATTCCTGCTACAACTCCTTCGGCATCCTCCCCTTCCAAACCGAGTTTGCGGTTTTCATGAGAACCCACTGCCACGAACACGGCGTTGTAGCCGTCCTTGCGCAGTGACGACAAGGTAAAATCGCGCCCAAGCGCACGACCGCAGGTCATTTTTATGTTGTCATTGAGCAACAAATTGATCTCTTTGACCAAAGTCGCCCGGGGAAGACGGTAAGAAGGAATCGCGCACATCAACATGCCGCCGGGTTGACTTTCCTTTTCAAAAACATCCACCCGGTATCCTTTCTTGGAAAGCTCGTGCGCGGCGGTAAGCCCCGCGGGACCGGCGCCGATCACGGCAACACGAGCCGCATCAGCAGCAGCAGGAACAACAGGAGATCGATAAGCAGAAGGCTCCACGTTTTCCACCACGAAACGTTTCAGGGTCCGCACCGCAACGGCTTCCCCACCGGTGGTGGCAGCGCGGCACACAATCTCGCACGGATGGTTGCACACCCGAGCGCACGCTGAGGGAAACGGGTTCGCCTGTCTAATCACCCGGTATGCATCCTCGAACTCCCCGCGGCTGATATGGGCCACGTAACGCCAAACTTCGGTCCCGACAGGACAACCCGTTTGACATGGAGCCCCCACAAGATCCGTACAAGTGCCCGCGGGACAAGTCCTGTCGAATATATGGGCTTCGTACTCATCCCTGAACCACTTCAAGGTGGCAAGCACCGGATTGGGAGCAGTCTGACCCAAGCCGCACAAGGAGGTGTAGCGGATCACGTTCGCCAGGCGCTCCAGTTCCATCACGCCCTGGAAACGATGCAGGGCATCAAACTCGGTTTCGTTGCCCCGGTTACGGGTCATGGAATCCAGGATCTCGAGCATGCGCTTGGTGCCTTCACGACAAGGAATGCATTTGCCGCAGGACTCTGACTGGATGAACTCCATGAAGTATTTGGCCAGATCCACCATGCAGGTGGTCTCGTCCATGACCACAAGCCCGCCCGAGCCCACGATGGCGCCTAGCGACTGCAGGGATTCGTAGTCGATGGGAACATCGATTTGGCTGGCCGGGATACAACCACCGGACGGACCTCCCATCTGGGCCGCCTTGAAGGTCTTGCCATTTGGGACACCGCCACCGATGTCGTTGACAATCTCACGCAGGGTCGTTCCAAAAGGCACCTCGACCAAGCCGGTGTTGTTGACACAGCCGACCAAGGAAAAAACCTTTGTTCCTTTGGACGTCTCACTGCCTATGCCGGAAAACCACTTCGCTCCTCGGCTGATAATAAAAGGAACGTTGCACCATGTTTCGACGTTATTGATATTGGTCGGTTTTCCAAAAAGCCCGGTTTGTGCCGGGAAAGGCGGACGAGGACGAGGCATTCCCCTCTTCCCTTCAATGCTGTGCATCAACGCAGTTTCTTCTCCGCAGACGAACGCGCCGGCTCCCACTTTTATTTTTATTTCCAATTCAAAACCACTGTCCAATATATTTTTGCCGAGCAGTCCATACTCGTGCGCCTGTCGAATGGCCGTTCTTAATTGCTCTATAGCGAGAGGATACTCAGCGCGACAATATATGTAAGCCTGGCTCGCACCGATGGCGTAGGCACCAATCATCATCCCCTCGATCATCAGATGGGGATTTCCCTCGATCTCGGAGCGGTTCATGTACGCACCGGGATCTCCTTCATCCGCATTGCATATAATGTATTTAAGCTGCCCCGGCTGTTGTCGGCAAAGCTCCCATTTCCGGCCGGTCGAAAAACCTGCACCGCCACGGCCGCGAAGTCCGGCAGTCTTGACCTCCTCGATCACTTCTTCAGGGGTCATTTGGGTCAGTGCTTTGGCTAGAGCGCTGTATCCACCGTTTCGGATGTAGTCCTCTATGGAGGTAGGATCCAGGTGACCATTGTCGGCAAGGATCATTCGGGTCTGCTTCTTATAGAATGGGACGTCCAGCTCTTTTTCTATTCGCTCTCCCGAAGCCGGATCAACATACATCAGGCGCTCGACGAGGGTATTGTCCACGCAGCTCGCCTGTACAATCTCCTCGGCATCCGTTTCCTTGGCCCCCACATAAAAAGTGTCTTTCGGACGAACTACCAGCACGGGCCCCTTTTCGCAGAAGCCGTGACAGCCGGTCGCCTTGACTTCGACAGTATCTTTTAAATTGTTTTTGTCCACGCTCTCCCTGAGCGCGTCGACCAGCTCATCAGCGCCCTGGGCTTTACACCCGGTTCCCGCACAGACACATATTCGGGTTTTATCCGGGTCGTGTTTCCGTATATATTCCCCGCGGACGGCCTCGAGTTCCTTCTCGTTCGAGATTTTGACCATGAGTTTCTCCATCGTTTCTCTAAAGATGCCCTCCTTTTGAGAGCACCGGTCCATAGGTTTCCCTATTTGGCTTGCGGTTTCTCTTCAGGCTCATCGTTAAGGTTTTCCAACAACCCTCCCACTTTGCCCGAAGAGACCTTAGGATAGAATTGGTCATTGACGCTGATAGCCGGTGCCAGCGCACAGGCGCCCATGCAGGCCACCACTTCGATGCTGTATTTTTTGTCACGGGATGTTTTTCCCGGTTCCACCCCAGTGACCTGTGACAGTTTTTCGAGGACCTTCGCCGATCCTTTCACGTGGCAGGCGGTACCCCTACAGACCATGATGTGTTTTTCTCCTCGGGGTTGAAACCGAA
>SLPX01000300.1 GCA_007131745.1 Myxococcales bacterium
ATCTGCGTTCTTTGAAAAGAAATTACATGCTGCGAAGTCATCCGGTGTATATCAAGAAACCATTCCGAATCCCCCCGACACCATCTCCAACGACCCCTCATCTACCGCCGCCGTATCAACCGACCCCGAATCCGCCTCCGCAAGAAATGAAGCCACAACAGATACATCCGAATCCTCTTCCACCGGAAAAAGCAAACGTGAACAAACCAAATCACGCGAACAACTCAAACAACGCGAACAACTCAAACAACGCGAAACCGAAAATTCCGGAAACAATGAAAACCAAGAGCAATAAAAATTAATTTTCTTCGTGTGTCTTCTTGGAGAAGGGGATCAAGATCCTGGACCGGCTGGTGCCGACTTCCTTCGGACGCAAGGGATGGATGGCGCCCAACCAGTACTGGACACCGGGGGTGCTGGCCCCCATGGCCATCATGGGCAAATACTACATGGTCTATGGCAAGGAGTTTCTGCCTCCCCGGGAACTGGGGCGGGCCTGTGCCGAACGGCTGAAGAAGGAACTGGTCGTCGACAACCTGGGCATCTGCCGCTTCCACCGGGGGTGGGCCGAGGACATGGGACCGGAGGTGGTAGAGCACCTGTTCCAGGCAAAGGAAGCCTTTTTGCGGAACATCGACATCACCGCGAGCCGGATCAACAGCCGCAACGCATCGGTCTTCTGGGAAAGCGCACGCAACTTCGCCTATGTGGCCACCTTTCTGAAGCGGCGCCTGGAAGTGGAAAAGGATCCCCACCCGGAACTGCCAAAATGGGTGGAACGGTTCGAAAAGGACGGGGACGAGGCCGGCCTTTCCTTCTGGTTCGAGATGCTCAAGGGCATTCACGAAAGCCTGCGGGATTTCCAGTAGGACGTTTAGTTTGGCGGCCGGTGGATCGGAGCTTCCTCGAATTGATAATCACAATGTGAGTGAAGACGAAGTAGAAAGTGCCCTTGAAACAAACTTCTAATCCAAACATTTGATCAAGATATAATTTATAGAGTTTATGCACCGGCAACTCTCACCTCTGCATGTTTCAGAGATGCACGAGCTTACAGTAGTGCTGCTTGAATGTCCTTCTTATCGATTTCCGGATAGGATTCGAGAATTCTGTCCCACGACTCGTTCTCAGCAATCCGCTCCAAAATCACCGACACCGGAATCGACCGAAATCAAATTAGGGATAAAATCGCTGGGCTTGTGAATAGATGAGGACACATACCACGTTGGGTATGATCCAAAGATTATTATCACCAGAGCCCCTACATGGCAGGGCCATGCCGGGTTTTCTATTGATCGGGTTTGTGGTCGCCGCCGCCGATGTCCGCTTAGGGTCTGGAGAGATTGCTCAGATCCTAGATAGGCATGGGCAAACTCATTCAAACTGAAAGCATGGCTTTGCATTTTGATTGCATAATCAATCCATTGAACCCGTATGATCTTCTAACCCCACGACATTGCTAGCTTTATGTGATTGGCCCCACATTTGCAATTTCTCAGGTTGCGCGTGCACCTCGTTGATCTTCGGGGTCTGGTCCCTACCGTCGTCGGCAGGAACCAACAAAACGCGAATCGGAGCACGAACCTGCGGCCCAGGAGGAGATATCGTGGAAACGCAGAGAAAAGACAAACCCAACACCGTGCAGTTCAGGGAACTGGTCGTGACCACCTTCGACAATGCAAAAGAGAAGCCGTTCGAGGTGTTGGTCATCATCAACGCCCGATATGTTTGAAGGACATGGCTAGTGAGAAAGCATATCAATATACATAATTGTTGTTTTGCAACATCGGGATTTGCTCAACTCAAAATCGAACAGGAGGAACACTATGAAATCAAGTAAAAAAGACAAAGCAGAAGGCAGGGCGCGCCAGGTGAAAGGTAAAGCCAAGGAGACCGTCGGGAAAGTAGTCGGTAACGACAGCCTGGAAGCCGAGGGAAAAGGCGAAAATTCAGAAGGGAAAGTTCAGCAGAAAGTCGGGGACGTCAAGAAATTTGTGGGTAAATAGTGAGGTTCTTTCCCTCGTTCCCACCTACAGCGTGGGAACGAGGGAAAGGAAAGTTTTAAGCAACCAATACGAACATGCAAATTGAAAGGAGAATGAAATGTTGTGGGTAATTGCAATAATACTGGGAATCCTATGGCTGCTGGGATTGGTAAGCAGTTATACATTGGGAGGCTTTATCCATATCCTGCTAGTGCTTGCCGTTATCGTAATACTGGTCAACTTCATTAAGGGACGGAGAGCCACGTAAACAGCTAAATATCGGAAGCCAAGTCAACAATAGAAAATCTGAGAAAGGAAAAGGATATGAAGAACATTAAAAACATGAAGAGCCTGAAGAGCACAAGGAGCCTGAAGAGCTTCCTGAGAGGCGCTCTGATGATAACCGTGCTCTGTATCGGGCTGGTGGCAAGCTCGGCGCCCGCCGATGCTCAGTATCAATATAGAATGTCCATCGACCGGAGTGGGGCCTACCTCGGTTTCTCCGGCATGGGCAACTTCATCTTGAACCAGGCCAAAGCGCCGGTGAACGGCTTCATCGACCACGGCGGCGGTGTGGGCATCTTCCTAGGCTGGCGGATGTTTCCCATGTTCGCGCTGGAGCTCGGCTATGCAGCGAGCTTCCACAATCCGGTGCGGGACCCGGACGGTGAGCTCGCCAACATCCTGATACTCCACGCATTCACCCTCGACGGGAAGCTGATCTTCCCCAATCCGAGCTTCGTGCGTCCATTTCTGCAAGGTGGGCTGGGCGTCTACGAGCTGGCCACCCATGCGAATCGTACCTCTTACCGCAACGGCATCGGCATTCAGCTCGGCGGTGGCCTGGACTTCTGGCTCAATCGGACGATCTCTATCGGGGGGCGCATCTTATACCACGGTATCGCCTTCACCCAGCAAATCTACAATCATAGGCCGTTTTTGAGCACCCTCTCAGTGGAGTGCAACATCCAGATCCATTTTTAAGATAGGGCCATCGAAACAATGGCTTCGGTGATGGTGGGCCTTTATGGTCCGACAAAGAGACTTCTTCTTCCATACCCTTCTTGGAGAGGATTCTGAAAGCTCCACGATATCTCCCTTTCGCAACTCCTCTCTATCCTCCGGTCAGGTGAGACGGATGTGCGTGGTTTTATCGGTGATGGTCAACCGAACGCTGGCGGGCCAAACTGGAGCCGTTGCTTCATCCCACCCCGGCGCTGACGGCCGCCTTGCGCCGCGCTCGGCAACGGATGACCGACGCGCCCGACGCCTGCGCCCTCATCGCCGACCGGATCGAAGCCTTGGCGCGGGCGCGCTTTCCCAGCGCCGCCACTCGATAACCGCTGCTGGCTACCGATCTCGTTCCGCCGCGCCCGTCCCTCGACGCTCTCGACCCCGGGAGCGCGACCACCGACCGGCTGGTCGCGATGGCTCGCCGCCATCGTGAGGGCGAGGAGTACCCCACCGCCGAGGTGCTGCTCGGCAACCTGCCGACACCAACGGTTAGCGCTGAAGAAACCGGCACCCGCAGCACCACGGTCTGAAATATCACAAGATATGCGACGATAAACCAGACTGAGCGCAGTTGCTCACCGATCCGCCTCTTTGCATAAGAGAGCACCATCGTCAACGCTGTTTTGGTAGGTATCCGGATCTTCTCTTGCCGGCTTCTCACGTGCTGTTTCGGCATGGTCTCAATAGTATAGAAAACTCAAGTGAGTGTCCACTTCAGAGACCGCCGATTCCCGCGGCCTAGCCGGCACCGCAGCGTCATAAGGGACGCGGGATACGGCCGCATCCAATGAGATCGGCCCGTCGTCTCTTGCGGGCGGCTGTCGTCGGCTGCAAGCCGGCAGGGCCAGTGATAGCAGTAGCAGGGGCACCAGTGCCTCTGAGACCACGGAAAAACAACTCAGTCGCCCTGGCCGCTGAAACATTGGTGTAGACACGTGCGCTCACCATCCTTTCTTCAAACGCAGCCTATTAGAACAGCAATGTGGCGGATATCAATTTCAAAGCACCTCACGGATGTAGGCGTATGTAACCGGACAGTTAGATGCTAGGCCGAGACGCGTGACCCTGTCAAACTCTATCAAGCCTGGATCAATTGATCGTGGATCGCCATGGAGAAGGGAAGCAGACAGATGCAATATTCGAGAATCCTTTTTTGCCTCACAGGCTGGAACCCTTCACCCATTTTCATCTCTTCAAAATTCTCAGAGATCCTCGTGTGTGAGGCCCGTTTACTTGGCTCAATCAATAAATACAAGCCTTTGATTATAATGCCTTTTTCTTTGACACCATAATTGCGTCTAGTATACTAGACGTTGTTGACGCAAAAATGTA
>SLPX01000132.1 GCA_007131745.1 Myxococcales bacterium
ATCTGAGCTTTTTTTGAACACTATTTGACTACCCGAAATAGACAGGTTGCGTTAGAAATAGCCACTTGAAAAAAATTTCCAAATTACCTTCTACATAAGGCGTTTTAATTCAGACCTCCCGTGCCGTTTGGTCGGGACAACAACTGTTACAGGAGAAATCTATGAAAAGGTTCAAAACAGCGTTTTCCAGCTTCGTTATTGCAGGCGTCATCCCGGCCTTGATCTCCGGTTGGGCGCTAACGGCCGCCTCCGGCTGCGACAAGGAAAAAGACAAGACGGAAACCAAAGATGACAAAGAAACCGACAAAACCGAACCCGGTGACATCGAGGAAAAAGGCGAAGTCAAAGAAGAACCCGCGGCAAAACCGGCAGCGACTTCCATAAAACTGTCGACACCTCCCACCGAGGAAGAAACAAAGGGCGCGGCCGAACTTGCCGACAAGATCCAGGGTGGAAAAATGTCACCCGCGGATTTTCGTAACAAAGAAAACAAAAGACTTTTTGTCCTTTTGGCCGCAACACACAATGATCCCAAAGTAATCGGTCAGGCTCTGAGGGGAATGAATGATACCCACTTCAAAGCGGATGACATTGACGATGATTACATTGCCGTGACCGCCGCCCATCTCGGATCAACCGACAACAGAGTGCTCTCCGGAGCGTTTCGGGCTGTAACAAAAGTGCTTACATTCAAAAAGGAGACGGATCAGATAATCAAAGCCTTGGCAGCCAACCTCTCACCGGACAGGGATGCGGCCGTCCGCTATGCAGCCTTGGAAGCGGCACGAAGCGGCGACATTTTGAAGAACGAAGCTGTGGCGTCCCAGGTGCTGAAAGCGCTGGACGCTAAAGAAAACTTCATAGTAGCTCAAGCGCTCCTGGCGGTTAAGAGCGGACCTCGTCATGAAACTTCGAAAGTGGAAGACTTCAGAAAAAAAATCGAATCCCTCTTAAAACACTCGGATCCTGCTGTGCGGGGAGAGGCATGCGTAGCGCTTGCACGGATAGTGCCGATGACTATAGATGAAGAAATAATCAGTGAAATCGGAGACAAGATCATGCCGTTGCTTGGGGACGAACATGCTTTTGTAATATCCCGGGCCGCCGAAGCGCTTGCTCCGCTGAAGCATGAAAAGGCGATTCATGAGATCGTAAAACACCTTGATGACAAGAGACCCAACACCTACACGATCAGTATCGGCAAAAACATCGACGGACAATCCACAACCGCGCACTTCGACGGATCCGCATGGTCCAGGTTGAATGATGCAATGCTCAGGTCAATGCAAACCATGTCGTTTTTCACGAAGAAAAGCGAAGCCGATAGATTCAGCTACGAAGTGAGTTTCAAAACTCGGGATGAAGACCTGGACAATGCCGTGGCCGCTGCAAAAAAGTGGTATGCCAAGCACAAATCAGCAATCCCCAAGTAAAAAACAAGCCTTCGGTATTCCACACGAGTTTGTATCCAACCGAGTTTTTCCGAGCATAGATTCACCCACGCTACTTACCCGGTCCACTCTCACAAGCCTTTTTAAAAAGAAAATGGTCGATCTACCAATGTTGCTAAATGCCCCCTCTCTTGCTAATCTTTTAGTAAGGTAGGGGTGTTGTGATCCGTCAAATGTTTTCTGAGTTTTATGCATGATATCAAGCCACAAGAAGATAACGAAAGCAGGCTACAATGGTGAACAAATCATCAGTTGATGGAACCCGGCGTAAATGTTTCACTCGGATTTTTGATAAACATCTGTTTGTTTTGATCGCTGCGGCTGTTTCAGCATCTTGCGCGTCCGGCTCTTCGCCGGGAAAAGAGTGCGAAGAGGGATTCATTCGTTGCGGTGGAATTTGCGTTGATCCGGACAGCAATGTTTACAACTGCGGTTCGTGCGGAAACGCTTGCGACCAGGGTGAGGTATGTGTAGAGGGTGAGTGCAGCCTGTCATGCCCGTCGGGGCTGGACAACTGCGATGGAAGCTGCGTAAATCTTCAAAATGATTCTTCAAACTGCGGTTCGTGCGGGAACAGTTGCCACGAGGGTGAGGTATGTGTGGAGGGTGAGTGCGGCCTGTCATGCCCATCGGGGCTGGACAACTGCGATGGAAGCTGCGTAAATCTTCAAAATGATTCTTCAAACTGCGGTTCGTGCGGAAACAGTTGCGGCCAGGGTGAGGTGTGTGCACAGGGTGAGTGCGGCCTGTCATGCCCGTCGGGGCTGGATAACTGCGATGGAATCTGCGTAAATCTTCAAAATGATTCATCAAACTGCGGTTCGTGCGGAAACAGTTGCCAAGAGGGTGAAATTTGCTCCAATGGAGAGTGCGAACTTTCCTGCCCACCGGGGTTCGATAACTGCGATGGAAGCTGCGTCAACCTTCAAAACGACCAGGACAACTGCGGTTCGTGCGGAAACAGTTGCGGCCAGGGTGAAATTTGCTCCAATGGAGAGTGCGAGCTTTCCTGCCCACCGGGGTTCGATAACTGCGATGGAAGCTGCGTCAACCTTCAAAACGACCAGGACAACTGCGGTTCGTGCGGAAACAGTTGCGACCAGGGTGAAATATGCACCAACGGAGTATGCGAGCTTTCCTGCCCACCGGGGTTCGATAACTGCGATGGAAGCTGCGTCAACCTTCAAAACGACCAGGACAACTGCGGTTCGTGCGGAAACAGTTGTGGCCAGGGCGAAAACTGCGAATCCGGCGTATGTACACCTGTATCGACCTGTGATCCAACACAGAACATTGCGCTGATCGCCGGAACAACGGCTTCCAGCTCTGGAGGAGGCTCAGGTGACTACGGGCCGCACAAAATGATCGACGGATACGGTGAGACACATTGTGCGGATCATGAATTTCACTGGGTAAATACAGGCAGTTCTCCCGATGGAGCCTGGATTCAATTGAATTTCTCAAGTCCGCAAATCGTGGGCCGAATTTTCTTGGATACTTTGAACGCGTGGTCGAATGACTGTGAGTTGAGCAACGGCCGAACGCTGGCCGGCGGGGAGATTCAGTGGTGGAACGGATCCAACTGGGTCACCAACGGTACGGTTTCGGGACAAACCGACGACTGGTCCTATACTTTTACCTCACAGGTTGAAACAACGAGGATTCGCCTGTACAACATTTATGCGACCAACGTGACCGGGCTGAAGATTAATCCAGTGATCGTGGAATGGACGGTCCACTGCAACTAAGGGCTGAACGAAAAATTACTCTCGGATTCTTCCGCCGATCCATTCCGGCCTGGAGGCCGGGACTTGCGAAGCATCTTAACCATCCTCTACCATCGGGCCGCGGGCCAGCTTCTCTTCAAGCTGTGACCATCGTTGGTACAAGAGTTCCACCTCCTCGCGAGCTTTTTGCACATCATCGTAGCGGCGTTTCAATTCTTCGGCATCGGATGCTACTGCTTCGTCTTCAAGAGCAGCCTCGAGTTCGCCCAACCGCTCTTCGGCTTCGAGTATTCTCTCTTCCATTCCCTCCAATTCCATTTCCTCCGCGTAGGTAAGAGGCTTGATGATCCGTTTTTTTCGCCCCCCCTTTTTTTCTACACCCCTGGAACTCCTCTTCCCCGCCTTGCCCGCTGGCCTCATTTCCTTTCGCCACTGTCTGTAATCCCCGTAGAAACCTCCCTTTCCACGATCGTCCAACCCGAGAACCATGTCGCATACCCGGTCCATCATGTAACGGTCGTGTGTCACCATGATCAAAGCGCCTGGAAATGAAAGCAGGCTCTCCTCCAAAACTTCAAGGGTGGGGATGTCCAGATCATTAGTGGGTTCATCCAGAAACAAAATATCCGCGGGTTTCAACATCAACCGGGCGATTAGCAGTTTCGCCTGTTCACCACCTGAAAGACGTCCGACGGGAAGATCCAATTGCCCGGGTTCAAACAGGAACCTCCGCGCCCAGGTGACAATGTGAAGGGATTCGCCCCGGTAAATCACCCGGTCTCCGGTTTCCGAAAGCGCGTATCGAAGTGGTTGGGCCGGATCCAAAGAGTCGCGATCCTGCTCAAAATACACGATCTGAAGGTTTTCAGCCCGTAAGATCTCCCCTGAATCCGGTTGGATTTCTCCGCAAAGCACTCTCAATAATGTTGTTTTGCCGCTTCCGTTTTCCCCGGCCAACCCGATTCTCAGCTTTGGTTTTAAGATGAGGTCCAGGTCGCGGAAGAGGGTTTTGCCGTCAAACCCCTTTGAAATGGAATGTGCAACTAAAAGCCGCTTTGTCTTCCTGCCGGTGGATGAGAAATCGATTCTTGTTTCTTTCTCTCTCCCGACTCTCCGCATTTCGGCCAATTGCTCGATCATGCGCCCCGCTTC
>SLPX01000304.1 GCA_007131745.1 Myxococcales bacterium
GCTGTGCCTCCTTTTATGCCAATGCTTGAGGTCGAGATTAAATAGTACTGCCAGCTTTGCCAGCAAGATTGGGCGCTGATACTCTGGTTGCATGTAAACAGCGTGGATAGACCTCGGTTATTGGCTCACAGCCCCTTTATGATTTCCTGAGTCTGTGCTTTTTTATGATTCAAATGCATCTTGGTAAGGCAGGGGATGACGGTTATGACGGTTGATGACGGTTGAAACATGCCAACCGTCATACGTATTCCCTTGATTTTCCTGGGTTGTGACGGTTATGTCGGTTATGACGGTTTTTTCTACTAGTGAACGACAATGTGCTATTACAGCAGGTGTGATTTCCCAACCTCGTTGACTAGGATTCCGTCCTTCGTTAATACTGAGACTTTTACGAATTTTGCCTACAGCTAAAGGAGATAGATGGTGTTCAGGTTTTTGATTTCGGTCAGCACAAGGACGCCATGTACCTCGTGATGGAGTATGTTCGAGGCGAGGACCTGGGTAATGTGCTTCGCCGCGACGGACCCATGGATGTTTTTCGAGCCGGTGACGTGGTTATTCAGGTTTGCAACGCTTTGTCGGAGGCTCATGAAAGGGGAGTTATTCATCGGGATGTAAAGCCCGAGAATATTCTGCTGACTCGCACGAAAGGCGGAAGGGACTTCGTCAAGATCGTGGATTTCGGGTTGGCGCGTATCAGGGAGGAAGGCGAGCCTGCCATTACGGCCCAAGGGAGCGTTATCGGGACTCCGTATTACATGTCGCCCGAGCAGGCCAGGGGAGATGTTCCCGACGGGAGAACAGACATCTATTCGCTTGGGGGGGTTTTTTACAGGAGTTTGACCGGGGAAGTTCCTTATCCTGCTCCATCGCCGATGGTTGTTTTGACAAAGTGCCTCACAGAAGATTTGAAACCTCCGAGGGAAAGACGACCGGACCTGAATATTCCCGTCCAGGCGGAAGAGATTATCATGCGGGCCATGGCTAAGAATCCTGATGACCGTTACCAAACGGCTTCGGAGATGGCCGAGGCAGTCCAGAGGTGTTTGGACAGCCTTAGTCGACCCGATTTGGTGCCTTCCCTGGGTTCTTTGTCGGTCAGCCTGGAGGATGATGGACGGCGGGCTTCGGATAATCCTGAAACTTGGTCTACCTCCCTTCGCCTCAATCGAAGTGATTTTGACACTTTCGAAAGGGCACTCAGGAGGCGGCGCCGTTTGCAGAAACTCATGATTCCGCTGGTGGTTTTGATTCTTGCCGGAGTTTCAACATATTTTTTCTGGCCCGCAGGCAGAGCGCAACCCGGGCCGGCTGAAGTGGAACAGGAGCCCAACAACACTATGGAGGAGGCGAATCCGATAGCCAACGGCCGGCCTATCAAGGGCATTATCGGCAGGAGGCTATCCGAGACCGAGTCGGACATAGATGTGTTCCGATTCGAGTTGCCTGAAGGGGCCTGGATAGTAAAGGGAGAACTATGGCCGCAGCGGCACATGGATTTGGTCCTAAGGGTATACGGAGAAGACGGGCCCGCGTCGCCGCCTGTTGTGGTCGCACATCACAGTGGAGAATCCGGTGCGGAGGCTTTTACATCCCGGGTTTTGACCGGAGGTGTTTATTACGCGGTTGTTTCAGAGAGCGTGGGTCCGAAAGGTCCACAGGAAGGAGTGTCGGATTATTACAAGCTGAAAGTGAGTTGGGAACCTCTTACGGATACTCATGAGCAGGAGCCGAACGATTCAGTTGAAACGGCTCAGCGGGTGTCTTCCAAGGGTTACATGATAGGAGCCGTCAATGATCCGGATGATGTGGACTATTACGTGTATTTCACCCAGGCTGCGGATGAAAAACCAGCGCTGGGAATCAGGATAGAAGAACCGGATGGAAGCGATGATGTTTTCATTGATTGTATTTCCCGGGAAAGAGGTGTTGAAGGTGGTGATGAGGACTTAATTAGAAGCGTATACGGCATGCAGGTCGAAGCATCCATGGTTAAAGAGTGTTGTATCAATGTGAAAGATGATATTGACAGGGTTCTGGTCAAGGTTTCATACAAGCCCGGAGGGGTTCGCGAGACGAGGACCGCTTCAGAACCGGGTGAACTTTACAGCAGTTATCGTCTGGATTTCGAGCCCAAGACGAAATGTAGGCGCCCTTGAAACAGCTTGACAGGAAAGTTCATGAAAAGTTTTAACGGGAAATTTTTTGTGCGGATGGGATCGGGGTTGATCGCGTTTGGATTTCTTGTAATTGGTCTTGCCGGATGCGGCCCCAAGGCGGGAAACGGGGCCGTTTGTGGAAACGGTATCAGGGAGTCCGGTGAGGTGTGCGACGGCGAAGATCTCGGAGGAGAGACGTGTGAAAGCCAGGGCTTTCCTGGAGGTATGCTGCTCTGTCGGGATGATTGCAAAGGCTTTGTGACGAGTCATTGCATCTCCCCGCTATGCGGAAACGGTGTGAAGAATCTCGACGAAGAATGTGACGGAGATGACTTCGGCGGTGCCGATTGCACGGATTTCGGTTTCGCTGAAGGAAGATTGTGGTGTAACGCGGATTGTACAGTGGATTACTCGGACTGTCACGAATGCGGGAACGATGTCAGAGAAGGACCCGAAGAGTGCGACGGTCTGCAACTCGGAGGAGAGAGTTGCGAGAGCCAAGGTTTTTCCGGCGGTGTTCTTTCATGCAGTGATGATTGCACTTTCGATACGACCGGGTGTTTTCTTTGCGGCGACGACATCTGCGAAACAGAAAAAGGGGAAAACGGAGCGAATTGTCCGGAGGATTGCGGATGGCTTAAAATTTCGGCGGGGAGTTATCATACCTGCGGTATATCGATGGATGGTTCAGCCTATTGCTGGGGAGATAATTCATCAGGACAGCTTGGTTCGGGTTCGGACAGCGATTCGGCTACGCCTATAAGGGTGTCGGGCCTGGACGATGTTTTAGATATCGCAGCGGGCGGCTATCATACATGCGCCGTCACCGGTTCGGGGCAGGCATGGTGCTGGGGGGCCAATTATGCGGGGGCGTTGGGCAATGGAACTTTCAACGGATCCTATGAGCCTGTACAGGTGGTTGATGGTGCAGGTGTGGAAACGATTTCCGCGGGGCGGGAACACACGTGCGCGGTAAAATCGGGCCGGATATGGTGTTGGGGTTATAATGCTTTCGGACAGCTTGGAAACGGTGATACTGTTGACAGCCCGACTATGGTACGAGCCGGTGATCTCGAAAACGCAGTTTCAGTTTCTTGTGGAGGAAATCACTCTTGCGCGGTTTCATTGAGCGGGAGCACATGGTGCTGGGGAAGAAACATTGCGGGTCAGGTTGGAGACGGTACATCCGGAAACGCCAGGCATTCACCGGTGACAGTCGCGGATATTACGAATGTTGCAGATGTGTCGGCCGGCGCGTTTGATCACACGTGTGCGATAACTTCGTGGGGTGCGGTTTTTTGTTGGGGACTGAACGAATTCGGTCAACTGGGTATAGGAAATCTTGAAGACCGGCCGGCTCCGGTTCAGGTCGGGACGGATTATGCTGTGGTGTCGGCCGGCAGGGATCATACATGTTCGGTGGATACAGCCGGCGCGGCTTGGTGCTGGGGCTCGAACGAAAACGGACGGTTGGGGGACGGAACCTCGGAGGGTAGACTCTTGCCGGCCCCTGTGGCGGGAATGCAGGCCGCCGTGTCATCGGTAACGGTCGGAGGCCAACACTCCTGCGCTGTCAGGACCGACAATACCGGATGGTGCTGGGGAATGAACAACAAGGGACAGCTTGGTGACGGAACGACAACCGACAGGGAATTGAGAGTGGAGGTTGCGGTCGGGCTTTGAATGTCGATCAGGGAATCCGACAAGGTGAAAGAATGTTGAGTTTTTCCGCTGTAGTATTGTCTGCATTTATTCTGCCATTGAACACGCTGTCTTTTGCGGGCTATTCTCTTGGTTTATGGGCTCCGGGTGAGCACGGAACGTGGACTTCCGATCAACCTCAAAACGTCCCGCGGAAAAATAATGAAGGGCGGCTTATCGGTTTAATGAGCGCGGACGAAATCTCCGATGTTTTTGAAGATCTCAAAGAAGCGTCGCTGGAGGAAAGGGTGAACGTTTGGAGTGGGTTGTTTTTGTCTACTCCGTATCATTTGGATCCTTTGGGCGAGGGGTATTTCGGAGGGCGGGATGTGAATCCATTGCTGGATTTCACCAAGGTTGATTGTCTCAGTTTCGTGGAACAGGTTATGGCCCTGGCCTTTTCAGACGATTATGATGAAGTTCTTCCATGGCTGATGAAATTCAGATACCGGGACGGTAAACCGAGATTCAAGAATCGTTACTACACGATGATCAAGGGTTGGATCCTTGCGCACATAAAAGCCGGTTGGCTGGAAGATGTCACTCGACAAACGGTTCCGGCCGATGCGATTCGAACCGAGAAAGCGTCATTGAAGCCCAGAAGCTACTGGGAAAGACGCCACATCAATCGTTTCAAGACACTCGGCAAGTGGGCGCCGACGGGCACCGCGGTTATAGATTACATTCCGATATCCTATATGGTCGAAGAGTCGGTTGATCTCCCGGTGCCTGCCTTGATGCACATCGTATCCGAAATGAAGCATGCATCACCTTATTTGATTACGCACACGGGTCTTTTGATCAAAAAGGATGACGGTGTTTATTTTCGGCATGCTTCCAGAAGCCCTGAGCGCCTCAGGGTTGAGGATCGAGCGGTCAAGGAATACCTTGAGACCTTGGGTGATTTTTATGAAAAGGAGGGCAGGCGCCGAGTGCTGGGCGTCAATATCAGCCGGATTGCCGGGCCCGGGAATCGGAATCATCTACAGAGGGAAGAACCACTCTGAAAACGGATCCATTGCCCGGCGTTGATTCAACTTCGATTCGTCCGCCGTGTGACTCCACTATCCGCTGGCTGATCGGGAGCCCGAGTCCAGAACCTTTCTTTTTTGTTGTTACAAATGGAATGAACAGGCCCTTGAGCCCGTTCTCCGTTATACCGGGCCCGTTATCTTTGAAGGAGACAACCACGGCATTTGCCTTGTATTCCCATATGTCCGACCTGACAAAGGTTTGTATGTTCAATTCGCCGTGATCGCCCATTGCTTGCAGAGCATTGAGTCCGAGATTCAGGAACACCTGATGCAGACCCTGGGAATTGCCGAAAACCCTTGGTATGTTTTCATCCAAATCCAGGGTGATATCCACCGCGCTTTTCTGAGGCGTCAACATTTTGACTGATTTCAGTAATACATTGTTGATGTTCAGGAATTCGCCCGTAGTCTGCCTTTCGGGTCGGGCGTAGTCCAAAAACTGGGAAACGACCCGGTTGAGACGGTTTACTTCTTCAATGATGATTCCAAGAAACTCCTGCGCTTCGTTGTCGCTGCGCGGACCGACTTTTTCCTCTCCCTTATCGCCCGAATGGGTTTTCCCACCATCCTTCTCGAATACCTCGTCTGCGTCCTGAAGAAATTGGGCCGCACCCTTGATAGCCCCGAGAGGGTTTCGGATTTCGTGAGCCAGTCCGGCGGACATTTCACCCAGAGCCGCAAGCCTGTCGCGTTCCTTCATCCGTTCGTAGACTCTTGAGTTCTGGATGGAAATCGATAGTTGCTCCGCCAATGAGCTGAACTGTTCTACCTCTTCCGGGCTGTAAGCGTCCCGCATGCGATCATCCCGCACCGTCAGAATACCAAGCATGTGGCCGTCCGCGGCCAATGGAAAACAAGCCGAGGCTTCCAGTTCGTTCAAAACTCGGATCACCGAGTCCAGAGCCCTGTCTTCGGGATCGCTTTCATCTCCTGAAGAAGTCTGCGCTTCTCTCGCTCTCAGCAGGTTTTCAAGCACCAAGCTTCCGTCCATGCGGAGTCTTTCCAGGAAGACGCGGCTTGTCACCGTGTCCAGGCTATCCTTGACCACGGGACCAAGGTGAGACTTCAGGACAAAAGTGGTTCCATCCACCGTAGTGATGTAAACCGCGGCCTGAGTCACCCTCCTGGTTTCTTCAAGGCCGGTCATGAGCTTGTCCAGAAGAGGCTCTGTTTCAAGTGTTTGGCTCAGAACCAGGCGAAGGGATTCCACCCTGCGTTTCAATTCATGGCGTTCGCGGAAGACCGTCTGGTGAACCCTCTTTTCAACGGTCGATTTGAGGGGATCCAGAAGAATGATCACGACCAACGAAGCCATCAAGGTGTTGTATATAAAAAGCCCGGGTTGGTCGGATCCAACCCAAACCAGGAGTGCTGCATATATGCCGGTCATGATCACAACCAAGCTCGAAAGAATCGCAAGTCGAGCCAGTACATCTTGGAGGTCCATTAGCCGGAAATGAAACAGCATCTGGCTCAAGAAGTAGAGGTAAAGCACCCACAACAGTTTTCCGACAGCGCTGATTACGGGATCCACGTTCGGAAGTTGCGCCATGGGCACCGATACTATCGCCACCAGGCCGCTGATTGCCAAGTACCTGAGCCTCGTTCTCTCGACCGAGGTACCGGCTTGCAGACTTTTTTGATAAGCCATGTGCATGCAACGGCCGAGCGCCAACACTACGTAACCGATCAACGCTCCCGAATAAACTTTGAGCGCTCTTTCACTTGTGAACAGCCAAAGATAAAATGCGCCCAGGAAAAAAATTAAACTCAAAACAACGACCGGTTTTTCTACAGGCCGAGGAAGCAGCGGATCCGTTTCGTGAAAAACCACGAAAAACTTAATGGCTGTTACGGGTATGAAAGAAGCGGCTGCGTAACTGACAAGTTTGACTTCCGTAAGCCCCAGCAGGAGGTATAAAAACTCCCCAACCTGGAACACCAGTAGATTCAAGCAAAGCAGGCCGAAAAACCGAAACCGCAGATTCTTCCTGTTGTCAAGGAACACGCTTAGACCTACCGCCGCGATCAGGAGGCTGGCGACAAGCGCGCTTAGTGTTTCCGTGTTCATGGCGGGAAATCCTAAACATACTTGCTTAGGCTTGCAAGTTCTATCCCCGCAAAAATGGAATGCGTGGAAGATAAAAAATCCATATTAACGTGGATAATCATTTTTCTGTTTCAGGAACAGCGATAAAAAACGTTGCCTCGGTTCTGCAACCCCTTTAAAATAAAACCGCAGAGGCTGCTGTGAAATAGTTTGATACTACTGTAAGTCCTTTTTTGAAAGTGAGCCGACTATGAAACGAAGAGATTTTATCAAAAAGTTGGGAAGCTTTTCGGTTGTGGCGGGGTCCATGACTGTGTTGGGATCTCCGGGATGCTACTCTGATTATGGTTACCGTGATGGTTATCGCGACGGTTACGGAGACGGTTATCGTGATGGTTACAGAGACGGCTATTGGGACGGCTACGGTGACTATTGGGATGGTTATGGTGACGGTTACTGGGATGGTTATGGTGACGGTTATTGGGATGGTTACGGTGACTATTGGGATGGTTACGGTGACTATTGGGATGGTTATGGTGACGGTTATTGGGACGGCTACGCGGACTATTGGGATGTTTACGATGATTATGGGGACTATAACGACTACTGGGACGCCTACAGTGACTATTGGGACGCTTATTACGATTACTGGGATTACGCGGACTGAACCACTTCATCGATTCTTTCAACCGGATGGATTCGGCCATGGCAAAAAAAGGGGTCGCTGTGGTCAGGTCTAAACAGCGATCCGGCTTTCCAATTCTGAAAACATTTTCGCGATGACCGGGAGATCTTCATCTCTGACACTTCGCATGTCCAGGATGAACCGGTCGTCATCAATGCGGCCGATGATGGGGACACGCTGTTTTCTGAACAGGTCGGAGATTTGTTCGACGGAATAGTGTTTTGTTTCCACGGCCACAGCGGCCGACGCCAGGTCCAAGAGAGGGGAAGCTCCGCCTCCTACACGGCCTGTCGTCAGGACCTTCTTGAAGCTGAATCGATTTGAATGGGACGATGATTTCAGAACTGAGATCAGTTTTTTACACCTTGACTCGATTTCGTGGATGGATTGACAGATCATGGACACCGCGGGAATTTGTTTTTCCGGTTGTCCCCATTCATATATGGCCAGCACGGAGTCAAGTGCAGCCAATGTAATTTTGCACGGACGAACTGCTCGGACAAGTGGATGTTTTCTTATCACTGATACGTATTTTTCTTTTCCCGCGATTATTCCCGCTTGTGGACCTCCAAGCAGTTTGTCTCCGGAAAACGTCACCAGGTCGACTCCGGAATCGAGCGCTTTTTGAACGCCCGTTTCAGGGAACCCGCCGGTTCGGAAGCTTTTGTAAGCGTTTTCGAATAGGCCGGATCCCATGTCCATCGCAGAAGGTATGGAGATTTCTTTCGCAAGAGCCGAGATTTCTTCAAGCGAGGGGGCCTCCGTGTAACCGACGATGTCGAAGTTGGATCTGTGTACTTTAAGGAGAAGTCCGGTCTCCTCGGTGACCGCCTGCCTGTAATCCTCGATACGCGTTCGATTTGTTGTGCCGACCTCTATGAGCCGCGCTCCGGAACTCCGCATCACGTCGGGAATCCTGAAGGATCCTCCGATTTCGACCAATTCCCCCCGTGAAACAATGACTTCTTTCCGTTCGGCCAATGCCGCCAAGGAAACCAAAACCGCGGCGGCGTTGTTATTGACCACCATGGAATCCTCAACGACCAGCATGCGTTTCAATCTTTCCGACGCGTGTACGTGCCTTGATCCTCGTTTGCCGTCTTGGACCGAGTACTCGAGCGTGCAGTATCCGGATGCCTTGTCCGTGACTTGTTCCAGAGCTTCAGCCGGCAAGGGGGATCGTCCCAGGTTCGTATGCACGACTATCCCGGTTGCATTGATCACTTTTGCAAGAGTTCCCGATTCCAGTTCCAAACAGATATTCTTCAGTGAATCTCGAAGAAGTCGATCATTGTCATCTGGATGGTCTGCGTGACCAAAAGACTCGCCGCTGATTATCGAATTTCTCTTTTTGTCCACGTACTTACGGCAGGCCTCAACGATCATCCGCCGGGGGAATTCTTCATAAAGGTTTTTTATCTCAGGTCGTTGAGCAAGTTCACCCACTTGAGGGAGCTTTCTAAGCGCTTGTTGGATTTCTTTTTTCATGTGATTCATCCTGTGATCTTTCTGTGAGAACTGCAACTTTTGTGGTCCATGAAAATGTGTTTGCGGTCCGAAACGATCTTCCAACGGTAAATGGGCGCATTGTGCGAAGTGTTACAAAATCGCACGGGCACTTCAGGTTGATCTGGTGTTCACCGGGGTTCTTTGCTAAATACGGACTCTTGGGGCCACGGTTTCTTGTTTTTCGTGAGGAGAAGATGGACAACAGAACAATTTTGATTGTTGACGATGACGTGGAGGTTCAGTCCTTCCTGGCGGACTTTCTTCATGGAGACGGGTGGCAGGTCCTCCTGGAAACCGATGGAGACTGGGCGCTCAAGACTTTCAGAAGCCGCCGCGTGGATGCGGTTCTTTTGGATATTTATCTGCCGGTGATGAATGGATTCCAGGTGGCGGAAGCTCTACGAGGGATGCCGGAAGGCAGGAATGTGCCCATTGTTATGTTGTCGGGTGTATACAGGGGAAAAACGCAGAGGGAGGAGGTTGCGCGGAAATACGGTTTGTTGGGGTATTTGACGAAACCGATTAAGGTTGAAGAACTCAGAAATCTCTTGAAGGGTTATTTCGGTTCAAGTTATCCCGATGCTTCGGAGTCGAAAACAAAGAAGAAAAAGGGACGTCACACCCTGCTCTTGGAAAGAGCTGCAGCTAAGGGGGTCGCGGGGGAATCCGCGCCTTCCGCTAGTAAGGTCGGCAGGGGAAGGATCCCGTTGCGGGGCAATTTGAAGGAAAACGATTTTCCATTTGTATTGGGGGAAATTTCACGTGTGCAGGCAACGGGAGCATTGTTCATACTCGAAGAGAAGACGAAGAAGATTGTATATTTTAACAATGGGGTTCCCGTTTACGTGAAATCAAATCTTTTAAGGGAGTGTTTGGGGCGGATGCTTGTGAGAGAAAATATCATCGATGAGGGCCAGTGCGAACAGTCACTGGCCCGGATGAAGAAATCAGGCGGCATGCAGGGAGCGGAATTGATAGAAATGGGTTTGATTCGGGCCGATGACCTGGTGGCTGCTTTGAAGAGACAGATGGAAATCAAGTTGCTTGGAGTTTTTGCATTGGACGGAGCGAAATACACGTTTAAAGAAAATGTGCATAGCCCATCTCATGAATTCAAGCCTGAATCAAGCGTGGCCACTTTGATCTACAAGGGCGTAATGGCTGCAACACCGCGGTCCCGCATAGAAAAAGAGATGCTTGATTGTCGTGGCTTCCATCCCGCTCCAGCGGAAGATCCGTCCAGAAGGTTTCAATTGATTGAAACCGAAACCGAAGAGGAAAGGTTTTTTCTTGAATCGATTGATGCAACCCGCAATGTCGATGAAATCGTGGAAAAAGCAGGAATCGGCCATGAGCGTGCGCGCTCTGTTCTTTATGCGGCTTTGTCTTCGGGTATCCTTGAGCTTTGGGACGGTCCGGTCAGGAAAGGAAGGCTGAATCTGGGATCAATCAAGGTGGATGGCAAGGATTTGGCTTTGATGTCGGAGAGAGCGGTTGTTGAGCATCTTAGCGATAAACTCGCAGCGCTTCAGAATCGGGATTGCTTTGAGATTTTGGGAGTGCAATCGGACGTCGATGAGTATCGACTGGACATTGCTTTTGAAAAGCTGGCCTCGAGTTATCATCCCGACAGGTTTGTAGGATCCGGGGTCGGCTCACAGGAACTGGCGGAGTCCCTCTTTGAGATCTACAAGGAAGCCTATTATCTGCTCAAGGATGGTGCGGCAAAGGAAGTTTCCGGTAAGCAGGTTCATTCCGCTGAAGAGGAAACATGCACCCGCCCCGCAGCCTTGGAGTCAGCGATTCGAACTCTCGAGGCTGCAAAACACTTGGATGAAGGTTTGGCAGCGGAGGAGAAGAAAGATTGGGAGAATGCAGCGGAGAATTATCGGAGGGCTGTTGAAGTCAGGCCGAAGAGATGGGATTTGAGAACCCGGCTCGGCTGGGCGCTGATGAATTGCCCCGGCAGGGACGATACACAGATGGAGAAAGCCCGGAAACATCTTCAAAAAGCGGTGGAACTGAACCCTGGAGCATATCAGCCGTACCTTTATTTGGGTTATTTCTTTGAAAATGCGAAAGACCTTGACGCTGCCGAGAAAGAGTTTCAGAAAGCATTGCATCGAGATCCGAGATGCCGCGAAGCGAAGATGGCTTTGGCGCGATTGATGGACAGGTGAGGATGCATGGGTGGTTGCGAAAGGGGCTTTTTTGACGGAGAGTCGATGAATGAAAAGGACTATGGACGTAGATTTCAACGCAAACGGAAATGAGCAGGTTTGGTTCGAATCGTATTCAATGGACCAATATTCCGCTCACCTGGATCGTGGCTGGGAACTTGTTGCCAGGGGGGATTTTTCAGGCGCACGGGCTTCAGTGGAATCCATTCACCGGTTGGAGGAGAATTCCCCGGACGGTCATACATTAAACGGCGCCGTGTGTTTGGGCGAAGGTGATTACGAGGCAGCGTTGGAGGCCTTGAACAAGGCGCTTGAACATGATCCCGATCATATAGATGCAATGGTTTATCTTGCGGAAGTGCTATCGCAGGATCAGGATTCAAGAGAAGAGGCTCTGGGGTATGTGGAGAAGGTGCGTGATTTGCTGATTGATGATCTGCCGGTGGAGACGGCTGTATTGGAAGCGGAAATTTTGTGGAATTTGGATAATCGAGAAGAAAGCTTAAAAATAGCGGGCGCAATAGAGAAAAATTCAGACATTTCCGCGGTGGCGGCTTTTAGACTGGGTCGCCTTTATTTCGAGGCCGGTTTTGATGGGGAGGCGAAAACATGGCTGGAGTGGTCCTTGACCGAGGGAGAGTTTTCGGACGCCTATCATTACCTGGGAATTTTGGAAGAGAATTCCGGCAGAACAGATTTGTCTTTGGGGCATTTTTTGAGGGTGAGGGAATTAGATCTTCAAGCACCGGTTCCTCCATGGAGTTTCAGCTCCGATTTGTTCGAGATTCAAATCGAAAGCGCTTTGGAATCCTTGGGCATTGAAACAAAGCAGAAGATGAGCATTGTTGCAGTAGATTATCCGTCGCCGGAGATCATTTTGGAGGGAGCGGATCCCCGGATTCCGGTTTACCTGTCGACCCGGGGGGGGATTGAAGCGGCAAACGCAGAACAATCCCGTCCGGTTCTTTTTCTTTTAGTGTATCAGCGGAATATCGAGAGAATGTGTCGTTCGAGCGATGACGTGCTGGATGTATTGAAAGGAGAAATTCAGCTTGAATTGGATTCTTTGGCAGCAGGATCGCTCAACCGGGCAACTGGAAAATGACTTGACCTGATATGGCAAAAGCGGCGAAAAAACCTGAAGAAGTCATATCCGACATCCCTAAAGAAGCTCTTGACAGGGATTACAAAGGCCGGAGGGGATGGACCTTGGGCGCTTCGTGGGATTCGGTCAAGTACGCGGCTCGGCTTTTTTGGGGGGCTGTAT
The DNA here is from genome assembly GCA_007131745.1 of Myxococcales bacterium. The sequence continues at coordinate 12,586 of SLPX01000304.1, forward strand.
CAAGGCGGCTTGCAAGAAGGAAGGTCGTAAAGATACTGGATGAGCGAAAAGAGCTTTTCGAACAGAGACTGGTTGAACTAGGGCGTTTTGCACTCTATCTTGACGGGTTTTCTCATGAAAGCATGAGTGAGTTCAATGAAGACCTTGACAAACTAGAAAAGAGAAAAGCAGACCTCGAAGAAGAAATAGGGGAAGTTCAAAAGCGCTATCAGCAGGCTAAAGTCGAGGGTGAACGCGTACGCGGGGAACTGGAGCAGAAGTATCGTGAGGCAAAAACGGCTCGCAGAGACGTGGAAGCCGCAGTGGATCCTTTAATTGCTGAACTTAACTCCCACAAATCCAAGTGGCGGCGCTCGGAATATGAAATAGAGCATCTTGAGGAGAAGGTCAGGCTGGGAGACGCGGACCTGGACCGGTTGTCTCGCGAGAACGCACCCGTGACCGAAGTATCCAAGCTGAGGACCAAGGTCTCCAGATGGAGGGGGGAAATAAAAAAGATAGAACGAAAAATACCCGAGTTGCGAAGCCGGGTTCAATCACTCAAACCACAAATAGAGGATCTCAGGAAGGACCTGGAAAATAGCAAGAAAGAGGAAGAACTAGCCAAGGCCGAATTTCGCGAGGCCATGGCACAAGAAAAAACTCGCCGTGAGGAGATCATAACCGAGAAAGAAGGTTTGCAACACGCTTTGTCGGAGGTTGAGAAGTTCAAGCGTAACGTGTTTTTGGAAACCGGCCGCATGTTGAACTGGAACAGGATTGAAGATGTAGCTCTTGAAGGACGTTACGGGGAGTTGGATGGACTGGAAAAAGAGCGCAAGCGCCTGGAGTTGAAGGTGTCGCTTCTGAACAAGCCCAGCGGAAAGCTTGCATGGGAGCCCCTTTTCAGGGCTTTTGTGATATTTACCTGCATTATTCTTGTAGCTCTTATCGTCGTCAAGGTGACAGTGCTTTGAGAGCCGAGCGGGCCATGTTTCTGACATCGCGGTCGGGATGACCGTCCGCGGTGAGTATCAGAAAAGCCCTTGCTTCGGCTCCGCCCAGTTGTGATACAACCTCCAAAATACTTCTGATTCCTTCACTGTCCTGGAATTGAGTCATCTCCGTCAGCTTGGGGACAACGCTTCGGTCGCCTATCTGCACAATGGCTTCCATGGCTTGTTCCCTTAATCGTTCCTGCCCGCTGAACCGTATTGTATGCAGGAGACTCGGCAGGCAATCCCCGAGTTTTCTGGTTGCAATGATTCTGATTGCGATTTCCTGAATATCGTCGGCTTCTTGATCCAAGGGCGGAGGCAACTGGGTGGAAGCGATGTTGGCGGCTGCCCATCCAACTGCACCCAGCATCGGAATAGCGGACCTGGTGACAGCCGAAGCTGCTTGTTGCCATACACCGGGGCGGAGCCTGTGCGATTCCCGCTCTGAACCTACAACTCCTGCTTCTAGGGCTGTGCATACCGCTGCAGGCCTGGCTTTTGACAGTTTTTCTTCCACTTCTATGAAACGAAAGGTGTCCCGAAAACCCTTTTGGAGCAATTCGAGATAGAAGTCTTTTAAATCGTGGGTCGTGGAAACCTGGAAAACTTGCTGTGCTTCCCCTCGTGAGATTCGTCCTTTTTCTTCCGAATCCTTTTTCATGGGTTCCATGATAATGGAGATCGAAATCGTGGCCTGTCCCTTGTCCTGGTACATGATTTGTCTGAAATACAGGTCCACCATTACTTTTTGGGGAGCGCCGCAGGGTTTCTCGTTCTTTGGGTCGAACACGAAAACTTTGCTTTCGGAAAGCACTTTTTCCACTCTTGAGCGCAGTTCTTCTTCTTCGAAACGAACGGGCCTGTCGACCTGGTGAACGCCGCCCCGGATGGCCACTGAAAGGATACGCTTTCTTGCTGTTTCACTGCATTGAACTTCTTGCTTTTTTTCTTGTGAACAACCCAATGCGATTAGGACTGCTGCAATGGCCAGTCCGGCGTGGGTTTTTCTCCCGAAAAAAAATCTCAACTTTTCAGAAATGTCGATGTTGTTCCACATCCTTTTTTGCCTTCTATCACTTAGGAATACACCAGAGTTTTTCTTTCTTCGCAAGACGATCCGGAAAACCCATCAAACAAGGGGAGATTTTTTATTGACAGCCCCTCACCTCCTGACTATTTAATCTTGTTTAGACTGACACATGAGTCTAGTTATTAATGTTGAGAAATTCGAGAGAGGAATCCGGTAATGAAGGGACGTTATTTGGGAATCGACGTAGGAGCTGAAACGGTTAAGGTGTTTGAATTGGTGGAGGAGGATGGTGTGATTCGACCGGGCAGGCGGGAAATCAGGGAGCACGGAAAAGAGCCGGCCGGTGTGTTGCGGAGAATGTGCGAGGAAATGGATTGGAGCGGTGTGGATTCCGCCGCGGTTGGAGGCCGTCTCAGCAGGGGAGTCCGCCTTTTGAGGGTGCCCGTAAAGCAGGCTCTGGCGAAAGGGTTCAGACATCTATACGGAGATGGTGAAGGCACGGTTGTTTCAATAGGAAGTCATGGTTTTTCCGTTCTGGAGATGCGGTCGAGCGGTCTGGAAGTCCTGAGAGAAAATTCAAGGTGTTCCCAGGGGACAGGAAACTTCTTGAGGCAGCTCGTAGAGCGATTCGACCTGAGCTTAGATGAAGCCGGCCTTTTGTGCGAGACAGTGGAGGATCCTGCGCCGCTTTCAGGACGTTGCCCCGTTATCTTGAAAACGGATATGACCCATCTTGCAAACAAGGGTGAGAGCGGGGCCAGGATTTTGGCGGGACTCTACGATGCAGTGTGCGAAAACGTGCAAGTGCTTTTGAAACCGAAGCTGGCGCCGCCCAGGGTGATGTTGGCCGGGGGAGTCACGCGATCCGTCAGAATTCGAAACCATTTTGCCCGTTTTTGCGAAAAACACGGTATGGCTCTCATGGAATATGATGAGCAACAAGCCCTATTCTTGGAGGCGCTGGGTTGTGCTCTTGTAGCAAGGGAAAACCGAAGCGAGGTTTCGAGCCTGGATGAAATGATAGCTCCTGTCTCCGCCGCCCGGCTGGATGTCGTGGAGTCGCCGA
>SLPX01000183.1 GCA_007131745.1 Myxococcales bacterium
AACTCAAAACCACCGTTTCCACCGAACTAGCGGACCAAAGCAGAAACAAGATCTACGATTTCAGATCCTATTTCGCTTTTCTCGGCCCCAATCACCGGGAAATGCGGGACGAGCGCTACGTGCTGTTTTGGGACCGCCTCCCCGCTGGGGTTTACGAATACACCTACCTCACCAGGGCGACGACCCTCGGCCGCTTTGTCGTGCCTCCGCTCAAGGCGATGGAAATGTATCACCCAGAAGTCTTCGGAAGAAACGGCACCCAAGTGGTCATCGTGGAATAATTCCCGTTACACGAAGCAGGCAAACAACATTCCTCACCGCCTCAGATAGAGTTTTGTTGAAGAAAAAATTCGGCCTAAGGGAGCACACTCAAAATGAGGTAGAATCTTTTCATCAGGTGTGATTTCATGGATTTTTCCACGGTTTTTTGAAATGATGTTTTGCGGCAAACAAAGATTATTATTGGGAGATTGTCATGAAAATTATTATTAGGAACAGGCACTTATCTATATTCCAGATGATTTGCTCCGGCGCGTTTCTGTTTGTTGTAATGAGTTGTGGAGGATCGGGCTCACCCGGTTCTTCGTGCGTGTGTACATTAGATGAGGACTGCCCGGAAGAACACTGGTGCGATGGTTGCCATTGCGTTGCAAAATGCAAGGGCCCCTGGGACTGCCCTCCACACACACCCAACTGCGACACTTCGACCGGGCGATGTTTGGGACCATGCGAAGGACCGGAAGACTGCAAGGACCCCGACTTTCCCAACTGCAGCGCAAGCGGAGCATGCGAAGGACCCTGCTCGTCGCACCTGGACTGCACCCATCCCGAACGTCCGAACTGCAGCATGGACCCCGGTGCGGAGGATCACGGGGTATGCAGGCCCAGGTGCAATGACAACGATGATTGTGAAGGCGATCTCTATCCGAACTGCCATGTTCCCACGGGAAGATGCGGGCCTGGTTGCTCCGGAGACGGTGACTGTCCGGATGATTCCTGGAAATGCGACACCGATACAGGGGTTTGCGTAATGAAGGAGTGCAGCCACGATTATGACTGCAATCCGCCCGACACGGTTTGCGAGAACTGGTTCTGCGTGCAGGGTTGTACGGAACACTCGGACTGCCCTGAAGATGAGCGCTGCAACCTGGACACCCCGGGCAAGATGTATCACTGCGAACCAAGGGATTGTTTTTCAGATGACGACTGCAACCCTCCCAATACGGTGTGCGACACCGACGGACTGGCCGATCCTGACGGAGGCGGATATTGTTTGCCCGGCTGCGGAAGTTACCTGGATTGCCTGGCGGACGGTTACGAATGCAACCCTTCGACGGGACGATGTGAACCCCTGGATTACGGGGATATCGGCGAAAACTGCGACGGTGGTTGTTCGAGCAACTTCTGCCTCACCGGCATGGGAAATGTTTGCACCGCGTTTTGCTGCCGCCAGGCCGACTGCCCCGCGGGCTGGGGTTGCAGGCGGTATCCGGATGGAACAGGAGAAGGTCGCAAGGTAAGTGTGTGCTTGCCCCTGGAATCCTCGCAGGGCGACCGGTCGCCGGGTGAAACATGCAGCGCGCCGGAGGAATGTAGGTCGAACATCTGTTTCGGAAACAAGTGCAGGGAAACTTGCTGCACCAACAGCGATTGCGGCGAACCATTGTTTCCCGGTACGGACTGCCGCGTGTACCAGGAGACGAACGTTTGCATCAATGCGCCGCCTCCCGAAGAATCAGCGCCGGTCGGCTCGCTGGGATGCGCGACGACAGGCTCTCCGAACGATTGCCGATCGGACATGTGTTTCATTTATTTCATCCCGGACACGGAGTGCACAAGTGATGCGGATTGCCCGCAGGATCGTCCTACATGTTGGGATTATCCAGGTGCGGGCGTTGACGGCGTCAATGACTGCGTAATGGATATGTGCGTCGGCCATTGCTGCAACTCCGACGACTGCCCGGACTACAACGGCAACACCTTTTTTTGCGGCAAATGGTTATACCCCTCTGGAGATTTCAACGTGTGTTTGCTGCACGAGGGATCCGCAGCGCTCGCTGAAGGCGAACCATGCACACAAAATTCGGAATGCAGATCCAACTTCTGTTCCGACTCTGGAACATGCCGCAGAAGATGCTGCAAACATGCTGACTGCACCCATCCCGAACGGCCGCGCTGCGCGTTGGAAGAACACACGGTTCACAGCGCAACACGCTGGTTGAATGTATGCGTTCCATAATCATGCAGGTTCTGCGGCGCGAGGCCTGCAGGTTGTCCCTGCATTTCGAAAACATGAGCGAAGCCGGACATGACGACAACAGAAAAGCCTTATGATCTAAGGGCAATGATTGACCTGCTCCTTGAAGCATTGGAAGTACACGACCCGTTTATGAAGAGCCATTCGGAAGGGGTTTCTTCCATGGCGGCCGCGGTTGCGGAAAACATGGCTTGGAACAGAGATAGAATCGAGCGGCTCAAAATAGCGGGGTTGTTACACGACATCGGCAAGATAGCCGCTCCCAAAAATTTGGTCATAAAGACGGGACGTTTAACAAAAGAGGAATTCGCTCTTTTGAGGGAACATTCCCGTGTAGGGTTTGAAATCCTCAAATCCGTCCGCGCGTTCAAAGACCTTGCGTTGACCGTCCGCCACCACCATGAACACTACGACGGAAGCGGGTACCCGGATGGAATATCAGGCGATGAGATTCCACTCGAATCCCGGATTATCTGCGCTGTCGACACGATCGAAGCCATGACGACCGACAGGCCTTATCGAAAGGCTTTGAGTCTTGATGCAGCATACGAAGAACTCAACAAACTCTCCAGCTCCCAGTTTTGTCCGTTTGTTGTGCGACATCTGAACGAAATCCGCGACCTTCTTGAAGGCAGAGGTTATTCCGAGAGTCTCGACGAAAAAACAAAAAAAAGCCTTACCCGAACCTTGGACATGACATCCCTCAGCCATCCTTTTCTGGATGAACTGGAACCCGGATACGAGATGATTGTCCGCCGCGTGGGAGGAGACTCCGAATTCAGGAGAAGACTTCTGGAACTGGGCGTCGTGCCCGGTGTGCGCATAAAAATGGTCAGGGCCGCGCCCATGGGAGATCCCCTGGAAGTAGAAATTCGAGGAGCTGATTTCACCCTCAGAAAGGCTGAAGCCGGTCGAATCCGTGGAAAACTGCTGGTAGAGAGTGAAGAAGAGCGATCGCTCGTTGAAAGTGAGGAACTGCAGGTTAACCCATTGCCCAATGCTCCTGCATCCAGGAATTATAATGTCGCAATAGCGGGCATTCCCAACACCGGAAAGACAACTCTTTTCAACGCTCTTTCAGGCGGTAAGGGCAAAGTGGGAAATTACCCGGGAATAACCATTGACAGGCTTACGGCAAACATCCGCCTTCCCGGAGACATACATGCCGACCTGGTCGACATTCCGGGAACCTACAGCCTTACCGCTCGTTCCGCGGAAGAACAGGTGGCAATAGATGAATTGCTGGGACGCGCCGGCCGGACCGCCCCGGACCTGGTGATCGTGGTATTGAACCCGACCACTTTGGAACGCAGCCTCTATCTGCTCATGCAGATAAAAGAGCTTGGATATCCCATCCTGGCGGTCGTAAACATGATCGACGAAGCATCGAAAAAGAGAATTCAACTGGACATGGGAGGGTTGTCTGAATTTTTCGGTATCCCGTTTGTCGGAGTGTCGGCAAGAAGCAGTGAAAAGATCCAAGAACTCCGCCGTTCAATCGGTGACATGCTTTCAGGTAAAACCGCTTCGCAAAAAACAGGGTGGCATTGGAATCCTTCGCCCGAAACAACAAAAAGCCTGGACGGTTTGATTGCGGAAATGGGCGACATGCTCGGAGCGGACGCTCTGCTTGGAAAACGCCGCGCTTTCGCTCTTTGGGCACTGATGAGTCTTTCGGAAGAAGACGATCTTAAAGATATCCCGGACTCTTTGAGAAAGGCCGTTCTTTTACAGGCTAATGCGCTGAAAGAAAAAGAGGTGGATCTCGACCTGGAGGTCAGTCGGGCTCGCTACGGCTGTATAGACGAAGTCATGGAAAAGTTCGTGGTAAAACCGGAGGCCAAAGGAAAAAATAGCCCCACACAGCGAATAGACGCTGTCTTGACTCATCCTGTATACGGCATGCTCGCTTTCCTGCTGGCCATGGGATTGGTCTTTGCAGCGATCTTCGATTGGTCTGTCCCGGCCATGGAAGGAATCGAATGGGCTGTCGGTCAAGCGGGTGGATGGGTGGAGCGAACACTGCCGGAAGGTTTTTTCGCTGACTTGACCGCAAACGGCATAATAGCAGGAGTTGGATCGGTCCTTGTTTTTCTGCCCCAAATAGTGGTGTTGTTCTTTTTCATCGCTCTGCTCGAAAGCTCCGGATACATGGCGCGGGCGGCGTTCATGATGGATCGATTGATGCAGAAGATCTCCATCAACGGCAAAGCTTTCGTGCCCATGCTTTCAGGTTTTGCATGCGCGGTTCCCGCTGTAATGGCGACACGAACCCTTGAAAGAAAAAGAGACCGATTGCTGACCATGATGGTCATTCCCCTGTTGAGTTGCTCAGCCAGGCTGCCGGTCTACACCCTCATTATAGCAGCTCTGTTTCCGGCGGAAAAAGCGGTGTTGGGACCGCTCAGTCTGGGCATGTTAATGCTCATGGGCCTATATCTCCTTTCAACCGCTCTTGGACTGATCGCTGCCGCCGTACTGGGTCGTACCGTGTTTAAGGGCAAAGCATCTCCTTTTCTGCTCGAACTTCCACCGTACCGCCTCCCGCAGATAAAAGCAGTGGGGCGAATGCTTTGGGAACGGGTATTTGTTTTCCTGAAAACAGCGGGCACCGTTATTCTGGCCGCATCAATCATTTTGTGGTTCCTGTTGAGCTACCCCAGGCCGGAAAGCTACTCAAAAAACTACGAAGCATTGACGGCCGAAGCGCGCACAACGGGGGACAAGGATGCTGTTCGAGCCCTTGAAAACGAAAAACACGCTGAAAGAATTCAAAACAGCATGGCTGGAAGAATCGGGCGACTCATGGAACCCATGATCGAACCGCTTGGATTCGACTGGAAAATGGGAATAGGTCTTGTCGGAGCTTTTGCCGCAAGAGAAGTGTTCGTGTCCACTCTCGGCCAGGTTTACGCGATCGGCGAAGCAGATGAAGAGAGCCGGGCACTCAGACAAACCATCAGGGAGCAACGGCGCCCCGACGGTTCACCGGTATTTACGCCTCTTACCGGACTCTCGATCCTGATCTTTTTCATGCTTTCGCTTCAGTGCATTTCCACCATAGCCGTTTTGAAGCAAGAATCGGGTTCCTGGAAATGGGCGGGGTTCGGACTGGCTTACACAACGGCGCTGGCATACCTGGGCTCATTGTTTGTCTACCAGGGCGGAAAACTTTTGGGTTTCGGGTGAATCTCTCTGCCTTTATTTTTTTGAGTCAGCCTGCGTCCGATGAGGCAGCACTGATTCCCCTCGAACTCACCCCTTTCACATAGAAACCGGAATCGTTAAGGAAACTCATGAAAATCACCAAGAAAGTGAATGCTGCCTGCACCATGAGCTCCTTGTCCCCGTATAAATCATTCAAACTCTCGTTTCGTTTCTCAGGATCCTTGTTGTCGAAACGCTCCATCAAAAGGCCGTCGAGTCGATTGTCCGGATTTGGAGACGTGACCGCATCCACTCCCCCTCCGAAGCAATACCTCCGAGCTTCTTCAACGATCCGCCGCTTGTCTTCCATGCACCGCAAGTGGTAACCGAATATATGAGTGATAATCCGCTCAACCTCCCGCATCGAAGCTGCGCACAAGGCTCTCAAAAGACGCCTGGCCGTATTGTCTCGCTGCGCGGTTTTCGTCTGTCTTACAAGTGAAAGCGTAACTATGTTCTTGAAGAGTTCGTACATGCGCCGGGCACCGTTGAACGAAACCTTCGGCGGATGATTCTTATCCGGCTGGTAGCCCTTGTAATTCTTGACAAAAAGAAGTTGAAAAACGTTCTCGAAAAAATCCACCCCATCCAGTGGATCAACGGCGGATATCCTCATATCAAGAGTGTTGTCTAGGCGGTCGGCCAGCTTCACCCTCACCAGTCCGGGTGTCTCCCCTGCATGCTGAAGCAACCGCCCTATATACGCATAGTATGTTTCATCCCCCTCACGCCGCGTCAGATGGTCCAATCGTTCCATCAGGCGGGGACCCTCTGTTATCGAATCGATACGTTCAACAAGAGCGTTGAAACGATCTTCAAGGCTTGACCAGGTTTTTTTTCCGTAATCCTCTTCATTTACGTCTTCCAGCTTATCGTGAAAAAACTCTGTCAAAAGATCGGACGTGTTCGGTTTGCCCGAAGCCCGCGCCAAAAGGGCGGTTGCCCGGAGAGGATGTATCACTGCAAGAGGGCCGAGCTTGCGTCTTTTTTTTCGATAAGCTTCAAAAAGATAAGAGAGAGCGTCACTGAGCAACTCCCGGGATTCGTCATCCAACCTGTGATCCCCGAGGATTGTTCCGATTATGCCTTCTGCGTCCAGAACAGCCGCGTTTAGCTGGTAGTTCAACCGTGCCGAAAGACTGAAAAACGAATCCAGGTCGTGCAATTCCATGGATAAATTCCCATCCTGCATTTACAGTATAAGTTTTTTCCTCTCCTTTGTCATGTCCCGGCTGTTTCCGAACGTCTTCGGGATACAACACGCCTCAATTTGCAGCGAAACGCATCGGCGCGAAGTTTCTTTTTCCACTTATTGATAAGGTTCCATCCTGCAAAACCAAGGACATTGCGCCTCCAGGACCTGTACCAACCTCTGAACCTCGCTCGCAGATTGATAGGAGGCAACATCATGACCGGAAAAAGTAAAACCCTTAAAACAACCATGAACAATGCATTGAACCGATAAAAACCTCTCATTATGCGTAAGGCCGCATCCTGAATCTCCTCAGGTTTAAAAGGAGGATCGGGTTGAAGCAGGGGAAAATTCCCGTCATAGTACTCCCAGGAAATCTCGTCACCTGAAAGCAACCGACCTTCTTTCTGCATTCGCGCGCGCAACTCGGTTCCAGGAAGCGGAACAGGATGCAACACCTGTACCGTATCCAACCTGGATTTTCTCAAAAACCTTTTGTATCTCCGTACCCTCTGGTCTAAATCGAGATCACAACGATTTTCCTTGCGCTGCGGATAACCGAAAATGAACATACCGTGGATGATAAAACCCGCCCGCTGAAACTTGCGGGTCCATTCCAGCATATCGCGGGAACTTTGGCCCTTCTTCATGGAACGAAGTTCCTCGTCCAACACCGACTCGTAGCCTATCGCCAAAACACGGACACCACATTCTTTCATGGCCTGGATCAACTCATCGTCCCGTGCTGTTTCCAACCTAACCTGGACGAAAATGAAAAAACTCAACCCCATCCGACGTTGATACCGGGCCAGGAGACGACAGAAGCGAATCGATTCATCTCGATCCTGGGCAAAATGATCATCCACGACAAAAAACCTCCTGGCGCGAAAAGTCTCCGCCAGGTAGGCGAACTGCTTGACCAGCCTTTCCGGAGAACCACAGCGGGCGCTTCCCTTGACCGAACAAAACTCGCAATTCTTTCCACAACCCCGAACTCTTGACACCGGGTAAATACTCACCCGGGCGAACCGCAGTAAACCGAAATCCGGCAACGGCAGGGTTTCGAAATCTGTAATGAGCGGTCTGTCCGCTGTTCTACGCGTACCGCCTTCCGCATCCATGAACGACACACCCGAGACCCCCTCGAAAGAATCGCCCCTTTCCCATGCCTTGCAAAGCTCCTTGATAGTGAATTCGCCTTCCCCGTGAACCACCACGTCAACACCGTTTTCGAGCGCTTCTCCGGGTTCAAAATCCGGATGCTGGCCCCCGGCGATTGTCAGCACACCCATTCCACCGTAGAAACGGGCCAAATCGTACAACCTGGGAATCGTACACGAAAGTCCTCCATAAAAACCGACCACATCGGCTGGACGAAGTTCCTGCAACAAAACATGATTCGGACACCCCTCCTCGTTGACCGGGCCTGGATACCTGTAGTTGTTTTCATCTATCACCTCCACCTCCCACCCATCCATTTTTGACACTCCGGTGGCAACACACAACGGCCCCAATGCAGTGATCTTTTTCGCTGCTGTGGAATAGATGTTAAACGTCGGGTATTTCGGAATGATCATTCGGAATCTTTTGCAGCGTCCCCGGGTGGTCATATCTTAAACTTCCTCCTTGTCTCCAACTGCACGCGTATCTTCTTCCGGGACGAACCACGCCCGTCTCGGAATAAGAGGTTTAACGAATGTGTACAACTCCGCCCTCGATAACCAGTTTCGAAAATGAATGAACCACACAAATCACTACATCACAAGGACAAAAACGATTGCAACTCCATTAGCCCAACGACCTTTTCTATTGGCGAGTCGCAGATCTCATCTCCCATCCTGTTGATCGAGCGAGCCTGTTTGTTTGTTTACGGCAGTGCCCAACCGCCGAGCGCCTTGTGAGAACCTCCCCGGCGGGAGGTTCATCTGCGGCTCGTCCGAGTTGCTTCATCCTTCAACCATTCCACCACCCCCTTCACCCGGAAGCGCAACTCAGATGTCGGCTCATTGGGCATCTGCCTGTTTTTTGCGGCTCGCTCTATGTACAGCGGAAACGCCGAGTGAGCCTGACAATGACTGATCTGGCGAGGCCGAAAGTTGAAGCAGGTCTTCGAAAAAAGCCGGTGGATAAAATGACGAACAGAGGTTGATAGTTTTATTCTTCGGCGGTAGGGCGATAACGCGTTCTGAACCAACGTCTCATCCGGGCCATGCGAACCCTTTGCTCCCTGGGCGCCCTGCGTTTGCACGTCTCAGACTCTTCCGTACCCGGTTCGGCCCCCCAACGTATTTCAACGCAATCGTTTGGATTGTACGCGATTTCAAGCCGCTCCCTACGTTCGATCATATCCCACAAGGTCAGCATCCATTCCGACCCATCCGAACGTTTGTAATGGAAAGTCGAAGAGTGCAACAACTCGTGAAGGGTATTTGTAAACTGCTTCTTCAAAGTCCGCCTGTTCACACCATCGGGCAATTCGTAGATTTCAGGGTTGTTAAGTATGGTCCCCGGCAAATCCATGACGTTGTCCAGCGCTATCAAATACCTCATGTCCCTGGCAGGAGTCGAGTATGCTTCCCACGGACCGGAGGTCTGAAAAATCTCACTTCCATCGGGCATGCTCATCAAGGCCCAGCGCCTTTTTTCCATGTAACTCAGCCCTCTTTTGACCGCTTCTATGCGCTGTCTTGTAAGATCCTTCAGCAATGCAATATTGGCCTCGAGCACAGGTATGGGCTGTAAAGGATTCGGATTTAAAAGAGATCCGGTCTTTCGATAAAATTCCCGCGATGTTTTCAGTTCCGCCTGCCTGCCCGACCATCTCCAGTACCCATCCGTTTTATTTATTTCATCGTTGGTCATGAAACGGATTTCTCCGTCACTGTATACAATGGGCCGGAAAGCTTTGAACCCGTCGGTTGTAACCCTGGGATTAAAAACAAAGGTTCCCTCAGCAAATCGCTTGGAAGACACGGAAAAATCCGGGTGCGCGTCCACACCGTAGAGCGCTCCGATATCTTTGTCGGTCTGGAGATACCTCTCCGTCACAAGAATGAAATGCCCGGCCGCATCCACAAAAACCAAACCCGGTCTCAGTGCATCTTCGGTCAACTCCACCGGGTACATGTCGCTGTCATCATCATCCGGAAGAGTACGACCGTTTCCGGTGTGAACAGCCCAATTCACATGACGCCAAACGAATCGATTGAACCTCTCAACCGGGTCATCGATATAGTCAAACAAGGTCGTAAGATTGTCCCGTTTGTGTTTGCACACCGGGCCTGTCCTTGAACCTCCTCTGGTGCACCTGTTAAACAAAAAAGGCAAACCCATTTTCCACGCAAAATACGCTCTCAACGCGTATGGCGCATCCGCGCAGTCTGCAAAAATCCTCACGGATCCGGCTCCAGTGCCGTAATCTTCATTCCACCCTAAAGCATTGTAAAAAAGATTCCGGTGCGGATCCTTGAGCGGTTGGTGCAAGGGTCTCCAACTGTTGTGACCACCGCGCTGAATTTTGAACAAGCGGTTAACGAACACGGAAAAGAGATCTTCCATTTGCGGCGACCACTCGTTGCGTATCTCCCAGGCGCCCGTCTCTACAACAGACCTGGTCCGCTCTCCGCGGGCGGGCGCTTGTTTGACGGTTATTCCCTTGCAGGCATGGACCTCGGAGTTTTCGCTTTTCCGGTTTGAAAACGCAGCCACATAACGGCCGGGCGGCAAAGAAGAGAATGTCAACCCGTACGCCTTGGGATAATGTCCCCAACTTGTCTTTTCATCCGGTTCGAGCCGGTTGCCCTCGTCATCGATGATCCAAAAGGAATGTGACTTATTCCTGTTCCTTGTAACCGCAACGAACCTCATTCTTTCACCGGAAACAGGCTCAAACGGAAAAACAACCACCTGGTCCGTCCTGGAAACCTTACGATCACATGCCAGCAGTTTCTGAATCTTCCGAGATTTTGCCGCCTTTTCTTCGGCCCGGGCCTTGAGTTCCCTGAACCGGGCTTCTTCCTCCATCCGCCTGCTTTCCGCTTCCGGGCAGAGCAAGTCTTCATCCAAGCAATCAAATCCTTTCAATGCTCTTCTCTCTTTGACCTCAAACGGGTTTTCGGTTCGAGACCATAGAATGCACGACCCTGAATCCGATAACGGTTCATCCCTCTCAAAAGAGCCGAATATAAAAAACCCGGCTGCAACTAAAACCACGCACGCCGCAATGCCCCCCGCTATCCACTTCATTTTCCTTTTTGATCCTGTTGCAGTTCTCACTTCCCTCTCCTCCTGCTAATCAACCTAATCAACAAACCTCCAATGATTCTGCTTTCGATCCATGAACACCATACTTCATGATACGGTTTTCATCCTTCCACCTGCCTCTACACACCGGTCGATGCATAAAGCCGCATCGGGCCAAGCCGGCTAAGGCAGGTTTGCATACAGCATTCTCCACTTTTAATTATACACGGCCGAGCAGATGTAGTCAAGGGTATGACATGATCATGGGAACACAGCATGTACTGGTTGCATTCCCACCAAGGAGATACAACCAGCCCCGCGCCTCAAAAATGAAAGGTGTTTACAAGGCCGAAAAGGCCGCCGAGAAGCAGAACGGATTCGATCGTTGATTCGCGTGATTCATCAACGGCGGCGTCCACGTTTGGTCGGTCTTCTTGCGGGTCTCCTGGCGGGTCCGCGCCGAGTCCCCCTTCTTGCCGGTTTTGCTCTTCCACGACGTCCGCGTCTGCGGGCGCCTCTCCGGTAACCTCTATGCCTGTGACCTCTGGACTTGTACCACCGGTGATAATAGCCCCGATTGTTGCGGTAATGTACTGTCAACCGCCCGTAATTCGCGTAGGTCCTGGGAACAAAGTAGCGAACACCGTTCACGTAATAGATGGGCCTTCCGTTGTCGTAATAGACGATGTAGCCGTTGTAATACATCGGGGTATAGTAAGAGGTCGCTATCGCGGGCCCTGATACCTCGACCGACGGCGCTCTAAAACCCACTGTGCATCCGGAAAAGGCGAACAACAAACCCATTGCACCCACAAATACTGCAATTGTACCCGACATCTTCCATTTCCAATTCATTTCGGTTTTCTCCTTTCAATAAATGACGTTTTTTTTATCATCAAATCAAAACCACCAAAAACACTACATGAAGTATACGATCCTGCAAGAGAATCCTTGAGGAAGAATCTGCAAAAACTGCTAAAAGCTTGTTATTATTTACATATTTATCATCATCATTGACATATTTTTGCAGTTGCCCAGAATAAAAATCAAATGTCAAAGCTACTTTGCATCCTGGGACCGACCGCAACGGGTAAAACAAGAACCGCCGCGCTTGCCGCTTCAGAACTCGATGGAGAGATATTGAGCGCTGATTCCCGCCAGGTCTATCGATTCATGGATCTGGGCACGGGAAAGGATTATGACGACTATGTCGTAAGTGGAAAGCGAATACCGGCTCATCTCATCGACATCGTAGATCCTCCCCAAAGATTCAGCTTGTTCGATTACGTCAAAGCTTTCACCAAGGCGTGGAAAGAAGTCATCGACCGAGGATCCCTGCCCATACTCTGCGGGGGGACGGGGCTCTACCTGGAAGCGGTCCTGGCTGGATATCCCCTGGTCGAAGCGGTTGAAAACCCGGAGCTTCGCTCTGAGCTTTCCAAACTCGACATGGAAGATCTTCGCGACCGACTTATCTCCCTGACAACACCGCACAACACGACCGACTTAAAAGACAGGGAAAGACTCGTAAGAGCGATTGAAATAGCAACCCACGCGAAAAACCATCCTGAAGACGTTTTGGAACTTCCGCGCTTCACGCCCTTGATATACGGGGTGGCAATGGACCGCTCCCTGCTCAGAACGCGCATAGAAAAACGTTTGCGGGAAAGGATGGAAGCCGGACTGTTGGAAGAAGTTCAAACCCTCTTGGACCACCACGGCTTGACTCTGGACGATCTGCATTACTACGGCCTTGAGTATCGTTATGCAGGCGACCACCTTGCAGGCAGGTTGAACAGGAACGACATGTTTCAAAAACTGAGGGGCGCCATTTTCAAATTCGCAAAACGACAGGAAACCTGGTTCAGGCGGATGGAGAAAAAAGGGGGTTCAATCCATTGGCTGGACGGCGCAAACGGCCCGGAAGCCAACGGGCCGGCAATCGTCTCGCACTGGATTTCGACCGGTTAAAACCCCGCGGTTATTGTTTATCATGGGACGTTTTGATCAAAAGACGTCGCCATTCGGAGGAAACAGGCTGCAAATTCCTTGCAATTCCTCAAATACGCGCATTCGATAAACTCCTTCTTCGTTGCAGAAAGCTCAGATGGGTTCTCGTGTACCATTTGCTGACACGCATCCAACATCTGGTTGTCTTTAAGAACATTCGACAGAGTTTCTCTCAATAGCGCACGTGTTTCATCCGATACGGGTTGGGCGCCGGTTTTCCCCAAAACCCCCACGGCCCCGTCTACCAGATCATCCATGCAATCCCTGATTCTATCTACAAACAAAACACAGACATCGCCTCTTCTGTATTCCCCTTCTTCCGGCGGCCGGCTTTCGAGAAGTTCTTCGTCCCATTCCTCTTTCGGAATATCATCGGATTCTTCTCTATGAGCGTTGTCACGGTAATCACGCCCATCCTGAACTTGGGCGCTTGCAACCCTTTGTGGAGTTTCGGAGACTGAACTCTTGCAGGAGATCAAACAAAAGCACAATGCAAAAAACCAGTTAATGAGAGAGCAATATCGGCAAGTTGTTGGACCATTCATGTTTTTACCGCTCGCAACACTCCTCGAAAAAACGTTTCTGTCTTGAAACTAATTTTTGTGATTAAATGACAACATGTCTGCAAAATCCATCATCACATCTGATCTTTTTTTACTCAAGGTTTTTACGATGAAAACTTTTGTCCAATCGATTGTTCCAACATGGGTTTCGAAGTTCGCTCTTTTAATCATTTTATCCGCAGTGTACACAACAACTGTCGGCTGCAACCAATCCACAAGGTCCCGCCCCCTCACGGACGCTCAAGTTGAAGGGGACGTTTTAGCGCTTGACGACGCGGGACCGGGCGACGCTGAAATCGCAACCGATGCATCCGAATCTCCGTGGGTGAAAATCCTGGATCCCGAAGACGGTTCCACCGTTTCAAATCCCGTGACCTTTGAAATAGCCGCTTTCGGGGTTACGACCGTGGAGCTTGCAGTGGACGGATGGTCTCTCGGTCCGCAATGGGATCCATCGTTGACCAACACCCTTACATACAACTTCGACGGCACCGGTTTCGAGCGGGAAGTCGTCTTGTCGGGTTATGACGCCGACTCGAACACCTTGGCCGAAGATATCATCTATATCACCGTGGAAAACGATGATATCGGCGATTACCTGGGATCAATGAAAACCACTTATTACTACAAGGCAAATGAAGAAGACTATCCCGGAACCGCGGACACAACGCTGTACGATTCAAGTTGCAACCCACTTGCATACGTATCCGCCGCATTTTCAGACGCGGTGTGCATAGAAGGCTCCGGCATATTGAAAGACGGTCGGATCATAAATTACGCCACTTCCTGCTCATGCGGACGAACCTGCCCCACCGGAGGAATCGTCTGTTACATGGAACTGGATCCCGTGGAGTATCCATGGGGAATGGGATCATTCAGCAACCCGCTTGTGCCGTTTCGATCACTGGCCGTAGACAATAGTCTCATTTCGCCCGCCACAAAAATGTACGTACTCCAGTGGGACGGTGTCTCCATTCCCGAGGTCGACGGAATCGGAGGATTCGTACACGACGGTTGCTTCAGGGCCGATGACGTGGGAGGCTGGATCCAGGGATATCACTTTGATTTTTTCGCAGGTACCCGCAACATGTGGCAGGCGCTCGAAGGAATCTACCCGACGAACACCTATTTCGACGTCTACATTAACCCCGGAAAATGCGATTAATCGCCTGATCACGTTCGGATTCCGTTTCCCCCGAACATTGACCTGAAACAAAGACTTTGAAACCATTATCAATTAGTAATATTATCGCGTGCAAGGCTGAAGTTCTTCTGCCGAAAAATGCGGAGGTAATCGTCATGAAGAGAATAAAAAGGGTTGTTTTGCACATCATTCTTGCATCCATTGTGTGTATTGCAACAGGTTGCGGTGATGACATGAATTGCGGGGAAGGAACCGTGCGCGTCGGCGGCCGATGTGTTCCGGAAGCCTCTCAATGCGGACCCGGAACAACAGACGAAGGGGGTATTTGCATTCCCGTTTGCACGGGTGACAAATACTGGGACGGTGAAAACTGTGTGGATGCGCCGGACTGCGGGGCAGGAACCACTTTCGATTCCGAAACCGGCATGTGCCTTCCGGACGAATACACATGTGCCGAAGGTGCGAGCATGGTAGACGGAGTCTGTGTTCCGGATCTTGCCTGCTCTGAAGGGACACGCCCCGACGAATTCGGTCGTTGCGTGGTCGATACGCCGGGTGATCCGGATGTGTGGGAATCAGAAAATCCTGATGAGAACGCTCCTTTCGACCTTCCTGAAGCAGGCGGCTCAATAACCCTGGGAGGCATCATCGACGATCCGGTGGATCCTGAAGGTGACGGGTACAAGCGGCCGGACTGGGACGGCTTTGAATTCCATGGGCAAGCCGGAACCTATCTCCGCGTCCGGGCGTTGAGCGAAGGCGCGGCCCGGCCGGCGTTTGTTCTGTTGTCGGAGGATCCGGAAGACCCTTCGCTGACAACGTACATTCGATACTGCCTGGAACCGAATCAACAGCACTCGGAAAGAGAATTCTTCCTTCCACATGACGGCGTTTACGTTCTTCTGGTCACGGATTACAATCACCTCGCCGGATACCTTTTCGGGACACTCGTTTTGCCGGTGGGCGGACCGGAATTCGACTACCACGTAATCGTGGAAAACCTTGGAACTCCGTCGGCTGATGAAATAGAAACATTACCCGAAGAATTTCACGGGCAAATCGACCGGGGCCGACTGTTTTTCTACCGGGTTGAAGACCTTGTTTCGGAAACTCCGACCGTGTTTCGCTCTTTGGGCGAACCAGCGTCGGAAGCTTACAGCGATGTTTTCCCGGCTCTCATGCTTTTCGAAGAAGGGGAGCTTATCAGCGAGAGAATATCATTCACAACCTACGAAAACGCTGAAATCGTGTTCGCTCCGAAGGACTTCTCAGACTACCTTGTGGTCTTGGATCATCTTCTCATGATCGGCCCGGAGCGCGCATACTCGCTACAAGCGCTCGAACCCGGCATTCAAAACTGCACCGGAGGGGCGTGCAGCACCGGGTCGGTACCCATCGGTTCCGAGGTATTGCTCATGTGGGATATGCAACCGGACCAATTGCTCGCAGCGCGCTTCGGCATGGCCGACACTGCATGGGCAGCCATGTCGGCTTACTGGCTGGGCCCGGACCTTGCGCCGCTCCAAGCTGATCAATACGTGTTTCCGGGCCGAAACGGGTGGGGCCGGGTGTTCGCGGAACACGCAGGACCCCGATACCTGTGGTTTAGATGGTCCGAAGGAGACACGCCGGGGGATTTCTTTATCGACGAACAACTCCGAACAACCCCTACCCTTGTCATGGGAGAAACCAATACCGGATTGACCGTGGAATCCTTGCCACCCGGAGCGGTTCCCGACATGAACATGGAATACGCCCTGAACGCGGCCGCTTTTGCCAATATCAAGCTCACGGAAGGGGAAATCGTGTTTTTCGACAGTTTCACCCCGACATCAGGCGATTGGTCCACCATGTACAAAGAATGGCTGGTAACCCCGGAATTCGAACCGGTCGGACCGGTGGTAGATGTCAGTGCATGGAACTTTCCCGACGGTTTTGTCACTCCCAATTTCGCGTATGTGCGGGAAAGCGGCACCTATGTCCATTGGGTTTACGATCTATGGTCCGATATAACGGACGCGACATACAGCGTTCGTCCGGTTGCTCGTACTCCCGTCACATTGGACGAGCCGACTCACGGGCAACCCGTGTCCGCGGACTTGCAACTCCTGAGCGGGGGGCTGAGGTTCTACATTTTCGAACATCAAAAAGACCTGGATCTTGATATCACCGTGACCCCCGGAACTTTGTCGGGCAATCTGCAGCCGCGCGTCTGGATCCTCAACTTCGGCCGTCCGGTTTGGGACTGGATTTTTTACGTATGGAGACCCGAGCCGAACGGAGGCCGCATGGGACTCGTGGAAAACAATACCGCGCTCGCGGGCGGAGATCCCGTGACGGTCAGTTATGCCACCCCTTATGATGGGAAGAGCATTGTCCTCGTCATGAACGCCGGAACACCCGGCCAGTTCCTGTACTACAGCATTGACATCCAGGTGACAAACTAGGGAGGTTGCCGTGAATATACAATCAAAACCCAAGAAAAAAGCCCGCCTCGTTTTAGCCGGGCTTATCTGCATCCTCGCAGCCCCCTTCGCGGGATGCAAGGACGGAGTAAAATGCGGCCCCGGCACGGTGAAGGTCAACGGATCCTGCGTTCCCGAAACAGCCTGCGGCCCAGGCACCGTCGTGGATCCGGAAAGCGGAGAGTGCGTGCCGGCTTGCGACGCTGGAGAGTATTTTGACGGCGAGCAATGCCGGCCCGTAAGCGGTTGCGCTGAAGGAACTTTTTTCGACGAAGTAACCGGAACCTGCAGACCCGATGGAACCGGTTGCGCTCCCGGCACCACTTTCGACGAAACCCACATGGTATGCCGACCGGATGTCACGGCCTGCGGCGAGGGAACACACCCGGACGGACAAGGCTTTTGCGTGCCGGATCGATTACCCGAACCTGATGTTTATGAATCCGAGGATCCCGGGCTGCCCGCGTATTTTGAATTACCCGAGGAAGGAGGGGTGGTAAGCCTTGGAGGGGTGGTCGACCTTCCGGTCGACTTAAACGGTAACGGGTACCCCGACCAGGATTGGGACCTGTTCGTCTTTTCTGCGCAAGCCGGAGACCACCTGAGAATCCGCGCCTTAAGCGAAGGAGCCTGTCTGCCCGCCTTTATTTTGATCAGTGAAGCCGAGGATGAAAACGGTTATTCGCTTTTGTATCGAGCTTCGGTCAACCCCCACTCAGTGGAAAACGTCCGGGATGTTTACCTGCCCGTAGACGGCGAATACATGCTCTGGATAAGCGACATCGGGCCGGTGCTGGGCGCCGTATTCGGCGCAGGAACCTTGCCGGTCGGTGGAGACGACTACGGGTACTATGTCACTGTCCAAAGATTGCCCGAGCCGGAATTTCAACCCGTAAGCACACTCCCGGTTTCCATGAGCGGATCACTTGACTCCAACCAACTCGCGTTTTTCGAATTGCGAGACATCGTTGAAAAAGAAGTGTTCACTTTCAACTCACCGGGAAAACCGCTGGACCCGGCGCCGAACGATTTGTGGTCTATTCTCACCGTCTTCGCTCCGGACGGACGGATGGTAGTGGATGCATGGTCCGGCGGGGTGAACAGGGACTTAAACTTCTTTTTGGCGGCTGATACAAACGGCTCATACAGACTGGTCCAGGATTTTGTGGTGAGCACAGGCCCGGCCATGGATTACTCTTTCACGGCCGACCTCCTCGACGTCAAAAACTGCAACATCGAAAACTGCACTTTGGACGGATTGGCGGAGGAAGAAGAGGTGTTTTTCAGGTGGGACACCGTTCCCGGAGATTTGCTTGTGTTTGCCGCGGCCTTGCCCGATGGAATCGGAAAATATCTACGCATGGATCTCCTGGCGTCAGACCTGACCTCTCTTGCAACCTGTTCGATCGGAGAAGGCGGAAATTGCTGGAGACACCACTACATAGAACAAAACAGTTGGAACTACCTCCGGATCAGGGAAACTTCCGGAGAAGCCATAGACACATTCGAGCTGAGCACCTTGCTGCATCCAATCTCCGAAGTCGACCCCGACACAGCCTCCGGGACTCTTGCTGCGGTTATCATGCCCCCCTTCGGACCGCCTGACGGCGGCCTCGTGCGTCTGGACGTTACAGCCGGCAGCGTGGTTTTCGCCGGCCAGATTTCGTCCACGACCCACTGGAATAACCCGGTCGTCGAATTCTTGAACACTCAAATGTCGGCTCTCGGCCCTCCGCTAGACACCAACAGCCCGGATCTGGATTCACTTCAGACCTATCCGCTGACCTGGGCAAGACAGGATCAGACGCTCTTCGTCCGGTTGATCGACGAAAACGCCGACCTACAAAACGCGGAGTGGGGTTTCACCCCTCGGGTTTTCCAACCAATCGCACTCGGCCCACTCTCCGGCGGCCCCATAGATCTCGAGGGCGTTGAACTGCTGGAATCCCTGGAAATCGCGGTTTTCAGCCTTGAGACCTCGAACAACGATGACTTCAGCATCCTGGTAGAACCCGAACCAGGCTCGGATTTACAACCGGAAATATGGGTACTGGCCAGAGGTTGGGCTTACTCGACCAATTGGTATTTCAGCTCAACATCCGGCAACTTGGGGCGGATTGGATATGCACAAGCCGGGTCGCCCGGCGAGGCAGCCCAGATGGACTCGACCGCGCCCTACAACGGCGAAGTTCTGATCCTGGTAGGAAACATCGGTGTCACCGGATCCGAAGACAGCTTTAACCTCTCCGTAGACATCCCCTGAGCTTAACCCGTCGAATGAACGACTACCCCCATTCTCAGGAACTTTCCGACATTCCTTGACATAAGGTGCGGCCCGGGTTTTTCTGTTGCCGGAGTTTTATTATGAATGAACCGACTTTGCTCAAACCGGAGATGATTCCGGCAAGAGGTGAATCATGAGCCTTTCTTTTGCAGACCGAATCCGCATGGGGATCCCCAATGAAATTCCGGATCCGCCGCCTGAAGACCCCGAAGTAAGCCGCGCTCCGGCCCGGCCCCAGGTCCTTTCGGACGCGGAAAAACGTTTGGCTCTCAGGAACGCGTTGAGGTATTTCCCGGCGGGATTCCACGAACAACTTGCAAGAGAGTTCAAAAAAGAACTCGACACGGACGGACGGATATACATGAGACTCTTCCGCCCTGCCTATCCGATGTACGGACGGCCAATCGATGAATACCCAGCGAAGTCCCGCAAAGGGGCCGCTATCATGGCCATGATCCAAAACAACCTTGACCCACGCGTGGCCCAGCATCCTTACGAACTGATCACCTACGGCGGCAACGGAGCGGTTTTTCAAAACTGGGCGCAATACCTTCTCACAATGCGTTACCTGTCGGAAATGACCGACGATCAAACCCTGGTTCTGTACTCAGGCCATCCACTAGGGCTTTTTCCTTCCAGCGACTCAGCGCCCCGTGTCGTGCTTACAAACGGCATGGTAATTCCCAACCACTCCGGCCTGGATGACTACGAACGGTTCGCTGCCCTGGGAGTCACCTCCTATGGCCAAATGACCGCTGGCAGCTTCATGTACATCGGTCCGCAGGGAATCGTACACGGCACCACCATAACCCTTTTAAACGCGGGCCGGAAATACCTCCGCGGCCCGGCATCCGACGGCTTAGCTGGAAAGGTGTTTGTAACCTCCGGCCTGGGTGGGATGAGCGGAGCCCAAGCCAAAGCGTCGGTGATCGCAGGAGCTATCGGAATCATCGCGGAGGTGGATCCGAAAGCGGTAAAGAAGAGACACGACCAAGGCTGGGTCATGGAAGTTGAGCCGGATCTCGACAAACTCCTATTGCGGGTGGAAAAAGCCCGCGGCGCAAAGCAAGCACTTTCCATAGCCTACACGGGAAACATAGTAGATCTTTGGGAAAAGCTAGTCAGGGAAAACATCAACATCGAAATGGGATCCGACCAGACATCCCTTCACGCTCCGTACTCCGGGGGCTACTACCCCGTCGGCTTATCCCTCGACCAATCACGTGAAATGATGAAATCGGATCCTGAAGGTTTCAAGGACAAGGTTCACGAATCGCTCAAAAGGCATGTGGACGCGGTAAACAAAATGGCAGAAAGGTCGATGTATTTCTGGGATTACGGAAACGCGTTCCTGCTTCAGGCCTCGAGGGCCGGAGCGGATGTTTGCAAACCCAACGGCGAGTTCAAATACCCGTCCTATGTTGAAGATATTATGGGCCCCATGTGTTTCGATTACGGATTCGGCCCATACCGCTGGGTCTGTCTGAGCGGGCTGGAAGAAGATCTCCGAACCACCGACAAGATAGCCGCGTCCGTACTGGAAAGTTACGCGGAGAGCGCGCCCGATGACATCCGCGTGCAAACGCTGGACAATCTCCGTTGGATAAGACAGGCAGGCGAAAACAAGCTCGTAGTGGGCTCACAAGCGCGGATTCTCTACGCGGACGAACCTGGGCGAATCGCACTCGGACTTGCGTTTAACAAGGCGATTAAGAGTGGTGAAGTCAAGGGCCCCATCGTCCTGGGAAGAGACCATCACGACGTGGGCGGAACGGATTCACCGTACCGAGAAACCGCCAACATAAAGGACGGCAGTTCCTTTACCGCGGACATGGCCGTGCACAACATGGTCGGAGACAGTTTCCGCGGAGCAACCTGGGTAAGCCTCCACAACGGAGGAGGAGTCGGCTGGGGCGAGGTGATAAACGGCGGATTCGGCATGGTGCTCGACGGTTCAGCGGACGCGGACGAACGGGTCAAAAAAATGCTCTTCTGGGACGTAAACAACGGTATTGCCAGACGCGCATGGGCCCGAAACGAAGGGGCAGTGCGCACCGCGAAACGCGCCATGGAGAGGGAACCCCGCCTCAAAGTAACCATCCCACAAACGCCCACAGATGAGATTATCGAAAATGCAATGAAAAGGCAGTAATCGAGCCGCCGACATTTAGAAAAAACGATGACATCATTTCGAAGCCGTATTTTTTATAAAAGAGGCTATGTCGCCAACAACCTCCCCTGATACTTTCCCCGGTTTTTCGTACTCGGCAGGGGTGGATTTGGAGTCGCCCTCAATGAAAAGATGATTCAGCCGAGGATATGATTTATAAGAAACATTCGGTTTGCCCGCGAGAATTTCTTTCCAGCCTGAAAAATCCTCCATGGTCACCTGGTAATCACGCTCGCCCTGCAAAACAAGGATGGGCATAGAAAGAGCGCGGACCACGGTTTTCAGGTCATAATCTAAAAGCGCCTTCCAATACTCGGCAGGCAAGCCCAATGGAAGGTCCTTGTCTTCGGCCAAGGCGAGCGCTTCGGGATCCTCCAGCACAGAGATGGATTTCTTTATCTCGCCCAGCTTTTTTTCATTCTCTTCTGAAATCTCTCCCTCCAGGGAAAACAGGTACTCGAACTGGCCCAGAATCAGCGTCTGAAGATTCCGGGTGTTCGCGGCAAGCAAGACCAACCCGCCCAACTTGGAATCCCGTTCGCCCATGAGCGGCGCCACGTATCCTCCCAGGCTATGTCCTACAACCACGATGCAGCGTGGATGGATTTCCTTTCTGGATCGCAGAAAATCCACCGCGTACAAAGCATCATCCAGAGTCTCGTCCTTTATGGTGATCCCATGTTTCTCCTTTACCATTTTTTCGCCGTGGACAAGCGTCCTCTTGTCATAACGCAAAACAGCAATCCCTCTGGATGCAAGACCCCATGCAAGATCCTTAAACGGCTTGTTCGGCCCGATGGTCTCGTCGCGATCGTGAGGCCCTGACCCGTGAACGAGCACCGCTGCACACACAGGTTTTTCGGACGATGCTTTCGGCAGCGTCAAGGTGCCGGGCAAAACCCATGGTTCCTCGCCGATTTTCACATCCACTTCCGTAAATGTCTTGGGGTCGGCATATTTCGGCGGCTTCCACTCGTCTTTAGCAGATACCGGTGCGATAAAAAACCCGCCGACCTGTCCCTTCTCGTTAATCACCACCCTTATGTTTGCAGAGCTGTTTTCGAAGCGTGTAATAAGTTCTACAGCAGTCAGAGGACCTTTCTGCTGCGTCTTTGTCTCCACCACTTCCTGATATTTTCCCATCTTTTTTGCAATGGATTGCCATGTCCCCGCCAGGTTGTCCACGGGCAGAGCGTTCCGCATGGTGTCGTCAAACATGGCCGCGGCTTTTTCGAATTCGTCTTTGTTCAGCAAATCTAAAAAAGACTTCGCTGTTTTTACCCGTTCCTTTTCCAGGGGCGACACCGCTGTGTGCTCCCCTTCCTCTTCCCCGCGCTTTCCTTCTTTTGCCGCATCTTCTGTCTTGCCGCTCTTATCACGCGGCTTGCGACAGCCGGCCGCGCCGATATGAGCAATCGTGCAAATGCAAACCATGAAGGGAAACAGGTTCTGCAAAAAACGGTTGTCCGCTATTTTTATCATCTTTGTCTCCATTCTTTTTCTTGATATTTTTTTCTCTACTCTTCGCGTCAAAATACCGAAACTGATGTCCAATCCGTATCACAGTTGGTCGAAAAAGGCTTGGATGAGTAAGGATCATTTTACCAGCGAGCGATGTTTCCAAACCCGTTTCGTTTCCGGTATTTGGTGGATATCGGTTTTCAAAAAAGCTAAGCTTTGATTGAGGAGGGATGTGGAATTGCCATCCCTCGACCCGCAGACGTTTGCCGCACGGGAGGTTTTCATGAATGCCATGACTAAGAAGATTTTTTTCGCCGTGTTCCTATTCTGCGCGGCGTTGCCGATGAAAGGAAGAGCCGAGGAAGCATACATGGTGTTCACCTCTCCCGGAGAGGATCCTGCAAGGCAGATGCACATCAGCTGGCATTCGGACATAGCGGATACTTATGTCGAGTTCACCAGGAAAAGCGATCCCGAATACAACGATGCAGTCGTGGTGAGCGGTTCCGCTGTTTCGAGCGTTTTTGACGACTCGACTTTCGGTTCTTACGCGTTTTATCGTTGTCACGTGCTGCTGGACGGCCTGCAAAGAGACACGAAGTACATTTTCAGGATCCGCGGGGATTCCATTACGCAAGACTATAGCTTCAAGACAGCGGACGGGTTCGACGATTTCAGCTTCATTTTCATGAGCGATGTTCATGCCTATCCCCCGATTCCGAGCAGAGTCGCAAGGGCCGAAGCGCTCGTTTCTGAAGCCATGGACATGCGAAGCGATCTCGATTTCATCCTTTTTACCGGCGATATCACTGCACATGGGGCGAATTACACTCACTGGGAGAACATAAGTGAAGGATTTTTCACGCGCGAATTCATGCTTGCGGCCACCCCCGGAAATCACGACTACTATAATTCCGCGGCCGAAACTATCGACGACAGGTTTTTCAACGCAATTTTCATGAATCCGGATAACGGAGCGGAAGAAGCGCTGAACACAACATACTGGTTCCGTTACAACGGAGCCGTATTCATATCACTCAACACTGAAGCGCGCTCCCAGGCCCAAATTGACTCGCAAAAAGCCTGGTTGCGTGAAGTGGTGGAAAACATTCCGGCACAGTACTACATCGCATATGCTCACAGGGCGTTTTTCCTGGGACACACGACGATCCAGGGCGGAGGGATCGTGAGAAAGAGTTCGGACAGTTACCCAACATTCGGAAACCTCCTGGAAGAGTTGGAAGTCGACCTTGTGCTTGCCGGTCACAACCATGTATACGTCCGGACAAAACCCATCTACGGTGGTGAAGTCGCGGCCGAGGGAGAGGGAACCGTCTACATAACCGCAAACCAGATCGGCGACAGGGGGAGAATGGCCGCTTCGGATCTGGGTGAATACGGCGAAGCGATATACGGAGGCACAACCGAATCAAACAGTATCAGCACCATATCCGTAATCGATATCACCGCTACGGCCATTTACGGAGAGATGTTCGATGCAAACGGCGCGGTATTTGATACCTACACCATACCGGCAAGACGGGATCCCATTGTCGACGACTTCGACCGGGATGCTTACCTCGACTCTTTTTCGGCTCACGTCAATACCGAGGATCTGACGCTTGGAATCCTTCGCTTCAGTGGAGATGGATTCGACCGGGTGGATAACATCCAGGTTCTGGACGCGGATGCTGCAAATGTTACATATGCTTCTTTTTCTCCGGTTGAAGGCATGACACAAACTTTTTTCAGTCCCCTCACGCCGGGCATAACATACAGCCTCGTCGCGGCCGTGACTTTCAGGGATTCGCAACAAGGCGAAAGACACCTCACGCTGGTAAACAAACTTTACCCCGGCACTGTTGAGAATTTGAGAATTCAGGAATCTGAAGAGACCGAGGTTTTTCTCAGGTGGGACAACCATCTTGTCCCGGAAGAAATCGAAGACATCCGGATAGCGGTCAACCATGACCCGGTGCATAGTCTGGACGCTCAACAGGTTTCCCTGGACATCACATCCGGCCTGGTCGAAGGAAACAACGCCATCAACTTCACCGTCACGGACAAGTACGGCGATCTCATCTTCGAAGAAAACCTGCAATATGCATACATCCCCTCCGGCGAAACAGCGAAGATGAGCGGAGGGTGCGGCGGCTGTTCTGTTTCCCGGGCTTCCGGCAGTTCGAACCATACGCACGGTCAGAGAGCAATTCTTTTGTTTCTTGCCTTTCTTTTGTTCCTCATTCTTAGAATTGAGGGACGGTCTTGAAATATTCACTTTTCTACGTTTCGTTTTGGGACGACTTCCGCCAAGAACGTCCCCCAAACAGTTTTTTTCTGGACTTGCTTTCACTCACCATGATAGCATATGTTATGGCATATGCTCGATTCCACAGAAAGCTATGGAGGCGATAATGCTTAGTCAACGCCATGTGCGATTGTTCAAAAACGGCAGGAATCAGGCGCTGCGCATTCCGCGAGAGTACGAATTGCCCGGCAATGAAGCGGTGATTCGCAAAGAGGGAAACCGGCTGATCATCGAGCCGGTGCAGCGCTCCTCGCTGCTGGCCAGACTTGCCGAATGGGAGCCGCTGGACGAGGAATTTCCTGATGTGGACGAACAACTGATGCCACCGGATGAAGTGGAACTGTAACATGGGCGACTTTATCTTTCTGCTGGACACCAACATCATTTCCGACCTGATCCGCAATCCTGCCGGCATAGCGGCGCAGCAGCTTGCGGAAAAGGGCGATACCTCCATCTGCACCAGCATCGTGGTGGCCTGCGAACTGCGTTTCGGCGCTTGCAAGAAGGGGTTTGCACCGCTTACGGCCAGGGTGGACGAGATACTATCACTCATCGAAGTGCTGCCGCTGGAAGTTGACACCGACCGCCACTATGCCCACATCCGCGCCCGGTTGGAGAAAGACGGCGCCCCTATCGGTCCCAACGATCTACTGATCGCGGCGCAATGCCTCTCTCTGGGCTTAACGCTGGTCACCGCCAACACGGCAGAGTTCTCCCGGATTCCCGGTCTCGCCGTAGAGAACTGGCTTGAGGACAGAGGGAAAAATAGTTTTCGCTGAACAGTTTAAGGATTGGGTTGCGATTTGCGCAGGAAAGCGGGGACATCCAGCTCGTTTTCAACCCCGGCTCCCCTGTTCACCTGTGCATAGACACCGCTTCCCAGCCTTTCTCCATTCGGAGCGGACAGGTCCTGGGTCGGTGCCAACCTCCTCTGCTTGCGCACGTGAGCCGGGATGTCGCGATTTCCGGAATCGGCCGAAAGATACGCAAGGGAAGTCTGAACGCCTCGTCTCCCCGTTTCCCGGATCATGCTATGCGCGCTCTCCAGGGCTCCCTCGAAACCGGTTGCAATTACCGTGATGTGCACTTCTCCCTGGATATTCGAATCGATCACCGAACCGAAAATGATGTTCGCGTCTTCGTGCGCCTTTTCGTGGATCAGCGATGCAGCCTCGTTGATCTCGGCCAGGGTGAGATCCGGACCGGAAGTGATGTTGATGAGTATCCCGGTGGCGCCCTCTATTGAAATGTCTTCCAGCAATGGACTTGAAATGGCCTGGTTGGCCGCATCCAATGCCCGCCGTTCTCCGTTGGCGAATCCCATTCCCATCAAGGCTTTGCCCTGCTCTCTCATGATGGTGCGCACATCCGCAAAATCCACGTTTATGAAACCGGATTGGGTGATGAGATCCGAAATACCTTTCACCGCGTTGAGAAGCACTTCGTCGGCCCTGCGAAAAGCATCGAGCATGGTAACGTGGCCGACCATCTGCAGCAGCCTGTCATTGGGAATCGTGATGAGCGTATCAACGGATTCCTGCAAAGCTTTGATGCCTTCACGAGCCTGCCTGGTCCGTTTCCGGCCTTCAAAGGAAAACGGCAAGGTAACTACACCAACCGTCAGCGCTCCGGTTTCCTTCGCCGCCTTGGCGATTACCGGCGCACCGCCGGTTCCCGTTCCACCTCCCATTCCGGCCGTCACAAAGACCATGTCGGCCCCTGTAAGAAGATCTTGGATCTGGGAAGCGCTCTCCTCTGCCGAACGTTTTCCTACTTCAGGATCCGCGCCGGCTCCGAGCCCCTTCGTGATTTCACCGCCCAACTGGAGCTTTTCCGCAGCCATGTTGGCGTCCAAGGCTTGCCGATCCGTGTTTGCGGCCATGAACTCCACACCCTCCAGACGTGCGTTGATCATCGTGTTGACCGCGTTTCCACCTCCTCCTCCCACGCCGATTACTTTGATTTTTGCCTGGCTCTCAGCAGCCTCGTCAAGCTCCATAAATGTCATGCGACACCTCCTTAAAACTCCGGGTCTATCGCCCGATTCGAAAAATTTGCATGGCGGAATCTACAGCCCGCGTTCCATTTGTCACATTTCCACTACAAGGCTGCATGCTCGAACCACGTGATTGAACCACACAAACCAAACACGGGATCGATCTGCAATTCGGGAACGCTGAATTGAACCGCCAATTTGAAACACAGTATTCAATCATTCTCATGAACCACACGAATTCGTTTATGTAATTTAGAAAACCTCTCTCCACCAATCCTTCATCCTCTGCTTCATTCTTCCGTAAAGCCCCTCTTCCCTGTGAAGTACTCGAAAGTGCGTCACGTCACCGCTCTCTGCTCCATATTTCACCAGTCCGACGCCGGTGGCAAATTTTGGACTATTTACGACATTGACCAACCCGTTTACCCCCCTGGGCAATCCGACCCGAACAGGCATCCCGAGAATCCGTTCCGCATAATCCGCCATGCCCGGCATGATGCAAGTTCCTCCAGTAATAACCGCTCCGGAGCCCAGGATATCGGCATAGCCGGCCTTGTGTATCTCCTGGTACGCAAGCAGGAAAATCTCTTCCACTCGGGGCTCTATGAACGAGACGAGATCCCTTCTGCTCACCTTTCTCGGAACCCTTCCCCCCGTGCTCGGAACTTCCACAAACTCATCTTCTCCGATCTCTTCCAACAGTGTGGATCCCCACCTTTGCTTTATTCTCTCAGCTTCTCCCTTGGGAGTCCGCAAGCCAACGGCTACATCGGAAGTCAAGTGATTGCCGCCGATGCCCAGTATTGATGTATGAACAACCGCACCATCCAGGAATATGGCGATATCCGTGGTGCCTCCCCCGATGTCTATCAGGGCCACACCAAGTTCCTTTTCATCCTCCTGAAGCGTGGCCATGGCGGAAGCCAGCGGTTCCAAAACGATATCCGCTACGTTCAAACCGCACCTGTTGCAGCATTTGACTATGTTCTGGGCGGATGCAACGGCAGCCGTGACTATGTGGACCTTCGCCTCGAGCCTGACTCCGCTCATGCCGACCGGTTCCTTTATTCCCTCCTGCGTATCGATTATATAATCCTGCGGCAATACGTGTATGATTTCCCGGTCCATTGGAAAGCTGACCGCCTTCGCTGAATCAATCACGCGGAGAACATCGTTTTCACTTACCTCGCCGTCTTTTATCGCGACAACACCATCGCTGTTGATGCTCATTATGTGGCCGCCCGCTATTCCAGCGTATACCGTGCCTATCTCCCATCCGGACATGTGTTCGGCTTCTTCAACAGCGGCCCTTATGGATTCCACCGTCGCGTCGATGTTTACAACAACACCTTTTCTCAATCCTTTGGAAGGATGCGTTCCCACGCCGAGAATACAGATTCCCTCGTCGGTGACCTCGCCCATGACGGCAGCGATCTTCGTCGTTCCTATGTCCAGGCCGACAATCACATTGTTATCTTCAGACATGGCAAACTCCCTTTCATCTCAAGACCGTTTTTACCTCGACGGACCGCAACTTCACCTATCATCGCTCAGATCGCTAAAGTCTCCAAAAAAATCACCCATCCGTACTTCCATCTTCTTCATCAACGGTCTCTGTAACGGAATCCGGATCCGCTTCGGCCAGGCGTATAGTGATACGTTCCGGCCTGGCCCGGTTGTCCAGCCGAACAATCCGGAGATTGCCGGATCGCCGGCCGAGCGCAGTCAATACAGCGTCCAGTCTCAGCAACTTGGCGTCCACGGATCCATTCCCAATCCTGATTTCAACGCCTTTTTCACGTGTGTAAAGGACGATCCCTCTTTCCTCGGAGATATGGATCTCTCCGAGAGGAGGACGAGTTTTTCTATTGTATTTGCCCAGTATCGCCAATGCTTCAGCGAAACGTTTCTCCGATTTGACGGGAGCGGATTTATATTCACTTCTGCTGATCCCCGTGATCAGTGTCAGGTCAAGAACCTCCTCCTGCGAGGCTCTTTTGAACACCTTGCCTTTGGAGTTGATAAGGTAGAGCGCATCAAGCAAGACAACCCCCGCGGGTATCTCTTCCTCTATTTCAATTTGAATCTTCGAAGGCAACCGCCGACTTGCCTTTGCACTGTTTATCCAGGGATGCTTTACAAGGTTCCGTTCCACGGAACGCAAATCCAGGCTGAAGATGTTCGGCCCGCCACTCAACCCCGACAACTCCAGGAGTTCATTTTTCGGCACTCGTTCGGTCGGCGTGAATTCCACCTCCGACACTTCGAAATGGGGAGATGTCGTTATGAATCGATAAGCATAATACCCACCCACCCCCAACGCCGCCAGAGCGAACATTGGAATGATGATCCTGAAAATTTTTCCCGCGGTTCCTCGTCCGCTCTCTTGCAAAGAACCCACAACCGTTTCGAGCCCGGCCATCCAGTTTTCCTTGGAACCGGATGCGCGTTTTGGGGTCTTTCGCACAACATTTCCGGACGGCCGAATTCTTCGGTTGCCGGACCTTATTTTGCGGGTAGTTTTTGATCCGTCCGTACCGTTCTTTTTTCCGCCGGAAAGAATCGAAGATCTCACGTGACCCGAAGATCCCTCGATAATTTTCCGGTTTCGGGAATCTTTCTTTCTTTTACCGGGCGCTCTGTTTCCCGGAAACTTTTTCCCTTTTGTCATGAATCCGCCTCCTCTTTGTCACGGAGTCCGGTTTTCAGCAAAGCCGCCAACTCTTCTCCCACACGCCACACATCGCCTGCCCCAAGGGTTATGACAAGATCCCCCTCTTCCAAGCTGTTTTCCAGGCAGCTCAGTGTTTCCTTGAACCCCCCGGTATGCCGGACGTTCCTGTGGCCTCGCTTTCGTATCGCCCCGGCTAAAGATCCGCCCGTGACACCCTCGATCGGATTTTCGCCCGCCGAATAGATGTCTGTTACACAAACCATGTCGGCCCTGTTGAAGGCTCTTGCAAATTCATTCCACAAACGCTTGACCCTACTGTACCTGTGCGGCTGAAATACGGCTACCACACGGCTGTCCGGATAACTCTTCCTGGCCCCTACAAGCGTCGCCATGATCTCGGTAGGATGATGTCCATAGTCATCCACCACTGTTATTCCCCGCGCTTCACCCACGATCGTAAACCGCCTTTCAACACCCTGGAATTCCGCCAAGGCCTTTTGAACATCATAGAAATCCACACCCAGCTCGCGGGAAACCGCCACGACCGCCAACGCGTTGAGGACATTGTGAATCCCGGGCATTCTGAGAGATACTTCACCCATTTCCACGCCTCTCCTGAAAACAACGAACCTGCTCTCCAGTCCGGCAAAAACCGGGTCCACAGCTCGGTAATCGGCTTGCTCGGAAAGACCGAAAGTAAGGTACCTTTTTCTCATCCGGGGAATCAAAGCCTGAACTCTCGGGTGATCCATGCACAATATCGCGGCTCCGTAAAACGGAACCTTGTTCACGAACCGCTCGAACGCGTCTTCGAGAGCGTCCACGGAACCGTAATAATCGAGATGTTCAGGATCGATGTTCGTCACTACGGCCAACACAGGGGAAAGTTTTAGAAATGAACCGTCCGATTCGTCCGCTTCCACGATCATGTAGTCGCCCCGACCCAACTTTGCATTAGAACCGATACTGTTGAGCTTTCCTCCCAAAACCATCGTGGGATCAAGCCCTGCTTCGGACATAACCGTTGCAAGAAGCGATGTAGTGGATGTCTTACCGTGCGTGCCTGCGACCGCCACCCCGAACTTCAATCTCATCAATTCCGCCAGCATTTCCGCCCTTTGAATCACAGGCACTCCGTCATGCTCCGCCTTTCGCACTTCAACATTGTCTGATGACACGGCCGATGAAACGACAACAACATCCGCTCCGTTTACATTACCGGGCCGGTGCCCCTCGAATATCCGTCCACCCAGTGTCGCCAACCTCTTGGTGGCATCTCCCATTTTGATGTCGCTTCCGGAAACCGTGTATCCGAGATTAATCAGCACCTCGGCTATTCCGCTCATTCCGATGCCGCCGATTCCGACAAAATGAATATGAAGGCCGCTCGTGGCAAACATCATCGCCCCCCCCATCGGCTCTCCAGAAAATCAGCAACCCGGGATGCAGCGTCCGGACGGGCCAGTTCTTTCATCCTTTTCGACATGCGCGTTACAATGTCCGGGCCGTACAAGAGTTTTCGCAATTCCTCGGTGAGCCTATCCGCGGTCAACTCTTTTTGTGGAATGGATATCGCCGCCCCGCGGTCGGCCAGGGATTGTGCATTAGCCGTTTGGTGGTCATCGGCTGCATGGGGAAACGGCACCAGCAACGCTGGTTTCCCCGCAAGTGTCAGCTCCGCTATGGTTGTAGCGCCCGCCCGGCAAAAAACGAAATCACAACTCTCGTATGCGGATGCCATGTCCTCGATAAAAGGATACGGCTCAGCGTCGACGGACCGCCTTTCATAGCTTTTCTTCACCCATTCATAATCCGCCTCACCTGTTCCGTGCAGGATCTTCACTCCCATCTCTTTTAACAAGGGACTGATTTTCACCATAGCATCATTGAGCGGCCTGGCGCCCTGGCTCCCTCCCAGAACCAGCAAGTTCGGTTGAGCGCTTAATTTTTTTGTTCTCCCGGGAAATGTAAGCCTCTCGACGATTTCCGCGCGCACCGGATTTCCAAGGTTGATTGAACGAGGCATGTATTTCAGTGCCTCATCAAAAGACACAATGCTGCATTCCGCCCTCCGGCTCAGGACCCTGTTGGTAAAACCCGGGATTGCATTTTGCTCCAGCAGCACCGATGGTATTCTCGACAATCCAGCCGCTAAAACCGCTGGTCCCGAAACATATCCGCCGACTCCCAACACTACATGAGGTTTAAACCGTCCCATCCTGACGAGCATTTCCACCAGTGCCGCCGGCATGAAAGAAAGCGCCTGCAAACGCGCTCCCAGGCTCATTCCTTTTATTTTTCTCGCTGTGTCGATCGTCTCTATGGCAAATCCCGCCTTGACTACCTCTTTTGATTCAATACCGCCTCGGGCGCCCAAAAAAAGGATCCTGCATCCTCTTGTTCTCAACTCCTGCGCTACCGCGATTCCAGGAAAAACGTGTCCGCCGGTACCGCCCGCAGCAATGACGACTCTCATTGAGCCGTTGCATTCGTTTTCATGTATTTTCATCGTTGCCTGCCCCTTGTCCACTTGCCCGCGGTCACCGGAAGATCCGCGTTGCCGGAGAACGCCCACTTTCTTAATGACACCGCTTCCTTGATCTGGAGCCGTCTTGCTTTTTTCCATGAAGCCGGTGAAGCCGGGACAGGGTTTCTCTTGGAGATATTCATCAAGACGCCGATGGAATACATGGTCATCACAAGAGAAGAACCGCCGTAACTCACTAAAGGCAATGTCAGCCCCTTTGTCGGCATCAAGGCCATGACCACCCCCATATTGATGAGCGCTTCGATTACAAGCAAACTTGTCAGAGCGAACGCAAGATGGGTTCCGAACAGGTCTCCCGCCTTGATCGCTATACGGGTTCCTCTCCACAGCACGACGCCGATCAGCACAACTACGAAAACAACTCCCAAGAATCCCAGTTCCTGACCAATCACAGGTAATATAAAATCGGTATGACCTTCCGGCAGAAACAACAACTTTTGCCGGCCTTCACCCAGGCCCATGCCCGTCCAGCCTCCCGATCCGATTGTTATAAGGGATTCGTAAATCTGGTAACCGGCCCCTGATCTGTGGGCTTCAGGCTCGAAAAAAGCAACCATGCGCTGAAACCGCCATGGTGTGCCGACAATCGCCCACCACGCTACGGGCGCCACCGCTAAAACCGCCATTAAAATGTAAAGAAGGCGTGTTCCTGCAATGAACAGAACCACGAAAGTAAGACCCATGAGCAGCATTGCGGTGCCAAGGTCGGGCTGTGCAAGCACCAAGACCAGCATGGCGCCTGCAACCAGAACATGCGGCAAAAACCCAACGCTGAAAGTATCTATTTTACCGGCCTTGCGTGCCGCGGATACCGCCAGGAAGATCGCAAGCGCCAACTTCGCGAATTCGGCCGGCTGAAATGAAACACCCCCTATCCTGAACCAGCGTCTTGCGCCGGCGACCCTGCTTCCGATTCCAGGCACCAACACCAACACTAAAAGAACAAATGCAGCTCCCAACAGCGGATATGCAAGCTTGCCGTACCGACGGTAATCAACGCGCGCCCCTATGTACATGGCAACCAGGCCGATAAGAAAATAGGCAGCCTGCCTCTTGGCGAACAACGTATCGGATCCGTAACGTGTGAAACTCATGAACGCCGATGCCGAGTAAACCATCACGAGACCGAAACCCGCCAGCATAAGGGTCGAAACGAAAAGCACCAGGTCATAACCCGAAGCCTGCCCCGAAACCTGGGATCCATCTTCCGGAACCTTAACGTCCGGCTCCGGAGCGTTAATCTCCGGTGAATTTGTCGAGCCGGCTTTTGTCATCGCCCCGTTTCCTTCCTGTTCAAAAGGGAAAAAGCCTTTACAAAGGCATCGCCCCTTTGTTCATAATCCTTGAACATGTCATAGCTCGAGCAGGCCGGGCAAAGAACCACGGATCCTCCCGGCGAAGCGAGGCGATATGCCTCGCGCACGGCTTCATTCATGTCGCCCGCCATCACCACCCGCGCCGCGGCTCCAAGCTCACTTTTCATGTTTTGCGCCGCTTCCCCGATAAGAACCAACCCATCACAGCGATCTTTCAAAACAGCCAGCAATGGCCGATAACTAGAACCCTTGTGAATCCCTCCGGCGATCACTGCTACTCGTCCTTCCAAACCACCCAAACTGCCGACTGCGGCGCTCACATTGGTCGCCTTGGAATCGTTGTAAAAAGTCACACCTCCAAGGATTCCCGTTTTCTGCATCCGGTGGGGAAGCCCTTCGAATGTTTGCAGAACGTTCCTGATCTCATCGGGGCCCACGCCATGAAGTGATGCAACAATAGCAGCGGCACAAGCGTTCGCCAGGTTATGCCTGCCTTGAAGAGGAATGGAGCGCGCTGAAATTCTGACCTCATCCCCACCACCGGGAGGCATTACCACGATCGTATCCCCGTCTAGGTATCCACCCGGTCCTGCATGGGGTTTATTTCCGTCACTGAATAAAAGCAACCGTCCCCGGTTGAGTTTGGCAAGGGAAATACAAATCTCCTGATCGCCGTTGACCAAAGCCCAGTCGTCCGGAGTCTGATTCCTGAATATCATAGCCTTGGCGTCAGCATACTCTTCCATGTCCTTGTGTCGATCCAGATGATCTTCATCCAGGTTCAAAAGAACAGCGACGGAAGGCGCAATATCAGGGCTTCTCTGGAGCTGAAAGCTACTGAGTTCCGCTACGACGAGTCCTCCTTCCCTCGACGATTCGGTGCCAAGACATTCGGTCAGCGGATTCCCCAGGTTTCCACCGGTGAAAACCGGCCGGCCGGTCCGCTCCAGCATCCGGCCAAGCAATACCGTTGTTGTGGATTTTCCGTTCGTTCCAGTCACCCCCACGAGTTCGCCCCGGATGCGGGAAGCTGCAAACTGGACCTCGTCGATAACCGGAATTCCTCGATCCACGGCATCTTTAAGCTCATCAATCCAGGTCACGCCCGGACTCACCACGATCAAATCCGCCTGAAGAAAACTCTCTCTTCGGTGGCCTCCCAGTTCCAGCTCCACTGATTCCGGTAATCGAGCGAGGATATGTTGGAAATTATCACGGCTCCGCGAATCAGTCACAACCACACGATGACCGCTATTAGCAGCAAAAGAAGCCGCAGCCAGCCCCGCCCTTCCCAGGCCTACCACCAATATTTTTTCCGGATCACTCATTTTTCGGGATAAACCCGCCTCCTTTTCACCTGGCCTTGATCATTCCCAAACCGACCAAAGCCAGCATGATCGATACAATCCAGAACCGGACAATCACCTTGGGTTCGGCCCACCCCTTCTTTTCAAAGTGATGGTGGATGGGCGCCATCAAGAAAATTCTTTTCCCGGTGCACTTGAAATAAGCCACCTGCAAAATCACGGATACGGCCTCCATGACGAATATCCCTCCCACCACAACGAGAACCAGCTCGGTCTTGGTCATAACCGCCACGGCTCCTAACCCGCCTCCCAGGGACAACGACCCGACATCTCCCATGAACACCGAGGCGGGGTAGGTGTTGAACCAGAGAAAACCAACTCCAGCTCCGATGACAGCTCCGCAATAGATTGCAAGTTCCTGAGTGCCCGGGACATGGGGTATCAGCAGATACCGCGCAAGAATCACGGAATCGAATCTCCTGGTATAAACCACGATCGAACTTCCGATTATGTACGTCAGCAAAAGAAACACGAAGGAACTGATGATAACCGGCCCGATCGCCAGCCCGTCGAGTCCGTCGGTAAGGTTCACCGCATTGGACGCTCCTACCATCACAAGGGTTCCGAAACCCACATACAGCCAGAGCGGCAAACTGGTCTCATGACTGTAAAAGTCCATCAGCGGCAGGTCCATCCTCAAGCGGATGGAAGGATCCATAAGGTCGGATGCAAACAGGTAGTAAGCGGCAGCGGCGCCCATGGCAAGTTGCAAACCGAACTTTGCGGGCGCTGAAAGCCCCTTGGAACTCTTCCTGGTGATCTTCAGTGAATCGTCTAAAAACCCGACGACACCGTATGCCACGGTGAGGGTAAGAACGATCCATATGAACCCGTTGGTCAAATTGCACCAAAGCAGGGTCGAAATAACCACCACGAATAGAATCAGGCTGCCGCCCATAGTGGGAGTACCGGATTTGGAAAGATGAGTTTGTGGACCATCGGTGCGCACAATCTGCCCTATCTGGCGATCCTTCAACCTTCGGATAAACCAAGGGCTAAGAAGAAAGGTAAGTACCATGGAAGTAAGTATCGCGGCGATGATGCGCGTAGTCACAAAACCCAAAGCATTCAAGGGCGAGAAGAATTCTCTCAACCATTCGACGAGATGAAACAACATCAGCGCGCCCTCCCCGGTGAAACTGAATCCACGTCTGTTTTCGCCTTACGTGCTGTTTCAGCCCATGCGTCCAAGGCTTTTTCCAGTGCAACCCTGCGGGAGCCTTTTACGAGTACACGCCAGCCCTCGCCGATGTTTTTTGCAGCGAACTCCCCGGCCTCGGCCGCGTCTGAAAATACGTGTATACGACCCGGTTCCATTCCCGCTTCCTTTGCCCCGGCTGCAGCGAGCTTCATTCTTTCTCCCACAAAGACTGCCAGGTCCGGGTTCCGGGAAGCCACTTCCACTCCGAGTTCTCTGTGGCGCAACTCCGAGGATTCTCCAAGCTCCAGCATGTCACCCAGTATCACGGCGGAGCGCTCTTTTCCCGCAAGGGCCGAAAGTGTTTCAAGCCCCGCTGTCATCGACGCGGGATTCGCATTGTAACAATCGTCGAGCACCACCGCTCCAGCCAACCGGATCACCGAGGAACGGTGCTCCGGTACGGTCATTTTTTCGAGACCATCTTGGATTGATTCAAAATCAACAGAGAGGGCGAAAGCCGCCGCTGCCGCGGCCGCACCATTGAGAGCGTTATGTAATCCGGGCAACGGCAGCCTGAGCTGTATTTCTTTTTCGTCCAAAGCTATCCTGCAAAAAAGTGAAGTATCGCTCATGAAGCGAACCTCCAGCAGTTTCGCCCGGGCGTTTTCCGATCTTCCGAAAACAATTTTTGCATCGTCCTTCAGATGCGCTGTTGCATTCATGAGTATCTTCATCAAGTCTTCATTTACTTCAGGCAACACGGCCTTTTTGTCGCTTGCCATTTGCCTGAAAAGCTCCGCCTTGGCTTCCGCTACTCCGGCGATCGTTCCTACACCTTCAAGGTGCGCTTCTCCCAAAGAAGTGATGATACCGACATCCGGCCGGGCCAGCCCTGCGAGTTCCAGAATCTCGCCGGGCGCATTCATTCCGATCTCCGCGACGCAAAAACGGTGGTCTTTGTTCAGCTCCATCAAGGTCAGCGGAACTCCAATATGATTGTTGAAGCTTTTCATATTCTTGACGACCGAGTCCCGCCCCGCCCATTCCACCAGGATGGAGGCCGTCATTTCCTTGACCGTGGTCTTGCCGTTCGACCCTGTAACTCCGATCACCTTCACGTGAGAGTTATTCAGTCGGTTGCGTCGCGCCAACGACCACAACGCGCCAAGAGGATCGTCGACGACCACAAGGGGCAAACCTTCCGGAAGCGAATCACACCTTGCCTTGTAATCCGGCAGGACCAATGCCGCAGCCGCGCCGGACTTAGCAGCGTCGGCCAAAAAACGATGTCCGTCCGATGTCTCTCCACCGAGGGCGACAAACAAATCTCCGGGACGAAGCGTCCTAGTGTCGATTGAAGCTCCACAAACATCGGGGAAAACACCCGGAGCGGATCCGACGTTTTGAATGCGGCCGGAGACAATCCCTGCGACCTCTTCCATGGAAAAAAGCGATTTCTGCATTACTTTTCACCCCCGGAGCTTTTTTGACCTCGGATCTTCAGAGCGTGTGCAGCTTCTTCCCTGTCATCAAAATGAACCCTCTTGGTTCCCAGTATCTGATAGTCTTCATGACCTTTGCCCGCGATTAGAACGACATCATTCTCTCCGGCTGAAAGCACGGCCCGCCTGATAGCAGCACGCCTGTCGGGAATTACCACGCAACCTCTTTGCGCTTTCTTTAACTCCTCTCCCTTTAACTCGTCCAATCCCGCTTCAAAAACCCCGACCAATGCGGATTCAATAATCGCCTCCGGATTCTCGGTCCGAGGATTGTCTGAAGTAACAACTGCAATGTCCGCATTCCCAGCAGCCCTTCCCATGAGCGGCC
Organism: Myxococcales bacterium; assembly: GCA_007131745.1. Next base: position 38,176 of record SLPX01000183.1, read on the forward strand.
GCTTCGTCTTGTCGCGGTCCCCGCCGCATCCGAAAACAATAAACAGCCTGCCCTTGCAGATTGATTTTAGAGTGCTTACAACTTTCGAGATTGCATCCGGCGTGTGTGCATAATCGACCAGAACATGGGGAGCACTTACGTCCTTTTCGAAAAACCCTCCGGGAAGCACTCGCTCCAGCCGTCCGGGAACACAACCGACGCTTTCAATTCCTTTCTTTATGTCGCGGATCGATACTTCAAGCGCAAGCGCCATGCCCGCTGCCAGGATGATGTTGGCAAGATTGGTCGAGCCCACCATTGAAGACCGGATATCAATTTCACCCTGCTCGGTTCCAATCACAGCGCGCACCCCGCAGAGATCCATCGATGATTCGAGGAGATGCACGTCCGCGCTCCGGTCGACCGCGGAACAAAAAATCTTTTGCCCTGAAAACGGCGCCAGCATCCGCTGGGCGTTCGGGTCGTCACCCCATGCCACCGCTACACCCCGGCCGTCCAAGTGATCCTTGAACAATTTCTGTTTCGCCTGAAGGTATTGCTCCATGCCTCCGTGAATGTCGAGGTGATCCTGGGTCAAGTTTGTGAACCCGGCGGCAGCGAAACAAAGCCCGTGAACCCTTTGCATTTCCAATGCGTGCGAGGATACTTCCATGAGAACATGGGTACAATTCGCTTCCTTCATCTCGCGCAAGGTCGCATGCAAAACAGGCGGAGTCGGAGTCGTGTAGGGAGCAGTGAACGTTTTTGAACGGTAGCGATAATTCACAGTTCCGATTACACCCGGAATTTTCCCTGCGGATTTCAAAATCGCTTCCAGAAGATAGCATACCGTTGTCTTGCCGTTGGTTCCGGTCACCCCGACCAGGGTCATATGATCGGCGGGTTTCCCATTCACGTTGGCAGAAATCAATCCAAGAGCCGCACGGGTATCCGCCACCCGCACCACCGGAACTCTGCCCTTGGCGTCGATTTCACGGGAGACCACAACAGCCTCGGCTCCTGCATCAACAGCCGCATTTACATAATCGTGCCCATCAGCCGTCATTCCCTTGATCGCAACAAAAACAGATCCGGGTCCCACCTGCCTGGAATCTTCCGTCACAGCAACAACAGGACGGCCTTCATCGATCAAACTTCCGGTTTCAACCAACCCGTTGAGCGCTTCTCGAAGCGTTATTTCACTTCCATTAACCATACAAACCCCGAATCAATATCTCGGTCTCAAACCCACAAGGCACGGAGCGCCCAAAGGAGCAGGGCCCGGCGATGGAGTCTGGTTAACAACGATCCCAGAGCCTTCCACCGAACACTCGATTCCTGCCTTGCGCGCGGTCTCCAGAGCTTCATGAAACGTCATTCCTGTGAAATCCGGCATCTCCTGCACCGGGCCCGAAGGTTGAGCCACCGGCAAGGGCGGCGCCACGGAATGACTTGACGAAAGAGGAGTTTCTTCCTTCTCCGCTCTTCTCCCGGCTCGAGCGGCGGTTCTCTTTGGAACCCCCAGAACCTTCAATGCTTCCCGGGCAAACTCCTGGAACACCGGTGCGGCCACCCTTCCCCCGTAGTACTCTTCCTGGGGCTCATCGATCAAAACGACCACGGCCAAAACAGGATCATCAGCGGGCACGACACCGATAAAAGACGCCACCCAGTGGTCCTGTGAATAGCGGCCGGTTTCCGGATCAACCTTTTGTGCAGTCCCGGTTTTGCCTGCTACGGGGTAGTATTCAAGGGCTGCTGCGATGCCTGTTCCCCCGGGCTCCACCACCGTTTTCATCACGTCAATAACACGGCGGGCCGCCCACTCCGAAATCGCTCTCCGCCCCCTTGGCCTGTAAAGGGAAATCGTGTTGTTGTCTCCATCCCTCACCGATCTCACGATGTGGGGATCATAAAGAGTTCCACCGTTCGCCAACGCTGAAAGCGCAGCCGCCAACTGAACGGCCGTAGCGGTAAAACCCTGGCCGAAAGAAACATTTGCCAGCGCCACGTGGGACCAGCCGCGCCAGTGTCTGAGCCTGCCGCGTCGTTCTCCTGGAAGCTCAATTCCGGTACGTGAACCGAATCCGAATTGGCGCAGGTAATTGTATAACCGCCTTCTTCCCAACCGCTTCGCCAACTTGTAGGTACATATGTTTGACGACTTCTGAATGCATTCTTCAACAGTAAGCCATTCATGGGGTTGTGAATCCCTTATCGGATAATCATCCACCTCAATGCGGCCGTTTTCGCAATATATCTGACCATCGGTCCGGGCCACCCGTGTTTCCAGAGCCGCCGCCAGAGTGAAGACCTTTGTAACCGAACCAGGTTCATACGCATCCGTGACAGCTCGGTTTCGCCAGAAATCAGGCTTGGCGTTTCTGTGGTTGTTGGGATCAAAAACCGGGGCATTGGATATGGCGAGAATTTCTCCATTGCGAGGATCCATTGCGACCAGGGTTCCGCTCTTTGCCTTGTGCATTTCGACCGCTTTCGACAAGACCTTATCTGCTATGAACTGCACATTCTTATCTAAAGTAAGAACCACATCAGACCCTCCCGAAGGTCCGATATCCGGCAAACCCTCAACAAATACCGTCCGCCCCAACGCATCTCTCAGCCCGCGACCCTCGGAACTCCTCCCCCTCAACCAACGGTCGAAATGAAGTTCTATCCCCTCAAGCCCGTCTCCTTCCATGCCCGCGAATCCCAGAACATGGCCCGCCAGTTTACCGTTGGGATAAAACCTGCGCATTTCCTTCTGTATATGAACACCCTGGATTTTGAGCGCTCTAACCTTTTCGGCTTTTTCAGGCGAAGTCTGACGCTCAACCCAGACGAAAAACCTGTTTCTCTGAAACCGTTCTTCCAGCAGGTAAGGATC
>SLPX01000008.1 GCA_007131745.1 Myxococcales bacterium
ATAACATGTATTTGCAGCCCGAGTAATGATTTTGGAAACATCCTATAGTGCTTCCTGTCAAGAAAAACAGCAGGGAAGGCTGGGACGCCGCAGCGGTTGTATTGGCATCCATGCACTGACGCCTTTATAATGGGCGGGTTCGTTATCCCACCGGCATTGTTCCTTGTCGGGGAGATAAAATCGGCCGTAGCAGCTCCACTCTATCACCCCGCGGGTGTAGTCGGGATAGAAGTTTCCTTCTTCAGGTCGTTCTTCCCTGAATTCCACTTGTCACTGCAGTGCATCCCGGCCGGTTGGGGAATGGATCACTTTTCGAGCGTTGTTTCCGGGGGACGGTAGTCAAGCAGGATGCGGGAATCACCGAAAGCGTCCAGCACGCGGTGTTGCCCGGGCGCGGCTTGGATGGTTTGAACCTTGCCGTTTTCCTCGGCTCTCACCGAGACCTGTTCCGGGGTGACCTCGATGTAGAAACGCACGGACCGGCTTATCACTGAAAACGCGAGCCGCTCCCAGTGTTTGGGGAGGTTTGGCTGCACGGTTACCTCGTTTCCTTTGAAGGTGACTCCAGCAAAATTCCTGATGATCACCCCGAGGGTTCCGGCCATGACGCCCGCGTGGATTCCTTCTTGGGTGGTTCCGCCCTGGGTGTCGTATATGTCGCTTTGCATTGCTTCCAGGAACCAGCTCCAGGTGAGGTCCGGCCTGCCCATGTCCTTGGAAATGGCGGCGTGTACGACTTTGCTAAGGGTGGATCCGTGGCTCGTTCTTTCAACGTAGTATTCGTAATTCTTCCTGAGGAGTTCCACCGCGTTCGGGGTTTCATAGCCCAGGCCGTCGAGGATTTCTTTTACATCCTCCGGATCCAGCAGGTAAAACGTCATCAAGACGTCGGCTTGCTTGCTCACTTTGTACTTGTCGGGTGAATCACCCTCGGCCTTCAAGATGCGGTCCATCCGGTGAATGTTTCCGTATTTCCGGCGATACGCTTCCCAGTCCAGTTCTTCCAAATCCATGTACCCTTCGTACTGAGATATGATCCCTTCTTTTACCGGCACGTACATTTTTTCTGCGATATCGCGCCATCTTTCGGTTTCTCCGGGTTGAAACCCGATCTTGCGCGCGACCGGAGCGGTGACTTCTTCGGGCCGGCGCTCGAGCAAGCGCAAAGCTCTTTTCAGAAGCCACACCACCATAATGTTCGTGTATGCATTGTCCCTGACACCGGCCTCTTTCTCGCCCGGCAGTTTTTCGTGGTACTCATCCGGACCCATGACTCCTTCGATGTGATAGCGCGCGTCGACATCGCTTTTCTTGGATATGTCCGCCCAGAACCGAGCTATCTCAAGCATCATTTCCAGGCCGTATTTTTCCAGGAACTCCATGTCCCCGGTTTGTTCGAAGTAATCCACGATGTTGTAGAAAATCGCGATGTTCACGTGCCTCTGGCGGCGGCTCAGGTCGGGACCCCACTTGCCGGACACCGGGTTGTAGTGAACCTCCTGTGTCTCTTCGCTTCCGTCATCGGCCGTCTGCCAGGGATACATGGCGCCCTTGTACCCGTTTTCCTTTGCGTAGGCGCGCGCCGCGTCCAACCGCTTGTAACGGTACATGAGCAAAGCCCTGGTGATCTCGGGAAACGTCCGGTTGTAAAAGTGAAAAATGTATACTTCGTCCCAGAATACGTGTCCGCGGTAGGCCTCGCCGTGAAGTCCTCTGGCCGGCATGCCCGCGTCCAGGTCGGTGTTGTGTGAAGACGCGGTGACGAACAGATGAAACGCGTGGAGGCGGGCCGTTCGGCTCGTAAACCTGTCTCCTTGGATCTTGATATCGGCTGCGTCCCAGAGACGTTTCCATTCGGACGCGCTCTCCTCCAGCGCACTGCGGAAATCCCCGTCTTGCTGCAGAAAATCAGCCCCGGCCTTTTTTACATCTTTCACGTCGCAATCCAAGGATGTAAACACGCCCACAAGTTTTTCCAAGGTCAATATACGGCCTTCATTTGCTTGAAAACTGTACACACGGGCTGCTTGGAAATCCTTTGTTTCAAACTCCGTGGACGAATCTAATTCTTCCCCTTCGCTGAAAAGCCTTTCCCGTGCAGCCATCAAAACGTCCACGCCCGATGCGTTCGTTCTCACGTGAACAAAAGAGCCTCCGTCCATTTCTCCTGCATCCACTCCCTCGAGGTGTTTGGATGCCAGATCCCGGTACCTTGCCACCCCGTTGTTTATCACGTTGCCGTCTATGGCCGAACGGATCCTCATGGGAGCGCTGAAATTAACCGGCGTAATTGAATACTGAATCCCCGCCATGTGGCGATCTTTCATGCTGACGATCCGCCTGGAGCACAACCTGAAAATCCTTCCCGCCTTGTCCCTGACCACGAGTCTCCTCTCCATCGCTCCGTTCTTCATGTCGAGCCGATGTCTATAGGAAAGAACCTCCATGCTCAGGGGGCTCGCGTATTCCCCGTTCCCCACTCCAAATTCGATCAAGGTCCAGTTCGGAGCGTTTACGAAATCATTGTTATATATATCGCGGCCGTGTACTTCGGTGGGCAACTTGTTGTACAGCCCCGCGATATATGTTCCAGGGTAATGATTGTCCGAATCACGTTCGCCCTCGATGGAACCTCTTGTTCCCATGTAGCCGTTGCCCACAACAGTAAGGGCTTCCCTGAGGGTTTCTTCTTCGGGCTTGTACCCGTGATAGGTGAGATACCAGGAATCGTCATCAACGCCGTGCATGAACCACTTTGAAAGATCTTGGATCGTGATCTCCCCCAGGTCGGCCACTACCGTGTCGGCGCCGTATCCACGGAGTTCTTCGCCCGATAGGTGCCTGGCCACGCCGAGGACCAGCCCGAAGTTTCCGCTTTTCCCCGCTTGAACACCCGAAATGGCGTCTTCGACCATCACGCACTCGTGGGGCTTCAACCCGAGGTTGTGGGCGGCTTTTATGAAAATATCCGGATCCGGTTTACCCTTGAGTCCCAACTCCTCGGAGACGACCCCGCAGACGCGAGTTTCGAACAGGTCTTCCAGGCCGGCCTGTTTCAAAACCAACTCCGTGTTCTTGCTCGAAGAAGCCACGCCCACCCTGCAGCCGCGGGCTTTCAGTTCCCTGACCAGGGCGACCGAAGTCTCGAAAACCTCGGCCCCGTCCTGTTCGAGCTGCTTTTGGTATGAAACATTTTTCCTGTTTCCCAACCCGCAATAGGTCTGTTTGTCCGGCGGATCCGACGGTTCGCCGAAAGGCAAACTCACTCCCCTGGATTCCAGGAAAGACTTTACGCCCTGGTACCTCGGCTTGCCGTCCACGAACTCAAGGTAATCATTTTCGGTGAACTCTTGAAAAGGCTCTCCTTTGTCTCGTGTCCAACCCTCTAAAAACTCGTCAAACATGACCTTCCAAGCCTTGGAATGGAGGTGGGCCGAGTCGGTTATCACACCATCGAGATCAAATACCGCGCCTTTGAAACCAAGCTCACTCATGGTTTTCTCCTTTTTTCAACACGTTCAAATCATCAAAGAGATTCGGATAAACGATCCAACATGAATACCAACATATCGGGTTCGGGTACAATGAAATTCTCGGCTCCCGTGGAGTTCACCTTGGCGGCGAGCTTTTCGTCCCGGGTTACAAACACGGTCCAAGTCTCATCGCTTTGTTGCACGCATGCATCCACCAACTTGAGATCGGATGATGTGTCCCCGCAAACCAGGTTAGGACCCTTTTTCAAATTCAAACCCAGCTCGCGGTCCAGAAACAACAAGCCATCGCCCTTGTCGAACTTTTCTTCCGAGACTGAACCTGTTCCGCCCTTTTTGAGGATGATTTCAATATCCAGCCCCGTATCCACGATGTAGAACTTTTGCAAGGAAGGATCAACCGCTTCCACCTCTTGTTCCACTTCCTTTTTGAAAGCCGTGGATTCCTCTTCGGTCACCGCGCCGGTGATGTCCTGTCGGGCAATGGTCGTCTCCCCGAACTTGAATTGCAATCCTGATCCGATCAGAGCGAACTTTTCGCGACCGGGTTTTTTCACCAACGCGGCCAGCCTTTTGTTTAGTTGATCCAGCAGAGTGTTCGCGTCCGGATCTATGGGATACGTTCTGCGTACTCCGCTCGCGTCGATGAATTCCCTCGCTTTCGATGCGGCGTAAATGAAAGTCCCTTTGTCCATCACGCTGATGGTGGCAATCCCGGGGTTTTGCAACGGCGCGGAGGTTACAATCACCGCATTATCGGTGCATGAACGAATAAAGCGCGTCAAATACACCGCGTTGTACGCGGACTGCACCGACGAACGATACCTGCCGCAATAGTTGTTTACAGTCCCGTCCCTGTCGGTCACGAAATTTCGGAAACGCTTTCCATGCAGGAATTCAAACCCGCGTTTTACGTATTCATCGAAACCCGAATGCATGGAAGCCAAATAGAGGGAAAATTCTTTTTCACCCTTTTCGAAGAAAAAAAGATCCTTTTTCAATTCTTCTTTTTCATATCCGAGGTCCACATCCAGGGTGCGCGATCCTTCCAGCAAAAGCCGGTTTTTTCCCTCTTCACCGACCGGCAAATCTTCCAGTATTTGCAGAACCTTTCTCAAAAGGTTCAAGTCACCCGCTTCCACGTCGCCCTTTTCAATATACTCCACAACCATCCTCCGCCTCACATCCACGGTGCTCTCCATCAATTCATAAAAACCTGCAAGTGTGCCGTTCATTTCTTCTCCTCGCGTCCATAATGTAAATCGTTCAGCAAGATTTAATTGGCATGCCGCGTTTGGGAAAAGAAATCAACCCCCATGATTTCGTGCAGAAAGGAAGGGTGTTTTTACTGCTGAAGGCTCTTGCAAAAAGCGAGGGTGTTTTTCTTGTGTGCAGCCTCGGATCCGGTTGTGGAACACCACCAGTCCTTGCCGCCAATCTTGCGTCGCACCCAGACAAAGTAATTGGTCCCCATGGATCCGGTATTTTCAAAAGAAAACGCCCAGCCGTCCCCAAGTTCCTCGGTTTCAATGTTTTGCGGATTGTACATCTCGGCGTCTTTCTTTGCTCCTTCCAGGTTTTCGGGACGCGTCGCGCTTGCTTCTTCAACAGTCGCCACCAATCCCGGGCCCTGGACCATGACTCCGTCACCGATCAAAGCTTTGCCCACATTCGCGCCGGCCGGAACTTCGCCCTTCAATCCGGTTTCTCCCAGTTCCTGAAGACTTGTCTTGGCTTTCTCTTCTCCACCTTCCTTTTCATCCTTCTTGTCGCAACCGGACAACCCATGGACAATAAGCACCGCCGCCATACCGAACAAAAACGCTTTTTTAATTCCTGTGTTCATTTCTTTTCTCCTTGTTTTTCTTTTCGTATGTTTTCCTTAATCATCTCGTATCTCGTCACAAGTGACTTTCAAAAGACTGAGATTCGTTCATGTGATTCGCTTAAGCAAGTTAAAAGCAAACTTCATGCCGAAAGCAAAAACCCATGCTTTCAGAGGGGTTTTGAATCAAACGGGGTAAAAAAATGTGTCTTCCAACCCCCAACACGAACGGAGGCGTCCAGGTCGATAGGGTGGAAAAACACACGCTCGGCGTGCTCGGAAGAATTACTCCAGCATTTCATCCAACTCTTCCGCTTTCAGGATGGGAGTTTTGCACGCACGATCCTTGCACACGTACGCGGCCGCTTTTCCTTCTACAGCATCAAAACTTCTTAAAAACGCAGCTACATCGTCGATCGCCGGAGAATCAACATCAGTCGGACGAAAATGCTTTACAAGGTTCGGCAGGTACGCGGCCTTCAAGACCTTGAGCATTTCCGATCCAACCGGATCCTTTTCGGGCCCGGCGATTACTACGTCGACCTCCGGGCCGAGAGCAAAATCCATTGAGCAGAGAAACCCGGTGTAAGCCGCGGGAACATGGATTACGCGGCCCGAAACAGCCTTAAGGATCTCCAAGGCGTTTTCTTCGTATTCCGTCCTGCCCGAAAGACGAGCCAGGCGAAGGAAATTCAGCGCGGCGACAGCGTTTCCGGACGGAGTCGCTCCGTCATGCATTTCCTTCTTTCGGACGATAAGCTGTTCGCCGTCATCCGGAGTGAAGAAGAAACCGCCTCCTGCAGGGTCTTTGTAGTGCCGGATCAAGTCATCGGAAAGCTCCATAGCCGTTTTCAGGTATTTTGCATCGAACACCGTCTCGTACAACTCGATCAGACCCCAGATGAAGAATGCGTAATCATCCAAGGTAGCGGTGATGGACGTTTCGCCTTCTCGATGCCTGTGCAGGAGCCTGCCTTCCGAATTGCGCATTTTTTCCAGGATGAACCGGGCAGCTTTCTCGGCTGCTGAAACATATTCTTCTCGGCCCAGAACCTGACCGCCTTTTGCAAGCGAGGCTATCATGAGCCCGTTCCAGTCGGTCAGGATCTTGTCATCTCTAAGCGGCTGAACCCGGGTTTCCCGGGCCTTCAAAAGCTTTTCCCGGGCTGCTTTCATCACACCCGCGGGTTCATCGCGGTTTTCCTGTGAAATAGACCGGTAAAGAATGTTGGATGAGTTTCTCTTTCCAGTGGTTTCATCCCTGAAATTGCCTTTGCTTTCGATGTTGAACGTTTGAATCACCAGGTCGGATTCCTCTTGAGAAAGGATTTCCCGGATCTGTTGCTCGGTCCATACGTAATACTTGCCCTCCACGCCCTCGCTATCCGCGTCCCTGGCCGAGTAGAATCCCCCTTCGGGTGAGCGCAAGTCTCGAAGCACGTAAGAAAAGATCTCTTGGGCCGTATCTCCGTAAAAATCATGCTTTGTAGCTTGAAACGTTTCGACATAAGCAAGCGCAAGCAAAGCCTGGTCGTAGAGCATCTTTTCAAAATGAGGCACCCGCCATTCCCTGTCGGTGGAATAACGGTGAAATCCATATCCGACCTGATCGAATACTCCCCCGCGGCGAAGCCGGCTCAAAGTTGTTTGGACCATTTTCAGTGCATCGTCATCATTGCTTCTTTTCCAGTGCCTGAGCAAAAACAAAAGGTTGTGAGGAGTTGGAAACTTGGGAGCATCGCCGAAACCACCGTGTTTTTCGTCAAAACGCATCGATAGATCTTTAAACGCCGCTTTCAATAAAGTTTCTTCATTTTGCTCGCTGCCTCTGTCTTCAGCCGTGTGCTCTTGTTCCGCGTATTTCAATGCTTCAATGATTTGCGAAGCGCTCTGAAGCAATTCGTTCCGGCGGGTTTTCCATGTTTGTTTGATCGCGGGGATCAGTTCCAACATGCCGGGCCGGCCGAAGCGGCCGGTTTTGGGAATGTAAGTAGCCGCGTAAAAGGGTTTTCCGTCGTCCGTCATGAATATCGTGAGCGGCCATCCGCCGCTTCCCGTCATCATCGCGCATACCGACATGTAGATGTTGTCGATGTCCGGGCGTTCTTCCCGATCCACTTTCACCGGCACAAAAACTTCGTTTATAAGGTCGGCCACATCCCTATCCTGGAACGATTCCGCCTCCATGACATGGCACCAATGGCAGGTCGAGTAACCTATGGAGAGAAAAATCGGCTTGTCTTCTTTTCTCGCCTTTTTGAAAGCTTCTTCGCCCCAAGGAAACCAATTCACCGGGTTGTATGCATGCTGTTGCAAATAGGGGCTCTTTTCACGAATCAGCTTGTTCGGCCGGGACTTGTTTTTTTCACCATCCATTTTTGTTCTCCGTTCTCCTCATCCCGAAGCCCCTCCTTCCGAAACTAACCACTAAAATCACATGGACAACCGCTGCGATGCTCGCATATAGTCGAAATCGGCGATGCGATCCGAGAGAAGGTTCGCACCCGGAACAATGGAGGTGGGTGGATGAGTTTATCAAGGCGAAAAGCGCGGACATCGGCGTTTTTGTCCGTCGTTCTTGCCGGTTGCCTTGTATCCTGCGAAGGCAGGATATCTGGGAAAACAGTGGACGGAGGAATCGACTCCACGGTCGAGCATGATCCGGACGGGGCGCCTCCGGGCGACGGGGGAGTGATCGCGGATTCAACAACGGAGTCCGATGGCGGGCTTTCATGTGGTGAAGGAATGACGGAATGCGAGGGTGTCTGTGTGAACCTTCAAACCGACGACCACAACTGCGGAGCGTGCTTCAACGAGTGCGGGGAGGGTGAGGCGTGTGTTGAGGGAGAGTGCCGGGAAACCGGCCCGGGGGAACTCGTGGATTGCAACGGGGAATGGGTGGACCTTCAGACGAGTGCGTTTCATTGCGGCAAGTGCAACCGAAGATGCGGCCCCTCGGTTTCATGCCAAGGGGGAGAGTGCCGAGCCGACTGTCAACCGGACGAATCGACCCTTGTTGAAAACCCGGTGATAAACAAGGACTCGACCGCGATACACTCGATCATCGTAAACGGAGTCAACCTGGTGGAAGCCAACGGCGGCTATTACATCATCGGAACATGCACCGGCGCGGACGATGAAGATCACAACGTGATTTCGCGGGGCAGCGACGGATCCACTTTGCACGCGCCTGGCAACTGCCCCGGAGCCCCCTTCTCCATCACATACAGCGGAACCAACCCTTTGCGGGTTTCCATCACCGTCGGCCCCCTGCCTGTGGATTACAAGGGTTTGAGCGTTCCTTTTGATCCACACAGAGACTATTTTACGGATTTCAGCTTTTCCGGCTCCACCTACTACGTCGGATGCGGCAACAACTGGTCTGAGCGCTCGGGTTCCGGCGGACCGTTTACATCGATTCCACAGCCATGCACCATACCGGGCCATGGAAACGTCGGCCTGGCAAGGGTGACGGGGGTTGCGGACAACATGCGCGGCGAAATACGAGGACCGCATGCGACCATAAGACGAGTGGTCGTGTCGAGCAACTTGAGTGAGCTTTTCTTTGTGCGACATCCATACACTCACAACGTGGAGTTTTCCTGGGGCACTGAACCGCTTTCCTCAAGCCACCTTCCGGCCGGCTCGGTCTACCACATGGAAGAAGATCTCTACATCATGGAGCCCGGCTCTTCCGGCTCCACGTCCAATGCCTTGCTCGTATCCTACGAGTTGGAGCCCTCCGGAACGGTGGGAAGCACCCTTCCGGCAGTGGTCACAATGTGCAACAACGGAAACACGATTTGGGTGGAACCTTCCGACAACATCGGCGGCATCAGGTTCGGCACGCTCCCATCCAATTCCATACTCTGGTCGCCCGGAGCGTCGGGTGGGTATTCCAACGGGGTAAACGACGGACGAATCTACGTTGGAGCGGACGTAGATCCGGGAACATCGTTCTCGTTTGAATTCGATCTCTTGCTGCCTTCGTCTCCGGGAAACCATATTTTCGGCGGACGGATGGTACACGATGGTGTTTCGTGGTTCGGCCCCGAGGTCTCGGCCGAAGTACATGTTACGCCCTGAGGAGCATGAAATGAAATACCTTGACCTGCGAAAAAACAACCTGTTCAGGTTCGTTGCCTCGGTGGGCGGACTTGCCCTCGCAGTATCCTGGATGATCGTACTTTCCAAACACGAATCCTTCCGGGAAAGAGAGGCTTTTGCATCACAAAGGGGAAAACGAAAACTCAAGAAGGCGCGCACGATCAACCTCCGTCTGCATGGAAGCACTCCATCCATGGCATGGTCCCCGGACGGCAGGCGCCTAGCGTTCAACGCGGCCTACGAGTATTTCGGGTTCCAGGACGAAGAAAGGGCCAACCGGGGAAGTTTGGGGGTGTTCGTCGCGGATATGAGTGACGGTAGAATAAGCCGCGTGTCCACGACACAAGGTTTTCACCCGCTGTGGCTAACAAACACCAGGCTGGCTTGGGGGAATTCCCCATACGAGGAAGGAGCCGAGGGGTTGTACACGGCCGAATTGAAGAGAAAGGGTAAACCCAAGATCACCAGGATTGGAATGTTCAAGGGCGTCTATCACACTCTTCCCGCGGCCAAAGGCGGCATCCTCATGTATTCCGGGTTTCCGGAATACCAACGTTGGGTCACGGTCGATCCCAAGACCGGAAAGACCGTCCCGCTCTCGACATCAGGAAAACAGAGGTCTCAAAGCCAAAGCTGGGAGAAGCCGGCCGGCATGTTTGGGGAACAGTGTTTACAACAGGCGGGCAAAATCAGCGTGTACGTGGATCGCAACGATGGGAGAATTTTTCTGACAACCAAAAACGCGACTTTGGAGATGGAACAACAATCCTACATCTTCCGGAACTACGGATCCCCTGGGAGGTGCTCAGTTCAAGGTCATTGCGGACCGGTTCGCGCGTGCCTTTCACCGAAGGGGCGCTATCTTGCATATTTCAGCGCGACAGGCACGAGGGGTGAATACATGCTTCACGTCCTGCCCGTTCCGAACTGAGCAGTTTATCTAAAAATAATCCTGGTGGGAGCGTCCTGTTGACCCTTCACAAACAGCAGTTTTCAGAAAAAGAAACGGCTGGGCCTACGCACCGAGCCCACAAAGTGACGGGGTGGTTGATCGGCGGGTTTGCAGCCCTTGCGGCCTTGTTCTGGTGGACGATGACGGACCGGCTGGACCTGCCTAAACAGATGATCATGCTCATCGGCGCCATGTCGATTGCGCTCTACGCGTGGATAAGCTTGAAAGACTTCTCTCCATCCGCTCTTGTTCCGGCCCTGATATGGGCGCCGGTTTTGGCATGGCTCGTTGCAAGGGAAGGCATGGGCGCGCGGGTCGAGGGGTGGGCTGGATGGATCGCTGCAATCGCGTTTGCAGTTGTTGGGGGAAAAGCCGATATTCGTACGCTTTCAAAGTGTCTGACAGCCGCCGGTGGTTGCATTGCCGTCATCGCGTGGATCCAGGCGTTCGGCCCGCGGTTTCTGAATCATGAACTCGTTGGGTTTTCGGGCAGAAGGGTGGTCTCGACCCTGGGCGGCCCCGGCCATCTCGGCTGGTGGACCGCGGCCGTGCTTCCCTGGATCCTGCTCCAAGTGCGTGAAACAGCGGACTCCCTGAGTGAAGAAAAGAGCGTTCGAATTGTCGCTTCGGCTGGATTGCCGGTGATCGTGTTGACGCTTGTAACGGGCGCTTGGGTGCTTTCTGGAACTCGCACCGCATGGGCCGGTGGGATAGGGGGCGTTGCGTTGTTTGCATGGAAAGCAAACTCAAAGCGCATGTTTCACATCCTTGCGTTTTCCGGAATCGCAATAGGTGTTTTGAGCGCAATAACCGTGGACGGCTTCTCGGGAAAATCCCGGCTGGGTTCACGCATACGGGACATGGGTGAAACGAGCGGAACAGCGCGAGGACGCGTCTACCTGTGGAAAGTTCATCTTTCGTCCCTTGGTGAAATTCCCTTGCTGGGCGGTGGCCCCGAAGCGTTTCAGCGTCTCTGGCCACGCAACCAGGAAAGATACTTGCGAAAAAACCCCGGAGACGAACATTTCCGCACCGACCTGAGACATGCTCACGCGGACCCGGTGGAAATATTCTACGACTTCGGCATCTTCGGCCTCATCTTGGGTATTTGGGTTTTAGTTCGTTTGTTCAAACCACCTGATACAAAACACCTCCAATTAAAAAACGGCCGCTATGCAGCCACCGCGTCCGCGGTTTCACTGCTCGTCTGCGGTCTCGGGGCTCCTGTCTTGTTCTTCGCTCCCACCCTCCTGCTGGGTGCGATCGCGCTCGGCGTTTCCCTCGGACCGGAATGGGGCTCAAATCGATTGAAAACCGTAAACGAGGAGAGCTCTGCCGGAAAAGCGGAAGAAAAGAGTTTGTCCGTCAAAAAATTCAGGATGCACAGATCTCTCTGCATGGCGCTCATCGTTCTTGGACTGGTTCTTGCCTCAACTCGCCTGGCAGTTCGTTTGGTCTCCGAGATCCAGCGGAGCCGCTCAACGATGGCGCGTCAAGAAAACAACACGGAAGAGGCTGCCCGCCTTGCGAAGAAATCGCTTCAAACGGATCCACGCAACCCCCGAGGCTGGATGGAACTGGGTTTGGCGATGGAAAACATGGGGCGTTTCCGGGAAGCGCTCGATGCATGGAAAAGTGCGGTCCGAGATCTTCCTACCGATGAAGTTCAGGATCGCATCGTAAACCTGATCGGCGCGGATTTCAGCGGAGGTCGATCGCTGCCGAAACAACCCTGAAAACCCGGCATGTCTTTCCCTTGCCCTCTTTGTGATAAAATGTGAAAATCCGGATGACGGTGTCTTATGGAGGAAATGTTGGGAACAGGTAGTTTTTGATGAGAAACAATTTGTCGGATTTACCCGCCGGATCATGGATATTCGCCGTTTTTTGCGTTTCGGCCTTGACCGGATGCACTCCGGATTTCGTTGTCAAAACTCACCCGGTGGTTTACTTTTCGGCTTCAAACGGACGCACTGGAAAGCAGATTCACGAACACACAGCTTTAATGATCCAGGGTTCTCGTAAAGCAGGCCGGATCGCCCTGGATGGAAAACCCCGGTTGACCCCTTTTAGGTGCTCGACCGAACCGATGGCCATCGACATGTCGGGTCACAAACCCAGTGTAGAGAGAAGGATTCGCAACCTTGCTTATGCAAAAGGAAGTCGTCGCGTTTTCCTTTTGGACAAAGACGGCGATTTGATTGCAAGAGGCCGCATGTGCATTTTTCCTACATTTGAAA
This sequence comes from Myxococcales bacterium, assembly GCA_007131745.1. The sequence continues at coordinate 12,616 of SLPX01000008.1, forward strand.
CGGAGGACCAGGAAATTCTCCGCGGTTACGATGTGAGCATTCCTGTCGCCCAGATATTGAAGAGGCCTAAAGGAAGAGGCGGCTTGGTGTTTCAATCCTATCGGCCTCTGGGAAACACTGATTCTTCATTGAAGCATATTGCATGGGTTTTGTCCCTGGACGTGGAATAGATTGAATGAATTCAATGTTTGCAAAGAGGAGTTTTCATGGCGAAAACAAAGCGATTTAAGTGGATTGCTGCAGGGTCGGCCGCTTTGGTTGCGGTTTTTCTTGGTTGGGGTTGCGGCGGAAGAGATCGTGACTCTTCGGTCGACCTGACGGAAGACGAAGAAGATGTTCTTTTTTACACGAACTACGCCAGGACCGACCCGCAAGGTTTTGCAGAGGAGTTTTTGGCGGATCGATACGCTGACGGAACGGACAACGGAGCATATGAAGACCTTATGTCGCGGGAACCCGTCGGAGCGCTCGAGGTCCATTCCGGGCTGATGAGGGCTTCCAGAAACCATGCAGAGGACATGGCTGAAGACTGCGGTTTGCAGCACGACAGTTGCGATGGGACAAGTTGGTTTGATCGAATCTGGCGTTATTACGACGGAGGTTTGATAGCGGAAAACGCGGCTGTTGGTTTCCCAACCGGCCTTTCGGTTGTTATTGCATGGATAATAGACGCAGGTGTTCCCGACGTGGGTCATCGCCTGAACATCCTGAATGAATCCTATGAACACATCGGAATCGGCAAACACAATTCATACTGGGTTCAGAATTTTGGAGCAGGCGGCAGCTGATTTGCAAAACCGCGGCGCAAAGAAACGGTATGAATGCAACCAAGAAAACGGATTGTCTACATGTTTGAATTCATGATTCGCAGATTTTTGTATTACCCGGACCGCATACCTGAAGACGCGGACCTCCCGCCTCATTGCTCCGACGCGCGGGAAGTTTGGATCGAAACGTCCAACGGAGACAGGGTTCACGCCCTTTACTGGCCCGCTCGTACCGGTGACCCGACGATCCTCTTTTTTCACGGGAACGCTCAAACGGTTTACGAATGGTCGTTTATCCGTGAGGATTTTGAATCCATACAGGCCGGCTTGTTGCTCATCGACTATCCCGGGTATGGAAAAAGCACGGGCAGTCCTTCGGAAGCCTCCTTGTACTCTGCAGGACTTGCGGCGTGGGAATGGCTTGAATCGAAGGGAGTTCTCTCCAAAGACATCATTCTCTTCGGAAAATCCCTGGGAGGAGGCGTGGCGGTCGAGACAGCGCTGAAGAAGTCGCCGGGAGGATTGATCCTTGAATCCACTTTTCGTTCGATACCCTCTGTTGCAAAAATCTTGCTGCCCATGATTCCCGCCGATGCGTTGTTTAAAAAAGAACGTTACGACTCAATTGCGAAAATAGGGGAAATATCCTGTCCCGTGTTGGTCATCCACGGTTCCCGTGACGGTCTAATACCGGTGGAAGAAGGCGAAGCACTTTACCAGGCGGCTAATCCACCGAAAGAGATATACATAGTCCCGTCGGCTGATCACAACAATGTTTCCCTTGTCGGCGGAAAAGAATACGGTCGCCGGATCAACGCATGGATTGAAAAGATTTCGGAAATAGAGGAAGCAGGTTGAAAAGAATTTGCTCGATTCAGATCGGTTTTCTGGCGCTCATCCAAGCTTTTTTTTTCGCGTCCGTCGGCTTTTCAAAACCTGCCGCTCCGAAGGGCAAAAGGATCCACGACAGAATGCTTTCATCCGCCCGCCAGCGGAGTCGCTCGGACGCGTGCGTCCTCTCCGACGGAACTCTTCTTCTGGCGTCTGAATGGATGAAAGGCGAAAACCTCCGCCGCGTGAGTCTTCATCGTTGCGTTGTGACTCGGAAGGGCTTTCGTTGCAGTGGGCCGGTGGACATTCCGCTCACCCAATTTGCTTTCGGACAAAGTCATCCACAGCTTGTATGTCGGGGACTCTCCGTGCCGATCAAAGCTGGAAAGTCAACACGGGATTCCGGCCGAAAACCCTCGCCGGGCCCGGTGTCCGATGTCCCGGCCCGAACGCCTCTGCTCTATATCCGCCATGGACACTTTGCCCGGGGACTCACCAGGCTAAATGTGTATGGAGTTTTTTTTGGCGACTCCGCTCCGGGGGAGCAGAGCGCCGGCTTGAAGGAGGCCTCGAAAAAAAGCGGAAAAGCGGAAACCCGTGATGTGAAAAAGATCCTGAAGGATTCAGGCTCCATCAGGGTAAGAAAAGTCGCGCAGGTAGAGTTGCCGTCCATGTTCGACGGCAAGGACATGGTCGCCACCGCGACACGCACAAACGCTGGAAAAATCCGACTCACTGTTCATGAGAAAGTAAGTGGTAAAAACCCTCATCTCTGGCTGCTGGAAAGTAAAGACGGCTGGTTTTTTCCCAGGGCGCATTCCCTTTTTCCCGGAGAGGACGGGGTCACGGCCCGGCTCGATAAAAACACGCTACTCGCTGTATACCGCCGGAGGCCGTCTCCGCAAAGCCCCCATGAAACATATGCTCGGATCGCTTCCCAACCGGGTGGTCCGTGGTCTCCACCGCTTCGCATAAGCACTGACTTGTTGCACATGGGTCCGCCGAGCATGGAAAGGAGGCCGGACGGTTCCGGCTTCCTGATCGTCGCTTCCGCTCGTCATCGCACGGTCGGCTCCAATTCACTCATTGCTGTTGAATTGGAGACGGGAGCCGAAAGAGCGGATGACGGGGACGCCGAATCAGGCAGGTCCCGGGAGGGTTCCCGGACGCTCCGGGTAGTATCGAGGAGAATACTCCTCAAATATACAAAGGAACGTCGGCTTTACGCGGGAACAGCTCAAACTTGTGATGTCACCCCTAAGGACGGTGTTTTGGTGCTCTATGCCCAGGAGTTGAAAGAACTCATGTTTGAACTGCGAGGATTGCTGATTCCGAGAAAACGAAAAGCTCTCACATCAGGATCCGCCGACAGGTGAATCACGGACCAGCTTTATTACTTCGTCAAGGTGCTTTATCGCGGTTGCCAGTTTTCCGGCTTCAAGAGAAGAGTGAGCGTTTTGCAAACCCATGCTGAGTTCCTTGAGTTCGGGCCACGCGGCCAAACTTTCAGGGCTGCCCGCGACCGCCATGAGTTTCTTCAGCACAGGACCGTGTTCTTCCGCTGCACGTGTAGAGCGATTGTCAAAATCTTGCAGGTTTCCGGATTTCTCCAATTCGCCGAGTTCGTAAACCATTTTTTCCAGGGTGGACAGGTCCGGCAGGCGAAGTGTGGCCGCAAAAGCCTCTTCACCTGAACTCCTCCCATCCCGATCCAACGGTCGTCCCAAGTATATCCTTATCGAACGAGCAAATGCTACGAGAGCGTCCCTGAACTCGGGGTGCTCATTGAATTGGCGGGAAACATACGCCAACCTCTCCGAACAGCTTTTGAACAACTCTTCCATCTTCTGCAGTGATGAGCACGCCTTAGGACTCCAGCCCGGTTTCACGTCGTTTCGCAAATCACCTCCCGTTCTGAGGATCCATTTCCTTTCGAGTTCCGATAGGCTGTTTTTTACATTCCAGAGCCGTTTGATCCCGCGCGTTCCATACTTCAATTCATCTTTTTTCAATGCCAGTTCCGACGCCCATATTTCCAGCTCTGCAACGTGTTCCATCAAGACATTTATATCTTCCCTTCCACGCGATCTTTTAAGCAACTCGAATACTCGGTCCAACTCGTGAACCAAGAATGAACAAATCATGGGAGCGTCCATCTCAGCGGGCGGATCATCGTCGGGATGGGGTGTTTCAGCGGGTGGGCCTTCGCCCAGCGTCATTGCGACTTCCAATGACGTTTCTTCCACCCCTTGCTGTCCGGGTGGAGAAACACGTCGCGTTCCCGGCACGGTATTGCGCGACACGATATCATCTCGCAAAAACAACATCCAAACGCCGACTGCCAAAAAGCCCAAGCCCATCAAAGCGGCTGCAAACGCTCCGATACCAATGCCTTGAAAACCCAGCCTCAAAGTTATCGCAACTCCGGTGCCGACAGCCAACCCTCCTAGAACCATGAAAACCCAATAAAGGTTTTTTCCGTGTTCAGATTTAGATTTCATTTCACCTTGTCCGAATTCCCGCACATGATCGTCTCGACCAATGTCCTCCATTTGGCCTCGCCGTTACGAAAAACTCGCTCCTGGGAAAAATCTTTCCCGAAAACGCTCGATTTTCCGGTTTGGCTCAAGGTCTGCGCTATGCCTATTAAAGAGTTTGCTCCATGGTCGCCTGGGTCGTAACGGGGTATCGCAAGGCGGGCAAGCGCCGTCTTGCTCAAAGGTCGCTTGGCGCCGGAGCCGCACGCAGATAAATGCATAGATACCACCGGATTGTTCAAAATACCAACAAGATAAAGAGCTTCATCTTCATTTTGGGCGGTCATTGAATAACAGGAAGTATCCACCACCGCACACCTTGTCCCCAAAAAAGGATCTTCAACCGGTTGGAGATAGGCAAACCATGTCATATTCCCCAGGCCGCTCCACACCACCCGATGAATATCCCATGTGTATGGCCCCAGGCCGAAAACCGAATAAAAGGGACCGTTCCGATAAACCCTCGATTTTCTTTTCAGCAACCTTTCCCTGTGCGCATCCAGGTATTTCCACACCCCGGGCGCGTGTCGGCGGAGAGTTTCTTCGTTTTGTTCACCGGCTCGTTTTTGCGGGACCACAACGTATTCCCAACCCCTGACTTTCCAACGCCTTACATGCCTGGGCTTGATGTATGGATGCACCCATGCGGATTCCACTTCATATTCCTCACCCTTGTTATTTGAAACCCCCTTGGGTCTGACAACCAGCCTTTCTCCGATTTTATCCAAAATCGTAACAGCGTAAACTCCTTCCGCATCGTGTTTCAGGCCGTGCCGGATTTTATCCCTGTAAGCGTTTTTGCCGACAAAACCCGCTTTGAAACCGTTTTCCCCGTTTCTTCTACAGTCGCATCCGGACGGAAATTCTTTCGTTGCCATAGACGGTGTTCCGGTTTCCCTTTTCAAACCGGCTATCCATGGACTTCCGCTGCGCCCGGGTTCGAGCATATCCACCCATCCCTTCCGAAACTCGGGGTTTTTGCCGGGTTTTTCCCACACCACGAGAGGCAACGGTTTTAAAGGTTTACAGCCGAGTTTTGCAACAACCGCACCTGGTTGCTGATCCCCGGTGTCGAAAACACCTTTCAACGCCCTCAAATCATGAACTTGTCGCCACCCCAGCGGCTGGGAACGAGGCCCGCTTTCGCCCATCGAACGAAACGCCGCCCCCGTCCTGTTGGTAAAAACCGATTGTTTCACCAGGAAAGCCAAAACTCCGCCCTCGGCCAGATAACGCTCCGATGCAAGCGCGGTAAACACCGTGAGCACATCATCATTGGAGCCGCCAAGGGAGGCCAGAAAACCCCGCTCACCGAAAAGATTCTCCCGGCCGTTTAACAGGCTCCGGATTTCGTTTCGATAATCACCCGACAAAACATCCCATCGCACCCAGGGTGGGTTTCCGATGAGTGCATCGAATTTGCGGTCGTCTCCTTTGAATGGACGGCCCATTATCGAATCATTCAATCTCACCCCTTTGCACACTTGGTCGATTGTCTCTTCGCTCCAAGTGCTTTCACAAGCCGATGCCAGGTTGAGCCGCGCCGTGAAAACATCAACCGGGCTCAAATCAAAACCCCAAACCTTTCCAAGCGCATCGCTCTTTTTCCACCTTTTGTTGATCTCCCGGTACGTTTCCACGAGAAAAACCCCGGACCCGCATCCGGGATCCAGGATCCGTCCGGGCCCACTCTCCAAGCAACGATGCGCATCCACTTCCTCCAGCGCAAAGCCGACAAGCCCGCGGGCCACGGGCGAAGCCGTGTGATAACCGCCGAAAGCATGGCGCAGCTTCTTGGATACAGTGTCGTGAAAGATCGAGCCCAGGAGATCGGAGCGCCAACCATCTGCATCTACGCTCTTTAGTCCCATTTCAAATTCTCCGGCAGCCCGCCATGCGAAAGAGACAGCGTGTTCCAACGGGAGACCTTGCAGAAACCGTCGAAGCGCTTTCTCTCCGTTTTCTTCACCATGGCCGGCGGGACGAATCCGATCCACTACCGCAAACGAAACCGCAGCCGTTGCGCACTGTATCGAAAAAAGCCTTGCAAGCGTATCCCCAACCGATTCAACCCGACCCCCAGGATCGGAACCGGCCGCGTTCACCCCTTGTCGGGTCGACGGAAAAACTTCGTTTAACGCTTCTTTCGCCCGCGGCCTCGAAGAGGGCTCCATGTACAAACCTTTCACAAGACCGCTCCAGAGGTGGAAATCCCGTACCGGCCCTTTTCGGCCTCCACCCTCTTTCAGCATGAGGTACAATCGACGCGCCACGGATCGAACCTTTGATTTGAGTTCATTGCGCTCTGAAGATCTGAACTTGTATCTCATGATCGTCCGCCGGTTGAAGATTCAATACTGAAGCATTCCGCAAAACAACACATCATACACCATCCGAAACAACGACGAAAACATCAAGATCAAGAAGGAGCGCCGGCCTATCCTTGACAATGCGCCCAGGGAATTCCTATCCTACGCGACCGTGCCGGCGCGGCCCCGGCGCGCATCGCGGTGATGCTGGTAGATGATGGTGTTTGGAATGCCATCGCTGATCGACGGAGGAGAAAAATGACCGTATCTTATGGAAAACCCTTATCATTATTGGCGTTCGGCTGCATGCTGATCCTGGGCGGCACGGGCGCCCGAGCCGAAAAAAGCCTGCGCCCGATTACACACAAGGACCTCTGGTTGATGCCGAGGGTCGGCGCGCCCGCGGTCAGCCCGGACGGCGCCCGGGCCGTAGTCTCGGTGCAGCGCCCCTCGTACGAGAAGGACGGTTCAGCATCACACCTGTGGCTGATCGATGTCCTCGGCGTGGAAGAACCTCGTCAACTCACATTCGATCGTCTACCCGAATCTCATGTGACATGGAGCCCTGACGGCAAAAGGATCGCGTTCACGGCGAGGCGGGGCGACGCCGATGATCCTCAACAGGTCTACCTGCTGGATCTCGAGCGAGGCGGCGAGGCGACGCGTGTCACCAACCTGCCGACCGGTGGACGGAGGCCGGTTTTTTCGCCTGATGGAAAACGAGTAGTCTTTGTAAGCGATGTGCCGCGGAGAGCCAAGTCATTCGAAGACATCGAGAGAATACTGGAGAAGGAAGAGAAACAAGATGACAACGTGCTTGTCTATGAAGGATTTCCCATCCGCAATTGGAATCGCTGGCTTGGCGACCGCGGGCCTAGGCTTTTCGTCCAGACCATCGGCGAGGACAAGGCAATCGACGTTTTGGCCGGAACAAAACTATTGGCTCGCCCCGGGTTCGATGGGCGGCGCGATATCGGCAGCAGCGAACTGCCGGTGGTCTGGACCCCTGACGGCGAATCTTTGGTGTTTGTGGCCACTGACAATCGCGATCGCTTCGCCCATGATTTCACCCACGAAGATCTCTGGCTCGTGAGGGCTACGGGCGGTGAGCCCCGCCGGTTGACAAACCGCGGCCGAAAAAAAACGCGGGAAAGCTGGAGCGATCCGCGGTTCAGCCCGGACGGAAAACGCTTCTACGCAAAGCGGGTGGCGATCAACAAGCACGTCTACAACGCGGCACGTTTGGTCGAGTTCAGTTGGCCGCATATGAAAACACAGCGTGTCATCGAACTTCCCGAAGGAAGAGCGGTGCTGGATTACGTAATTACCCGCGGCGATTCCGGCGTTTACATGCTGGGCGAGGACGCAGGACACGTGATGCTGTTTCACGCGGCGGCCGGCCGAAAAACCGCCCGCGCCGCATTCAAAATGAACGCAGGGGTCTATACCAATTTGGTCTCACCCGATCGTGGAACCGGGTTGGTGCTGCTGTCCAACTATCAAAGCGCGTCCGAACCCGTTGAGGTGGTCCGGATCGACCCCGTCGCGGGGAAGCATCATCGCCTTACGCGGTTCACGGAAAAGGCAACAGCCGGGCTGGATCTCCCTCCCCTGGAACACTTCCGTTTCAAGGCGAAAAACGGACGAAACATCCACAGCTTGTTGGTGCGGCCGGCCGGGTTCAACCCCAAGCGCCGGTATCCGGTGCTGGTGATGATACATGGAGGCCCGCACCAGATGTTTCGGGATGACTTTTTCCTGCGCTGGAACTATCACCTGATGGCAGGTAGCGATTACGTGGTCATAGCCACCAACTACACCGGTTCAACCGGGTTCGGCGAAGAATTCGCACGCAGGATCCAAGGTGATCCATTGCGAGGACCGGCCCAGGAGATCAACCAGGCCGCGGACTTTGCCGCCGGGCGTTTCAAATTCATTGACGGAACTCGACGGTGCGCGGCCGGCGCCAGCTACGGAGGCCACCTGGCAAACTGGATGCAGGCTGCAACGGACAGCTATCGCTGCCTCATCAGCCACGCCGGATTGGTCAACCTGGTCACGCAGTGGGGCACCAGCGATGTGGTCTATCACCGCGAGGCAAATCTCGGCGGTCCTCCTTGGGAAATCCCCGAAGTCTGGTTGGACCAGAATCCGCTTTTTAAAGACGGTCATTGGAAAACGCCGGTTCTTGTCACCATAGGCAAGAAAGACGAGCGCGTTCATTTCGCGAACATCCTGGAATACTGGACCGCGCTGCAGCGCCGCCGGGTGAAGAGCAGGCTTTTGGTGTTTCCCGAAGAAGACCACTGGATCATGTCCGGCCCCAACAGTCTGCGCTTTTACAACGAGGTGGCCGCCTGGCTCCGCCGCTGGCTTCTCGATGACGACGGTTGACCACCCGGCGTCAAAGGTCGTTTTATGGTTTCGCGGGAAAAAAAGAAGTGGTTTGCATCGACCACCAAAAGCTCCCCGGCCAACTCCGGTTTCCCCCAGAGGTTGTTTAAAGCTTCTTGCGCCATAATTGAACCAAGAATGTAGACTATCGGAGCGGCAACCGGGACGGGCGAACAAGGCTGGTTAAGACCCGCGTACAGGTCTCTTAATCGAACCGTTCGTTCCGGAAGGGTGGTTGTCACCTGGCCAAAACCGCCCAAGATGGCCGAGTGCACAATGAAAGAGTTTCCAGGAAGTTCGGCCTCGAGCGCAAAACGAGCCTCGAAATTATCCAGACAATCCAGCACACCATCGCATTCACCAAGCACAGCAGATAAATCCATCTCTCCGATAGTCTCTTCGAGCGGAAGAATCTCGGTCAGCCCCGAAATCTTTGAAAGCCGCTCGGCCGCTGCCACCGCCTTCGGCCGTCCCAGATCCTGAATCGTGTACAGGGATTGCCTCCCTAAGTCCGGAGGGTCGACTTCCTTGTTATCGATCAGGATGAGCTTGCCGACGCCACAGCGCGACAAAACCTCGGCCGCGGTGCAGCCCACGCCGCCTACTCCAGCGACAAGCAGAGTGGAACGGGTCAAAATCTCCTGATTTTCCTCGCCCCATAAAAGTATTTGCCTGGCAAGGAATGCAACTGAACTTTCCATCATTGACTATTCCCCGTTCATGCAGCGGAGACCGGGGGCATCAACGTAACCTTGTCTCCTTCCGCCAAGTCAGCCTGTGGAACACAAGGTCGGCCGTTGACAAGGACTATCATCTCCGCGTCATCCGCAATGCCCAAAGCCCGCATGGCATCCGCTGCAATCGACCCTTCGGGAAGATCAAGAGTTTTCTCGGTTATCCGTCCCACGGTCACCACTGTTGCAAACGATTTTACCTTCACTTTCATCTCGGCTCCATGTTCATACGCAAAGGGCTTTATCTCCCTCGATGTTTCTTCCCTACTTGACCCAGTTGCCGATAGTTCCGTATCCGTTCCAGACCACCTCGCCTGATTGGGCCAAAACCATTTGGACCGCCTCTTTGGGACAGTGCCCCAAACACCAACCGCACCCCATGCAGTGGGCCGTCGTGAGTTCGGGCAAAACACCGGGTTTCTTTTCTTCCATCGACAGTGCACCGTATGGACAGACATCCACACAGATTCCGCAAGCATTGCACTTTTCAGCGTCAAACACCGGAATAACGGGAGTTTCCTTGGCCATTGGGTTTTCTCTCGGCCAATCCCTCAGGTACATGAATTCTTTCACCGCACAACCTTGAAACTCGGCAATGCTTTTGTATCCCTTCCGGTCCATCCAGTCTTCCATGTCTTTTATGACTTTACCCAAAACCTTTACTCCGCGGCTGTAGACGGATGAACACAATCCCGCAATACCGCAGCCTCCCATCAGGTGCCGCACACAATCGTCGAAAGTAAAACAACCACCTCCCCCTAAAACAGGAATGTTCACCGTTGCGGTTATCTCCATGATTTTCGCCAGAGAAAAGATCTGCCAGGACCTTCCGATTAAACCGCCCATGGCCGCGGGCACTCCGAAAAATGATCCGGTTTCGTGATCTATCCAGCACCCGTAAAAAGCGTTGTTGGCCGAGATCGCGGCCGCGCCCGCTCGCTCCACAGCCATCGCCACACCCGCCATGTTTACACACTGCGGAGTCATCTTGAACATGACAGGAATATTCACCGCGTCCACGCATGCCTTGGTCACTGCATAAGCCGTGTCCGGATCCATGGCCAGGGGCGCGCCCACGTTTTTGTGCGCGGCCTTGGCGCCGAAAGTTGCATGCGGTCCTCCGGTGTCCAGTTCAACCATCTTCACGCCCGCGGCTTCCATGTCCTTCAGAAACGGAATCCACGTGTCTGCATCACTGCCGATTCCACTGCAGGAACCTATAAACAAAGTATCGTTTTCCGCGCACAGTTTCAAAGTGCCGGGCAGTTCCTTTTCCATCCATTCGTCGTAGGCCATGTTGTGAAACATCTGGCTGCATATCCAAGTATCCTTGAGTTCCTTGCCGAAACGACGCAAAGAATAGAAGTAAGGGCGGGGCCAACGATGCACCCCATCTATCTTGTGTACGGTTTTACCGATAAGCCAACCGATTCCTTGATCCACGACGCGTTCGGCAAGACGGGTGTGGCCGCCGAAATCACAGGATGTCACCCCAATGGGATTTTTGACCGAAATACCGCAAAATTCTGTCTTTAGATCAGCCATTTCTTCTTTTCTCCTTTTGTAGCTCTTCCATCTACATCATTCTTCCCACGGTCACATCAAAGCCCGATCCTCTCAATATGTCGGCAAGCATGTGTACGTGGTTTATTTCCGGTGTTTTAAAACGTTCATAAGGCGGGTTTCCGCCCAAAGCCCGATACTTCTCAGAACCCAAAGCATGCAAGGGGTTGATATCAAACCCAACAGCGCCGATGCTTCGGCCGAATTCCGCTGTTTGACGCACATTTTCGCGACTATCGTTGAAACCTTCCACCAGAACCACTGAAATCCGGACGCGCGCTGACTTCGCCATTGCCTGAGCGTTTTGCAAAACCAGCCCATTATCCACCCCGGTCTCTTTCATGTGAGCTTTTCCATCCATGTGCTTGATGTCCAAAAGCACAAGATCCGACATGACCGCGGCTTGCGCAGCCACATCCCGCGGCGCGAAACCCGAGGTGTCCAAAACTGTATTGATCCCCCTGTCGCGACAAGCGGCAAGCAGGCCCAGCGCAAATCCAGGCTGAAAAAGCGGTTCACCGCCGCTGAGTGTAACGCCGCCGCCTTTAACGTAAAACGCCTGGTCCTTTTCAACCTCATGGACCAACTCTTGTAGATCGACTTCTTTCCCCACAACGCGAAACACACGGTTCGGGCATTCGCTTACGCAACTAAGACAGAGATCGCATTTCAGTCTATCCACCGTGACTTCTTTTTGTATGGTTACCGCGCTCCTGGGACATGCATCGATACAACCACCGTAGCCCTTGCATAGCCTCGAAAAACAAAACAGCTCCCTTTCGATAGCCATGGTCTCGGGATTAGAGCACCAGGAACAGCGAAGCGGACAACCCTTGAAAAAGACCGTAGTCCTTATTCCGGGGCCGTCGTGAGTAGAAAACCGTTTCAGCTCCGTGAGCATTCCTTTTACATTTTCGCTCATGTTCTTCAGCACCATTGCGGATCGCAAGACCGGGTTTTTCCGATTCCCGCACAAACACACTTCCAGGGTCAATTCCCATACAGAATTCTTTGCGGCACATCTTTTGACATGACATTGATCTCGGCTTCACCCACACCCTGGGATAGCAGAGTCTTTATAAACATCCGCCAACCCGCCACGGGTTCGTTTCCGGGCTGACCGGCATCCGTGATGAGTATGAGTTGTTCCGGCCCCTTCTCCGCGATGAGTTCTTTTATAAGCTTGAAAGAATAATCGAACGCTATGACCCAATCCTGCATGCCCGGCCAGGGAATGCAGGAACATTGGGCAAACTGAAGATACCCTCCGAGATCGATCATTTCTTTCGCCTCGGACGGTGTGAGATTGGTCATTTCCTGGGTGACATGGTCGAGCATGACATCGATATTCATGTCTCTCGTTTTGACATAACGCAGTATGTCGGCTTTCTCCTCATTGGAGACATGGCAGGTCGACAGTGAACATCGGTCTTGCTTGCTGTTGCTGTTGTAGTCGTGGAGCAACTCCAAGATTTTTATGAGCTCGGGAACCAGCTCTCCGGAACCGTCCGAAACCCTGATCCCTCCGTCTCTCTCCATGGCCTGGAGCTGGTGCGCTGCATCCAGGGATGGAAGCCAAACCTCTTTACAACGACCATAACCCAAACACACCTCCACGGCCCTGGGGTTGAGACCTCCGATTGTTTCATTCAAAACGATACCGCCGTATACCTCGACCGGTGTAAAGGATTCACCTTTTGCACGAGCCTCCAGTTCCATGCGACCGAGAAAATCCTGGATGATGTCCGCGCAGTTGTTGGTCATGGTGTTGTGATCTTTGAATACAAGCGCCTTCATGCCGGCCCGGGAAGCTTCGATGCATGTGTCGGTCATTCTGGGCCGGCCGGCGAGCCAGCCGCCCAAAGGAGCGCCGTGAAGATGCAAATCAATGACCCCTTCAAGAATTTCGTCCACCTTGGCCGGATCCACCGGCTTGCCCGGTTTGAAGTGAATGTAAGGCCAGGCCGGATGTGTCCGCTTTCTCAGCTCTTCTTCGCTGATGGATCTGCCGTATTTCATTTTCGCCCAATCATCAACGGCTTTGCTCATCGCCTTTCTCCTTTTCTATATCTTTCCTTTGTATTCAATCCAAAAACGGCAGCCCGAGCGCCCTCGCGATCGCACGATATCGCCAGGGCCAACAAGAGCCGAACCGACGGATTTTCGGCCATTTCGACCGGATTTCATTGAAATCATCACCCCTCATCATGGCACCCATGAACAAACCTGCCTGATCCGCTGCTTTGCCCACGGCTTGACCGCCGAGCAGTTTGCCATCTTTCAGAATCAACCGAAGATAACCGTTTTGAGTCCGTTCGATAATTTCCATGGAAGTGCAATCCGCAAGCCCGTTTTCGGTGGAGCCGAAAGTGACCGCGTGCGTGTCGAAAAAGTGTACCCTCGCAAATGAGTAGGCCCCGCGGTACACAGTTTCACGGCCAAGTATGTTTTCCGCTGCAATCCTTCCCTGTTCGATGGAATTGTGCTTCAAAAGACAAACACAGGGTTCACCCGTCACCATGTCAAAGGTTTCAACGCAGTCACCGCATGCAAAAATATCCTTTACGCTCGTGCGCATCTTGGCATCCACCTTGATGCCGCGACCGACTTCAATCCCCGAACTCTTAGCAAGTCCGCACCCCGGCGCGACCCCGGTTGCCAGGACCACCGTATCGCAATCCAGCTTCCGCTTCCCGGTGACCACCCTTTTCGCTTTTCCTTCACCTTCGATGCGCTCGACTCTTTCACCTGTATAAACATGTATATCGTTTGCACGGAGACTCTCTTCGAGAATTCGGGCGGCGGGTTTGTCAAACAAGGTTGGAAGCACGCGATCACACAATTCGATGATTGCAACCTCGTATCCACGCTTCTTCAGCGCCTCGGCCACCTCGATGCCGATTGCCCCCGAGCCTATTACTACAGCCCGCACGCCGTCGTGATTTGCCAGTGCATCGGCATCGCCGAGACTTTTGCATGCAAAAACCGACGGCAGGTCGACCCCGGGAATCCGCGGAACAAAAAGGTTTCCCCCGTGCGCCAAAACGAGTTTGTCGTAGGAAAACCGCTTTTCATTTCGGGTCACGACCTCCCTGTTCATTGCATCTACAGCCACCACCTCCTCGTTAAAGTGAATTTCTATACGCTCCCCGCAGTAATCCTCGGCTTTCTTCCTGAAAACAACCTCTCGCTCCACGTCTTTTCCAACAAAATACGTCAGAGAGCACGGGTCGTATTCGGGAACAGATTCCGCTGAAAGACAAGTGATGCGACAATCCGAACCCAATCTCCTCAGATTCGAGGCGACTTCGTTTCCCGCAATCCCGTTACCTACAATCACTATGTGCATCGATGCGTCATGCATCACTTGAGAACATCTCCTTTATCCATCAACTCGAAAAAGCGCCTCTTGCCTGCCTTCATGTCGGGAATGATTTCTTCAATGGACAGCTCCGTGGCTTTTTCCGGAGAGATGAAGCCATCTTCATCCCATCCATGCAGGCGATAGTACTCCTGCTGTGCCCGGGCCCACTTATCACGATCCAGCTTCAGACCCTTGTGAGGCCCACCTGCAACCGGTTCATCGAAATAGCGGTCAATGTGAGTATCGTCCTGGATCGCGCTGCCGTCTCGCAACCAATGGGCGCGCTCGATGTTGACAACGCGTTCGGCTGCCAGAAAGATCTCTTCATCGGTCAAATCGGGATCCGCGGCAGCCCGCAAAAGCGGCGCATAAGCTTCGCGCCAGTTGCCCGCGCCTCCCCAGGAACCGATAGCCTGGCAACAACAACTCACCATGTCGGCCACGCACTTGTTCTTTTCCGACCATGTGCATAATTGCGGTTTGGTGTCGAGTTCAACCATCTGGCCGGGAAAGTTCTCCCAAAACTTTTCTTCCATGTCCGGCGTAAAAACCTCCTTCAACTGGTAAGCGCGGCTCTTGGCGCAACCGGGAAACTCCAGGCAGGAATAGTTCTTCAGGTGATCCGAACCGCGGGTCGACATAGCGTACCCAAGCGAAAAGCCCAGAGCCACCCTGGGATCAACGCTGATATGTTCCAAACCCCGGCAGTGCGGCACTATGTCCAGGCCTGCGCCCAGCCGTTCCGCGGCGCGAAGATTCCCCTCACCGAGAATCTCAGCGAATTCGGTCTCGCGGCGGGCAATCTGATTCAAAAGCTTGTATGAACCGTCTATGTCGCCCCAATTCAACTCGACCCCGCCTGTTTTTGAAGTGTCGAGGTAGCCTTTTTCAAAAGCTTCCATTGTCCAAGACAACGCCGCGCCCGCGGAAATGGAGTCCATTCCCAAATCATTTACAAGGCCGCACAAAACATTCACCCCGGCTACATCGTAGGTATCGATACGAGGTCCCAGGTTGCAAACACTCTCCATTTCAGGACCCCCGCAATGAAAACCTTCGTAACGCCCTTCCTTGATGAGCGTGTATCGACCGCACCCCACGGGGCATGACCAGCAGGCTTTTCGTCGAAACAAGTACTTGTCCGCCCACTGAACACCTCCATAGACTTCTTCAAGCCGTTCCATGTAACCGGTAGAGACATTTCTGTGTGCATTTATCCCGATTGCATTGCCCACATCAAAAAGGTCCATTGACCCTTCAATCCGGCGCCGTATAGCAGAGGGAGAAGAATGGATCTTTTCCCGCAATTCCCAGGCCAGCCTGGTGAATTCTTCGGTATCGGCAAAAGTCAGTGGATTCGTTCCCTTGACCGCAATTGCCTTCAGATTCTTCGACCCCATGACGGCTCCCATCCCGGTGCGGCCGCCCACTGACGAAAAAGAATTCGTGACGCAGGCGAAACGAACAAGATTCTCCCCGGCAGGCCCGATAATTGAAATCTTGTAATCATGATCACCGAGTTCCTCAAGCATCTTTATGGTGGCCTTTTTGACGCCGAGTCCCCAGAACTTGGCTGCATCGCGGAACTCCACTTTTCCATCTGTTACCACTACCCATGTCGGTGTCTCCGCCTTGCCCTTCACGATGATCTGGTCATATCCGGCAAAACGCATCTGCGGGCCGAATGATCCGCCCATGTTCGTATCGCCGTGACCGTTGATGTCGGGACCTGAAACAGAACAGGTCATCGGTGAACGCGCGCTTACCGTGGTTCGTCCGGCGAGCGGAGCAAAAGAGCCGGCAAGGGGTCCGGATCCGAAACACAAAGGATTGGCAGGATCGAACGGATCCATTCCCTGGTGCGTTTCGTGGTACACAACATCCGAGTTGAATCCACGCCCGCCGATCCATTTCCTCAAATACTCTCCGGAGAGCTTTTCAACATGGAAGCTCTTCTCGGTCATATCCAGTCTCAGTCTTTGTCCGCACCAACCGTGCATGGGGAATCTCCTTTCGTTTGTGCAGTGTTTCGGCAAAGCGGGTTACACGTTGAAACTGAAGCCGAAATCCTCATCCTCTTCCTTGCCGGAAGGAGCGTGTTCTTCCTTGATCTGTTTAGCCCAATCACGCCCCTTAGCCCTCGCCGCATCCTCTGCATCCACGAACACCAAAGCTTTTTGCATCGAACACGCCTTGACGCACCAGGGACCTTTTTCGTCATCTCCGCACAAATCACATGTCATCGCTTTTCCGTTTTCCGGGTTGAGCACCGAGGCGCCGAAGTGGCAACTCTGAATGCAAGCTCTGCAACCGACGCAACGATCTTCCAGGGTAACCAATGCTCCACTGGTAAGCCTCACCCGCGCGTTCATGGGGCAGACCTTGGCACATGCAGGGTCCTCACATGCCATGCAAACAACCGGGACAAACGTGTTTACCTCCCGGAATTCCTGAATTCGGATACGAGACAAGTAAGGAGAGCACTTGCCGAAGTGCTTGATGGAACAAGCCATCTCACAACTATGGCAACCCGCGCACTTGTCCACATCTACGACAATAACCTTTTCCTGCCTGGCCATGACTATCCTTTTCCTTTCACGCTCAAGCTAAACACGCTCACATTGACCGCCGATCAATCTCGCCATGCTGCGTTGCTCACTGCGCTGCCTGCTCACGTACCTCAAGTACGCTGCGCCGGCTGCTCGCTCGCGCCTTGCCTGACGAGCCCCTCGGCGGCCCTGTGAACATGTTTGTCCGGAATTCAATGAGATCCTGTTTACTTGGTTTTCCATCCCTGTTTTCTTACCGAACATCCCCGAACTCAGTCCTTTCAATGATCTGCCGTTGCACATCCGGACCGAGATCAACAAACCGCGCGGTGAACCCGGCCACACGCACCATCAAATCCCCGTACTTGTCCGGATGGCTCTGAGCGTCCAAGAGCATTTCACGATCCACTATGTTATACTGCACCTGGTAACCGCCCAGTGAAAAATACACCTCGTTCAAGGTAATAAACTTCTCGGCTCCGATTCGCCCCTCGATCGCGGATGGGTTGAATTTCATATTGAACAGGGTGGACTGAAGATTGCAGGCATCCACAGAGGTCGCGGACTTGATAAGGCTCGTAGGCCCGTTTTCATCAGTTCCGGGAAATGCCGACAGCGCTCCATCGGCAAGAAACTCCCCGGCTAAACGGCCATCCGGGCTTGCTCCGCAGGCTTTGCCCAGCAGTACCTGTGTCGTCACCGACAATGTGCTCGGCCGCCACGGCTTATTCAGCCAATTCATCCGCTTCTGAGCGGAATCAGCCCATGAATCATATAAATCAACGAGGATCGAGTCCACACACGCCATGTCGTTGCCGTATTTGGGTGCATCCAGAAGCATTCGCCGAAGTCGCTCATGACCTTCAAAGTTTTCCATCATCGCGGAAAGCAACTCGGTCATTGTGAGCGCCTTTTCATCAAAAACGAGTTTTTTCATGGCGGCCAGACTGTTTGCAACATTCACCATTCCACAGGATATAACATATGGGGAGTCCGAGTAACGACATCCACCCTCGTATGCATCCAACCCTCGTTCGATACAGTCGTCCAACAGCGCCGTCATAAAGGGATGCACCAGGCCGAGGTTGTTGTGTACGAGCATGATCGTGTTCCAATAATCCGTCTGCCGCTCCACGATCAATTCCGTTACCCGCTTGAACTCATCGAGTATTTCTTCGTATTGCGCAAGCGTCGGATCAATGCGGACCTGGACAAGTTCTTCTCCCGTAATCGGATTTTTCCCCTTGTTTAAAACGAGTTCGAGAATTTTCAAATTGTTGGTGTGCGGAACAGCATACATGGGCATGCGTTTGCCGCAAATCTGCATGTCAACACACCCGCAGGGCGCCCAGTCCCGTCCATCCGCGAGATTCGCCCCGCTTTGCAAAACAAACCTCTCTATGGCGATGCGATCGTTGAAAAGAGCCGGGTAACCCGAGCCCGATTTAATGCACTCGACCACTTTGTGCTTGAAAACACTGCTCATGTCCTCGTTCCAACGCACCGACAAAGTGGGCTGCCAGGTCTTCACATTGATGCCGGCCTGGAGCACCAGGGACGAAAGATCGTTATCACAAGTTTTTCCGTAACGATCCACGCCGCCGAGAGTGAGATTCTGGTAAACGCTCCCGCCCAGGTACGACTCGGTGAAAGTTGCATGAGCCCTCGTAATCTCAGCGAACTTGACGCGTAAAAGCTCCAACAGCTCCAGCGCTTCTTCGTCCGAAAGGCGGTCAGCGTCCTTATCCGCTCTGAAACAACGGAACATGTACTGGTCAAAACGTCCGGGAGAAATTCCGCGGCCGTTGAGTTCGATAAACAAGCAAACATGGGTAAACCAAAATGCCTGTACAGCCTCGCGAAAAGTCTCGGCCGGATGGAGAGGGACCTTGCGACAAATACGTGCAATCTCTTTTAACTCTGCTTTTCTTTTCGGATCCGAACACATGTCGGCCGATCTTTCGGCTTCGGCCGCGTAATTATCCGCAAAAGCGACCACACCCTCTAGCGCCCGAGTGACACCGAGATAAAAATCATGTTTCTCGTATTTCTCCCGGCTGTTCAGGCTTCCCAATGCCGCCATCCTCCCCTTTACCCGGGAAAGCAATCCTTCCACTCCCTCGTCTATGATTTTCTGGTAATCCACGATTACCCGGCCCTCCGGCACATCGAACATGAATCGCAAAAACACAAGCCGGCTCATCCACTTCTCGACGGTCTCGAAATCGTTCTTGGTCTCGCGAAGACATCTCTCCGCCTGTGAGCGCCAATCCCTGTTTTCCCAAAAACGAGCAGCTTCGAGGATCTGCTCCTTGTCCCCGGAATTGATGAGATAGATCCCCAAACGATCCCCTTCTCTTTTTTTCAGGGTCCCTTCGATATACCTTTCTTCTTCGCGCTTGATGCTTTTAAAACCTTCCAGCATCCATGTCTCGTACTCGGGATAAACCTGAGTCCCCTTGAAATACCGTGAAACGTTGCCGACTATTAGTTCATCATCCCAGATCCTGGGAGTGATGTTTAACAGAACGTGCCGAAGTGCTCCTCCGGCCCTTGCATACCTGGATTCCGACGGGTTGTTTTTTATGTATTCAGTGTGAAAAACAGCCCTTTGAGCATCTATATGAGGTTCATTCTCCAGGAGTTCTTGATACCTTCTTTCCACCCGTTCCGTCGTACAACTTCCCCTGATCTCTCTGTTTTTTGTATTTCTGTTCATCGCCATCCCGCAATTTTCCCGCGCTTTGTCCTCGGATGCTCGAAATAAGTGAACACCCGGGCAACGCGTCGCTCCGACAGTCAGTTCATGGACGAAAACTCATAATCCCTGTGAAAGAAGAGTATTTTCAATCACCTGTTTTCGCACCAATCTAGAATCCGGAAGCACGCTTTTCAAGAAAAAAGAAGTGACCGGAGAGAAAACCCACACCCAAAAGAAACCAAACGGCCGAAACCGAAACTCCGCTAAACCTTTTGCTTATATTGAGTTTGGATTCTGCTATAATAAACGGGCCGGAATTTGTCTTCACTTGTAGGTAAGCCGACCAGGCCGGCATGAATAAGACGGTTTTATGAGTGTTGTGCGCGGTCAGGATCTTGGAGTGTCATGGAAGTATCGAAAATAAAGCTCAGCAGTATGTTGATCTTTTTTGCGCTGTCATGTTTGTGCTCGGCCGCGTCCGGGTGTGACGTGGCGACGAAAAGCACGGATCCGGTTGACCCGGATGCAGGATGGTGCGGAGACGGCGTTTGCGGGCCGGGAGAAAACCCGTCGAATTGTCCGGAAGACTGCCCGATAGTTTGTGGAGACGGATGGTGTTCGGCTCCCGAAGAAAACCACGAAAACTGTCCGGAGGATTGCAAGCCTTGCGCGGCCTTGGATGATGTGACTGATCTCATAAACACGAGCGAGTTGTTTTTCGGCTATGCAATGCTGGGAAGGGATCTTTCGACTCCGGATTGCGGAGAACTCGTGGGCGCGAAGGAGGTTTATCTGAGTTTTACGCCGGATTTTTCGGGCGACCTTGTGCTTTCCACGGTCCATCCTGCCACGAACGCGGCGACCGTGTTGGAGGTGCGGGAAGGAGATTGCGACGGCCCCTCGATCGCGTGCAACGACAATGCTTGGAACAATACATCCCGTTCGAGAGTGATCCTGCCGGTTCAGGCGGGAAAAACTTATTTTGCAATGGTGGAGACCGATGACGACGAGTCGGGAATCTTCGCGCTCGGCTTGCATCGTGCCGGGGTGTGTGAAGGTTTCGGAGATGTCGAGGACATCACTTCGGACTTGCTCACCGGAAAGCAGTTTTCCGTGGATACCAGTGGTGGAACATCTTCGTTCCGGGGGAGTTGTGTGGTCCACTACGATAACCCGGAAGCGTTGTTCACCTTCACAGCGCCGCTGAGCGGGGAGATTGTTGCCACGACCGCGCTTTCAGGGACTGATTTCGATGTCGCCATGTACGTGCGAAGGGAAGATCTTGAAAACGACTTCACGTGCTTTTCTCCTGAAGCGGAAATCGCATGTGCCGTCGACACAAGCCGGTCGGGATTTGATCATGTATTGCGTTTCGATGTTTTAGCCGGTCGAGTTTACCATCTTTTCATTGATGGGAGTGATGCAGGCGACTATGGAAATGCATCGATGCTCATCGGCTATGGGGCCCAAAGCCCGGCGCGTGCAAGTTTGCACGGATGCGACCACGCGGGGATCCAGGATCGCTTCGCGTTTTTCGCCCAAAACGGCGACAATGTGTATCTCATGGCCGACACGGTGAACACTGCCACAGCT
Source organism: Myxococcales bacterium (assembly GCA_007131745.1). The sequence goes on from SLPX01000008.1 coordinate 33,958, forward strand.
GCCGACCTTCGGATGCGAATCCGTCGGCCCGACATGAGCGAACTGTACGAAGCGGACGACGAGGTGGCCTGCACTTATCCGCCGCCCGCGTATAGCTGCCCGGAATATGCATTCACCGCCCAGACGTCGGGACTGTACTTTGCTGAGATATATGTCGGTGTCACCCAGCACTGCTACAATCACAACCTGGCCGACTATGAAATAACCGTAACGGTAAACAATCAACATGCTGAATTGATCATGGTGAAGGATGAGTAACATCGGAAAAGGTGATGGAATATGACGAGGTGCAAAATGATTTCCCGATCAACAACGGCTGCGCTCATGGCAGCTCTTACTGCAGCCGCGGCTTGGATGTCGGCTGCAGCATTTCAACCCATGGTTGCAGCGCGGCGCTCCAGTCGGGCAAAGGCCGAACAGTTTGCGTTTCTCCCCTGGAATGAAAACGCGGGAGTCGGCAAAATCGACGGGCGGGAGGCTGACAGTGAAGGCCCCAAGGCATTCGCTGTCAAGCCGGACGGCGGGGTTCTTGTCCTGGACAGTGTGAATTCAAGGGTGCTGGACCTGGACGCAAACGGCATAATAGTGGGCAATTTGGAACTGCCGGCCGCGACCTACGACGACGTTGAGCAGTTCGACGGCTGGGCCGTGCTTGCCCTTGACCGCCTTGTCGGAAAAAACCTCCTGGTGATGGACAGGCAGGGGGTTTATCTGGTCGATGTGGACATCGAGGGCCGAGGTATTGAACACGCCGGCCTGGTGACATCGATGCTTCCGCGCGAAGACGGTGTGTGGCTCGAAGTAAACCATCACTACAGCGTCAAGGTCCTGGACAGGAATCTTCAACCATGCGAGAGGCAAATAGTTCTCGGCCGCCCGGCCGATGATATGCACACCATTCACGCCGCTCTGAACGGAAGAGGCGGTGTGCGAGTATGGAGAGATCGGCGAAACGCCAGGTCCTCGCTCGCGGAGACGACCCTTGTCGGCCGATACCCCGTCAACCGGGTAGTCTGGCTTGACAGGGACGCTCACGGAGCGATCTACGTGGTGCTGCACCAGGTCCTCTTTTCCGAGAAACCGCCGTTCGAGGTGAAGCATGAGTCATACGCAGTGGTTGTACTGGACGAAGGGTTAAGTGAAAAAAGGAGGTTTGAAAGCCCGTGGGTGTTGACCGAATACGATCAACGGGTTGAGTTCAGGATCGGGCCGGACGGGCGGATCATGCAGATGGCCTTCACACCAGAAGGAGCGCTTGTGTTGGACTGGAACAGGAGGAGGCCGTGATGTTTTCGAACACAAAAAACCGGTACCTAAGAGAAGTTTTCGGCAAACCAAGCTTCGGATTCAAAACGATTTTCACAGCCGTCTTGTTCTTTGCGCATCTGGTCGCATCTCCTGAGGTTCATTCCGCCCCCCCCGAAGAAACAAAAGAATCCATTGTTTGCCGAGGCACTTCGGGAGTGGGCTTTTCCTACGCATGGGGAGGCGAATGCTGGTGCGCGAACGGGTGCGCTCCGGATCTTACAAATTGCAACCCTGGCCAGTGTACGCCTAATCCGGGTTCATCCGGTTGCCCCGACTGCACGCACACCGGGACGTACGGCGCCGACTGTTCGGGATTCGTATCCAAGGCGTGGCAGGTGCCGAATCCTTACCCGGTGGAAGCGTGCAACGTGCCGCGCTACACGGCAAGCCAGTTCACCTCGAACCATAGCTACTGGAACGTGGTGTCCATGAACAGCCTTCAACCAGGAGACGCAGCGGCCACCAGCTCGCATGTCGTGTTGATCGTCGACTACAGGGATTCCCACGGCCAGTACGAAGTGGTTGAAGCAAAGGGTTGCGTATACGGGATCATCCGTCAAAGAAGAAGTTTTGCAGCTTCATACAGCGGAGCTCGACGGGCGAACCTGATCGATTGCGTGTGCAACGATGGAGATCAGGAAACCGAGGATTGCGGGGATTGCGGCACCCGCAGCAGGTTCTGCGAGCAGAATTGTTCATGGTCGCTGTGGACCCCATGCGAAGGTCCGGACCCCACGGGCGACGACGCTGCATGCGACGTGGCCGGCGGGACAGGTGTTTGCGCCAAGGGTCGCGTGCTGTGCGTGGCCGGCTGGCTCACGTGTGAACCCAACATGCCGTCAACCGAAGTTTGCGACGGCCGGGACAACGACTGCGACGGAATCACCGACAACGGCACACCTGAAAGCCTGGGCGAAGGACATTCCTGCACCAATCACTGCGGAGAAGGCTTTACCCAATGCATAGACGGCGCCCTGCGCTGCGTGACTCCCGGAACCGAGTGGCCCGACGATTCATGCCCCGATTCGCCGATAAACCCCAATATAGACGGAAGCGTTCCGATCGGAGACGCCGGTCGTCCAGATGGAGACAGTGGTCATCCAGGGATGACCGGAAACGTAACCGGCGGGTGCGGCTGCCGGACGTCGCCCATTGGAGCGGGTTCCCATTCCGTGCCGTTTTTCTTTCTTCTGGGTGCATTGTTTTTCATAGCACTCAAGCGCAGGCGCGCCTGTTTATCCGAAGTTCAGGTCACTCGGCGAAATGATGTCGACCAAAATTAAGTGAACTTAGTTTTGGTCTTGACCAAAATTAAGTCTGATGTAGTATGGTCGAATGGAAAACAAGCGATATCTTACGGAATACATCAGGAAAGACCTGGCAAAAAAGATGGTCTTTATCGGCGGAGCGCGCCAGGTGGGAAAAACCTACCTTTCGAAAACCCTCCTGAACCATTTCGCATCCGACCAGTATTACAACTGGGATGCCTCCGCCCACAGGAAAACCGTTCTTCGCAAAAACTGGGACCGCGAAAAGAAGCTTGTAGTATTCGATGAGCTTCACAAGTATCGTCGGTGGAAATCGTGGCTGAAGGGCGTATACGATACCGAATCGGCCCCGCCGGCCATTCTTGTTACGGGAAGCGCCCGGCTAAACGTTTTTCGCCGAGGCGATGACTCAATGATGGGGCGTTACTACTACTATCGACTGCATCCTTTCAGCGTCAAGGAAGCGGTGGAAAACTTGGGATACGGCAGAAACGAAGCGTTTTCCCGTCTCTGGGAGCGGGGTGGCTTTCCAGAGCCGCTGATGTCGGATGATAAAATCAACGCGGCACGTTGGCAAAAAGAACGCCTGGAGAAAATCATCAGAGAAGATATCCTACTCCTTGAAAATGTACGCCACCTTGGTGCCCTGGAACTCCTTGTAGATCTTCTTCGTGAGAGAGTGGGAACACCGCTGTCATATCAGAACCTCTCCGAGGATCTTTCCGTGAGCCCGCAGACCGTCAAGACGTGGGTCCAGCTCTTAGAGCGTATGTACCTTATATTTCTCGTTCCCCCATATCACGTGTCAGTGGCCAGAGCCATTAAGAAACAGGCGAAAGCTTATTTTTTCGACTATTCGGAAATCGATGACCCCGGCCCGCGCTTCGAAAATATGATCGCGGCCCATCTCCTCAAGGAGATTCATTTCCTTGAAGACACTACAGGAAGCCGTGTGAGCCTGCACACACTGAGGGACAAGGAAAAACGGGAAGTCGATTTTCTGATAGCACTAAAAAACAAGCCCGTAGAGCTGATCGAGGCAAAGCTCTCCGGAGACGATTTTTCGAAACACCTACTGTATTACTCGGAAAGATTTCCTGATGCTCAAGCAATCCAGGTAGTACGTGACCTTCCAAAATCAAGAAGTCGTGCAAACGCGAGGATGCTTGGGGGCGCCGAGTTTCTTTTGTCCAGAAAAGCCTGACTGCAGGGTGACTTGTCAACAAAGGGGGAATGTTGCAAGCTCTACGGCCATGAAAGGTGAATTGCATTCAAAGATACGGGTTCTGCCTCCCTCGCTTGCAGACCTCATAGCAGCCGGGGAAGTTGTTGAGCGTCCCGCCTCGGTGGTCAAGGAATTGTGTGAAAACGCCATCGACGCATCCGCCACGCGCATTACGGTCGAGGCTGAGGACGGGGGAGTGGAACTCATCCGGGTCATTGACAACGGCTGCGGCATGAATCCCGAGGATGCTGTCCTCTCGCTCAGACGGCATGCCACGAGCAAGATCGTCACGGCCCGCGACCTTGAAACCATAAACACCTTGGGGTTCAGGGGCGAAGCCCTGCCAAGCATCGCGTCGGTGAGTCGTCTCGAGATTGTCACCCGGCCGAAAGAACAGGATGCAGGGGCGCGCATCGAGACTTCCGCTTCCGGCGAACCGGCCGTTTCCGCGGCCGGATGCGCCCCCGGCACCATCGTTTCAGTAAAAACACTGTTTTACAACGTGCCGGCGCGAAAGAAGTTTCTCAAAAAAGCGGAAACCGAAGAAGGTCACATACAGGAGACTTTGATTCGCATCGCTCTCACCAGGCCCGATATCGGCTTCCGTCTTGTGCTGAACGGACGGCAGGCGCTGGATCTGCCGGTACACCCGGACCTCCAGACCCGAAGCGAAGCCGTGCTTTCACGTCGTGCAAAAGGAAGGTTGTACCCCGGTAGATTCGCTCTCGACGAGACAAGGGTGACTGTTCTTACGGCCGCGCCCTCGGCCGCGGTCGGTACTTCCAGGTGGTGTTACTTGTTTGTAAACGGCAGGTTCGTGCGGGACAGAATGCTTTTGAGATCCCTGGTTTCCGGTTACGGGCATTCCCTTGCATCCGGGCGTTACCCGGTAGCGGTCGCTCATATCGAGCTTCCCCCGGACCTGGTGGATGTAAATGTTCACCCCCAGAAAACCGAAGTTCGGTTCGTACGCCCATCCCAGGCGGCCGCGGCCGTGCACAAGGCGTTGAGTGAAACGGTTTCCGCCGCGCCGTGGAGCATTGCAGCCCGGACTTACGTTTTGGGCAAAAACAACAAGGGAGGCGAAGAGCCTGGGAATGCGTACACTGGGGAAGAACCCGATGTACAAGGGGAAAGAAGAGATTCCGGTTCACCTTTCCGAGAACGCGCGGCGAAGGCGATGCAGGAAACATTCGCTGATTACAGTCGGAGCCCTTCTTCGTTTCATGGACGCGGTTCCCGCGCTCAGAGTTCGAGCCGGACAGAAAGGGAAAACGAAGCGCCTCCCAGAGCCTGGTTCGAGACGCGTCGACAAAACGTGCTGAGCGGGGAGGCGGAGGAGCCTGCGGTTTGCCGCTCTTTAGCCATAGCGTCGAAACGACTCGGGCCGCTTGTCTACCTCGGGCAAGCGCTCAAGACATTCCTTGTTTTCGAGGGAAATGAAGGTTTGGTGCTCCTGGATCAGCACGCGGCTCACGAACGAATAAACTACAACCGAATAATCAAAACACTTTCATCCGGAAATCTCCCCGGCCAGCGACTCCTGGCGCCGGAACGTATCGAGCTTTCACCGGAAGCGCTTGAAACCATGGAAGAACAGGGAGAAGAGATACGGCGTCTCGGCTTTGAAGCCGAACCTTTCGGCGGAGGTTCGGTGGCGTTGAAGGCGGTGCCCGTTACCTTGTCCGAAGCGGGCGCTGATGGAGGGGGCGCTTTCCTTGATTTGCTGGACGAAATGGTTGCGCTCGGCGGAAAGTCATCTTCGGCAGGAGACGATGATATGGAACGAGGGTGCAGCCGAATCGAAACACTCGCAGCATCACTGGCTTGCCATGCGTCGATCCGCGCGGGGCAGGCTCTCGAAGCGGCGGAGGTGACTCGACTTTTGAAAGACATGGACGAGGCGGATCCATGGGACCACTGTCCACACGGAAGACCGGTGATCCTGCACCTGAGCGAAAACGAATTGCGCCGTCGTTTCGGCAGAAGTTGAATTCTACAAAGACAACTGAGGAAAGGCGGACAGAAGAATGAATGAACAAGATGAAAACAGAAACCAGGAAACACGGAAAACGAACATGTTGAAAATCGAACCGCACGACAAAATCGCCCTGGTCCGCATGACAAACGGCGTGACCAATCCTATCAGCCCCGAAATGCTCGAATGCTTGGAGCAGACAATAGAAGATGTGAGGGCAAACTACCGCGGCATGGTGCTTGCGGGTGGATCCAAGTTTTTTTCAATCGGCCTGGATCTTCCCCGTTTGCTGGAATTCGACCGCGCTTCCATGACCGGGTTCTGGACCCGATTCGAGGAATTCGCTCTTGCTCTCTGCTCCATTCCGGTACCAACCGCAGCCGCCATAAACGGCCACGCCACCGGGGGAGGAATGATTCTTTCACTTGGATGCGACTATCGGTTGGTTTCCCCGGGTAGGAAGTTTCTTGGGCTGAACGAGGTAAAGATCGGGCTGGGTGTTCCGTTTTCCGCGCACTTGATGCTTGAACAGGTCACCGGCGCTCTCAAGGCTCGCGACATGGAACTCGAGGGAAACTTCCATTCGCCCGAGTCCGCTCTTGAAGTCAACCTGGTGGACGGCATTGAGGAAGACGTCGAAAAAGCCGCCCTGGAAAAGATCGCACAACTTGCAGAACTTCCACCCGCGGGTTTCATTTATACCAAAGAGAACCGGACCAAGCCGCTGGTTCATCGCTTCCAACAACATCGGGAAACCAGGCTCAAGGAGATCATCGAGACGTGGTTTGAGCCCTCTGTTCAAAAAATTCTCAGCGAAGCCGCAAAAAAGTTTTGACAGCCTAATATTCGTTTCCAGCACAAGCCATTTCAGCAGAGCTTCTCGGTTCGAGGGTGATCGGCAGAAAACTTGCCCACTCTTCAAGGTCCCTGCATTCTGGAAAAAAAAGATCGAGTGAATTAAGAGATTCCGGAAATCGTATTGGAGACATCATGAAGAATATACATTCGAAATTTACGAGATCATCTCTCTCCAGGGTATTGTCGTGCGCGGCTGTTTTTTTTGCCCTGCTCCTTTTCTCGATTCCCGCGCGTTCAACCGAAGCGAACAACAGGAAAAGAAGAAGAAGATGCAGACCTGGTTGGTGTTTCTTATCGCCTGACACCTGAAACCGGTGAAAGGCTGTTAGGCGAATTTGCTGAAGGAGCTGATGAATTATATCAACAAGGGGTCCGGTTTACCTTTGGGGGCACACCACCGGTGGCAGATCGCGCCAGGGCTTTGGG